>NZ_QJSN01000001.1:0-335822 GCF_003217445.1 Staphylococcus sp. AtHG25 | reverse complement strand
TGAACGTTTACACCACGTTCCCTTAATATTTCAGATATATCACGATAACTCAATGCATATCTTAGATAGTAGCCAACGGCTACAGTGATAACATCCTTGTTAAATTGTTTATATCTGAAATAGTTCATACAGAAGACTCCTTTTTGTTAAAATTATACTATAAATTCAACTTTGCAACAGAACCTTCCAATGTAATAGTATGGAATTTGTCGTTCTTTCGTTTCAGTTAAGGAAAATTTGCTAATGCTAACATTGGTCAGAATGTATTGTCATGCGATAGTTCAGATGAAATCGTTTAATTAAAATCTTGTTTTAAACATCGATGACAAGGTCTATTGTAGGACGTGTAGACATCATTTTCGGAATGATATAAATAAATCCATAAATGGAGATAAATCAAATCTATTTATACCGCGGGGGGGTATGTGTTATAGTATAAGTAACTTTACTATAACATTTTCATCAGGAGGGGTTAATTTGAATAATAATGGTGAAGAGCATAATCATCAAAATCACATGAATCATTCCAATCAAATGCATCATGATAACCATGCCTCACATCATCATAGTGGCCATGCACATCATCATGGAAATTTTAAAGTTAAGTTTTTTGTTTCATTAATTTTTGCAATACCTATCATTCTTTTATCGCCACTGATGGGTGTTAACTTACCTTTTCAATTCACATTTCCAGGTTCTGAATGGGTAGTGTTAATATTAAGTACAATTTTATTCTTTTATGGTGGTAAACCGTTCTTGTCTGGTGGTAAAGATGAAATTGCTACAAAAAAACCAGGTATGATGACCTTAGTTGCCCTAGGTATTTCAGTAGCTTATATTTATAGCTTGTATGCTTTTTATATTAATAACTTTAGTAGTGCAACTGGTCATACAATGGACTTTTTCTGGGAATTAGCAACCTTAATTTTAATTATGCTATTAGGACATTGGATAGAAATGAATGCTGTCGGAAATGCTGGAGATGCTTTAAAGAAAATGGCAGAACTGTTACCTAATAGTGCTATTAAAGTTATGGATAATGGCCAACGCGAAGAAGTTAAAATATCAGACATCATGACTGATGATATCGTCGAAGTAAAAGCCGGAGAAAGCATTCCAACAGATGGTGTTATCGTTCAAGGACAAACATCTATAGATGAATCCCTAGTCACTGGAGAATCTAAAAAAGTACAAAAAAATCAAAATGACAACGTCATCGGGGGTTCTATTAACGGGTCTGGAACAATACAAGTCAAGGTTACAGCTGTGGGAGAAGATGGATATCTTTCTCAAGTTATGGGACTTGTTAATCAAGCACAAAATGATAAATCTAGTGCTGAATTGTTATCTGATAAAGTAGCGGGTTATTTATTCTACTTTGCTGTAATTGTTGGCGTGATTTCTTTTATTGTCTGGATGCTCATTCAAAATGATGTTGATTTTGCACTCGAACGTCTTGTAACTGTGTTAGTCATTGCTTGTCCACATGCTTTAGGATTGGCAATACCTTTAGTCACTGCACGTTCTACTTCAATTGGTGCACATAATGGTTTAATTATTAAAAATAGAGAGTCTGTAGAAATAGCTCAACATATCGATTATGTAATGATGGATAAAACTGGTACTTTAACTGAGGGTAACTTTTCTGTGAATCATTATGAAAGTTTTAAAGAAGGATTAAGCAATGATACTATATTAAGCCTTTTTGCCTCATTAGAAAGTCAATCTAATCACCCATTAGCTATAAGTATTGTTGATTTTGCGAAAAGTAAAAATGTTTCATTTACTAATCCACAAAACGTTAATAATATTCCAGGTGTCGGATTAGAAGGTCTAATTGATGATAAAACATATAAAATAACAAATGTCTCTTATCTTGATAAACATAAACTTAATTATGACAATGACTTGTTTACTAAATTAGCTCAACAAGGTAATTCAATCAGCTATTTAATTGAGGATCAACAAGTCATTGGTATGATTGCTCAAGGAGATCAAATTAAAGAAAGCTCAAAACAAATGGTAGCTGATTTACTGTCAAGAAATATTACACCAGTCATGCTTACAGGTGACAATAACGAAGTGGCACACGCTGTCGCAAAAGAATTAGGTATTAGTGATGTCCACGCACAACTCATGCCAGAAGATAAGGAAAGCATTATAAAAGATTATCAAAGTGACGGTAAAAAAGTCATGATGGTTGGAGACGGTATCAACGATGCGCCGAGTCTTATAAGAGCCGATATTGGTATAGCAATTGGTGCAGGCACAGATGTTGCAGTGGATTCAGGTGATATCATACTTGTTAAAAGTAATCCATCAGATATTATTCATTTCTTGACCCTTTCAAATAATACTATGAGAAAAATGGTGCAAAACTTATGGTGGGGTGCTGGATATAACATTGTAGCAGTCCCTCTTGCCGCCGGTCTATTAGCTTTTATTGGTTTAATATTATCACCAGCTATAGGTGCAATACTGATGTCTTTAAGTACAGTCATCGTAGCAATTAATGCTTTTACATTAAAATTAAAATAAAAGGGGAATACAAATCTATGAGTAAAAATATATTTACGATTTTTATTATTTTGTTTTCAATATTACTTATAAGACCTCATAATGTATTGGCAGAAAGTATGCACAATATGAATATGGAAGAAGATAAACAAAAACAAAATGATGAAATGGATATGGAAGGACACGATGAAAGAAAAAAATTAAATTCCTCAAAAGGAATAAATGAAATAATTTTTCCGGAAATTTTAAAATCTGAAAAAGATAAAAATGGATATGAGAATTATACATTAAATGCACAGGAGGGAAAGACAGAATTTTATAAAGATAATTTTTCTGAAACTTTAGGATATAATGGAAATCTGCTCGGACCAACTCTGAAACTTAAAAAAGGTGAAAAAGTAAAAATTAAGTTAGTTAATAATTTAGACGAAAATACGACATTTCATTGGCACGGTCTTGAAATTGATGGAAAAGTAGATGGCGGTCCTTCTCAAGTTATAAAACCAGGTGAAGAAAAAATAATTAAATTTGAAGTCAAACAAGAAGCTGCTACATTATGGTATCATCCTCATCCTTCTCCAAATACTGCTAAACAAGTTTACAATGGACTATCTGGTCTATTATATATAGAGGACGGTAAAAATCATAATTATCCTAATGAGTATGGAAAAAATGATTTACCTATAATCATTCAGGATAAAACGTTTATATCAAAAAAATTAGATTATTCAGAAACAAAAGATATAGATGGTACTCAAGGTGATACAGTAATTGTTAATGGGAAAGTAAATCCTAAATTAACAACAAAAGAAGGAAAAGTTCGTTTAAGACTTTTAAATGGTTCTAACGCTCGAGATTTAAATCTTAAATTAAGTAATAATAAAAGTTTTGAATACATTGCTTCAGATGGGGGATTTTTAGACAAACCTCAGCAGTTAAAAGAGATAAATTTAGCTCCCTCTGAAAGAAAGGAGATAATTGTCGATTTATCTAAATTAAAAAATGGTAAAGTCAACCTTGTCGATAATGATAATACTGTGATTTTACCAATAAATAACAAAGAAAAAAGTGATAATAAGGAAATAACTACCAAAATAGATAAGAGAATAAAACTAGAAGGTATGGATGATAAGGTCACTATTAATGGCAAAAAATTTGATCCTAATAGAATAGATTTAACGCAAAAGAAAGATAAAAAGGAAATTTGGGAAATTGAAAACGTTAAAGACAAAATGGGGGGAATGAAGCACCCATTCCATATTCACGGTACTCAATTTAAAGTTGTTTCAGTAGATGGGAAGGCACCTCCAAAAGATATGAAAGGTAAAAAAGACGTTATATCTTTGGAACCTGGTCAAAAAGCCAAAATCGAAGTTGTTTTTAAAAACACCGGAATATTCATGTTTCATTGTCATATCCTTGAACATGAAGATAGCGGTATGATGGGACAAGTAAAAGTAACAAAATAATAAATAAGGAATTTTAAATATGTATAAAAAATTAGGGTTTATTATATTAGCATCAGGATTAGTATTGTCAGCTTGTTCAGATGGAAAGGAAGAAGATAAAAATACTAAAGATCAAAAACAAGAAGAACATATGGAACACAAAAGTGAAAGTAAAGTTCCAGACGATATGACAAGTACAGATGATAGTAAATTTAAAAAAGGTGACAAAGTTACTATCACAGCAGGACACATGCCAGGTATGAAAAACGCAAAAGCTACTGTTAAAGGCGCTTATGAAACATATGCTTATGTCGTAAGCTATACACCTACCAACGGGGATGAAAAGGTAAGTAATCATAAATGGGTTGTTAATGAAGAGGTTGCCGATGCTCCAGAAAATGGATTTAAGAAAGGTGATACAGTGAAATTAGAAGCTGACCATATGCCTGGAATGAAAGGTGCAGAAGCAAAAATAGATGATGTAAACAAGACAACTGTTTATGTAGTTGATTATAAATCGACTGAAAACGATAAAATGGTAAAAAATCATAAATGGATGACAGGAAATGAACTGGAAGCACGCTAAAAATCTAGTTCTAAATTGAGAAATAAATAAATATAAAAAATATTCTTCTTAATCAATAATTTAAATAACTTATTATTGTTAAGGAGAATATTTTTTTAGTGTGTAAATTAAAAAGAATTTTAGAAGAATAACATTTATCAAAAAATTGTTCATTACCTTATTAATTGAAATTATATAATTAAAAACCGCATCATAAACTGATACGCAGAAGCGTATCGTAAGTGAGGCGGGTTTTTAGCCCCTTTGTAAAGGGATTTTGAACGTATCATACTGAATGAATAATAAAGCGATGAGTTACTCGATAAGTTGACAATATGATAAAATTCCAATCAAAAACCCATGATAAACGTTGGTATAACAAGGAAATCCCGGAATCCCACTCATTTTGACGAACAATCAACTCATTATTTATAAGTATTGATGATAAGGTGGTGTCTCTGCTTCTCTCTATATATTATTTATTTATAAAAAATAACGGGATTTTGGGATTGTGCTTGCACAATCTTTCTGCTTCATCGAATCTGCAAATCCCATTCATTTCCCGTTAAAAAACCATTGTGGGATGTTCTTTAGCAATTTCAATATAAGCATCATGTAGTTGTGAAATAATTAAGACAATGACTGTTTTATTAGATAAGTGTTATTGAAATTGATAAAGACTATATACTTCAATAAAATGAAATTTGTAAATAAAAAAATAAGAGATAGAACTAAGATTTCTTGTTCTACCTCTTTAAGTGTTAAAGTGTTATTTTTCTTTTACAAGTTTTTTAACTTCTTCTAATTCATTTTCAACATCTCTGCTCGGTTTTTTGGTTATAAGACTTACGATATAAGTCACAATCAAACTTGTTAAAAATCCAGGAATAATTTCATATAAATTAAAGAAGTCATTATATTCTCCCAATGGTTTCACAAAAACAATCCAAATAATGACGACAACTGATCCTGATATCATACCAGAAATAGCTCCTGTACGACTTAATCCCTTCCAATAGAGAGATAGTAATACCAGTGGACCAAATGCAGCACCAAATCCAGCCCATGCATTACCAACAAGATTAAGTATAGTATCATTCGGAGTCCATGCGATTATAATAGATATAATTGATATAATAAGAACAGATAATCGACCTACTAATAAAAACTCTTTTTTATGTTTTTTTGCAGCTTCTTCGCCTCTAATTAATTTATAGAAATCCTCAGTAAGTGAACTAGAAGTAACAAGTAGTTGTGAGGAGATTGTGCTCATAATAGCTGCTAAAATTGCTGCAAGAAGGAAACCACCAACCAATGGATGGAATAAAATTTGGCCCATTAAAATAAAAAGTGTTTCTGGATCATTTAATTTAACTCCTCTATCTTGAACAAAAGCAATACCTATCAATCCTACGCATACAGCACCAATTAAACTAATAGCCATCCAACTAATACCAAATCTTCTGGCAGTTTTTAATTGACTAACGGATTTGATTGACATGAATCGCACTATAATATGAGGTTGACCAAAGTAACCTAACCCCCAAGCAAAGAAAGAAATAATGCCTACAATAGTAGTACCTTTAAATAAATCTAGATTAGTTGGTTTTAAATCTGCTGCTTGAGAAAATACATCAACGCCACCTAATTGCATCATTGCGACAATTGGCACCATAATCATAGCAATTAGCATAACTACACCTTGAAAGAAGTCTGTTAATGATACAGCTAAATAGCCTCCAAAGAATGTATAAGCAATAACAATCACCGAAACTAGAATAAGACCAGTATGATAATCTAGACCAAAAGCAGTATTAAATAATTTACCACCTGAAACCATACCTGAGTGAGTATATAGTGTAAAGAATACGACAATAATACCGCCAGAGATAATTTTAATAATATTAGAATTATCATTAAGACGATGTGTAAAATAGTTAGGTAATGTGATTGAATCATTCGCTTTTTCAGTGTATACACGAAGTCTTGGTGCTACAAGTATGTAGTTAACATAAGCTCCGATAGTTAATCCAATAGCTAACCATGCTGCTGATAAACCTGTAGTATAAACTTCTCCAGGTAATCCCATAATCATCCAACCACTCATATCAGAAGCGCCGGCTGATAATGCTGTGACGTAAGGCCCTATATTTCTCCCTCCAAGCATATATTCACTCAAATCCCCAGTTGCTTGTTTATAACCATAGTACCCAATAATAAGTAAAATAAAGAAATAAGCTGCAAGCATAACATAAGTTCGCCAATCAGGATTTACTTGACTTGACAATGATGTAGCAAGAATAAACATAATTAATAACCCCTTTATTATGTAATTATTTTAGTTACATACAATAATTATACAAAAAATAAAAAACATTTAAAGGGTAATTTTATCTTTTTTATATTTATTAAACCTTTTTAACTATAATTTCTGTGTATTTATAGCGGTAAAAATAGTTTTAATATTAATTGCTAGTATATAATATTCATTAATTTTGTATATCATAATAATAAAAATAAACTTATTATATTTGAGTAACATATAAATCGATATATTTGATTTGTCATTTATTACGGATCCCGTTGACAATATGATAAAATTCCAATCAAAAACCCGTGATAAATGTTGGTGTAACAAGGAAATCCTGTTATCCCGCTCATTTCTCAGGAAATATAGCTATATATTCATATATGATTTGGATTTGTAAATGTCAGTACGATTTACTTTTCTGTTTATATTATTTATAAATAATAATGGGATTTCGGGATTACGCTTGCGTAATCCTTCTGTCACTTGAAGTTATCCAATCCCATTGCTATCTCGTTCATATTTATTTTGGGATGTTCTTTCGTCATACAATATAAGATTCACATTGAGTTGTGACTTGTTAGTATGTTGAAAAGGTTCGTTAGATGGGTGTTATTGAATGACGAAAGGACAATACATAGATATTAAATTTGAAAGTAGAGTGTTTGAGGCAAAAACAAAGACGAAGTGCTGAGGAGCACTTCGTCTAGATTATTAGGCTCTACGTCAAATCGGACTGATGAGTCCAAATATTGAGATTAAGCAACCTTAGGCTGTTTAATCTCTTTTTTTGTTGTTGAGGCAAATAGTCGCGAAGTTATAATAATTCGATTACGCAAATTATCATAATTTCTATAACCAAAAGATACCCTTTTAATGAGTTTGATTTTATTATTAATTCCTTCTAACGGACCATTGGTCAGGTTAGAATATGTCATAGTATTTTCAATGAAAGCTGCTAAGCGTCTGAAAGTTCTAATGACTGGGCGTAATTTAGGACACACATCTGAAAGATGAATAGAAAAGAGTTTATGATTAAATTTCTCTATTTGATTTTCTTTTAATAATCTTCTTAGCTCATGAACGTAGTGATATGTATTAAATAATTCTACATCTACACCCAATAAGTAATTTATTATAGAGCCTTTTTTACTATCTTTTACATTGATATAAAGTACTATAATTACACGAAATCAATTATTTTAATTTATAATGGTTACTTTAATAACTATACTTATAAAATATATTCTTTGATTATGAACGAGAAAGATTAGTAAAACATTATACCTATTATAATGCCTATTAGCACAATAGACCAGGAAGGTAATTTATAATAAACCAGGAATACGAATAATGAGCTAGCTAGAACAAAATCTAATTCTGATTTAATAGTTGAAGCCCAAATCGGATTATAAAATGCAGCGATAAGAATACCGACTACACCCGCGCTTATACCTTTTAAAAAACCTTCAGCATAAGTGTTAGATTTAATATCATCCCAAAATGGTAACACTCCAAATAATAATAGAAATGCTGGTAGGAATATAGCGATAGTAGCCAAAACTCCTCCTCCAATACCTTCTATAGACATGCCAATATATGAAGAGAACGTAAATAATGGTCCAGGTACAGCTTGAGCAGCAGCATAACCCGTTATGAAACTATCAGGTGATATCAAACCTTGTGGTACAAATTCATTTTCTAATAAAGGTAATACAACATGACCACCTCCAAACACTAAAGAACCAGATCTATAAAAACTATCGAACATTCTGAGCCATAAATTATTCGTCATAGAACTAACTATAGGTAATACAATTAATAGTAAAAAAAATAATGAAATTGAAATAAACCCTAACATTTTAGGTAATTTAAATGTCTTCACTCTTAAATTATTTATATCTGTAGAGGTTTCTTTTAAAAAGATAAGACCATATATACCAGTAATAGATAATGCGATTACTTGAATGTAAAGATTATCGATTGTTAGAGATAATATAAGAACAAATAATGCCAATGTAATGGTACTTTTAGTATTTGTTAATTTTTTACCCATACCTATTATGGCTTGGGCAACAATGGCAACAGCTACTAGTTTTAAACCTTGGATCCAAGTTAAACTAGAGTCATTGTTAATAAATAATGCTGAAAAAACCATAAGTATAATCACAGAAGGAAGTGTAAAACCAATAAAAGAAATAATTCCTCCCATAATTCCTCCTCTAATAGTACCTATACCAATACCAACTTGGCTGCTTGCAGGTCCAGGTAAAAACTGGCATAGCGCTACTAAATCTGAGTATTCTTTTTCATCAAGCCATTTTCTTTTCTTAACATATTCATCATAAAAATAACCTAAGTGGGCAGTTGGTCCTCCAAATGATAGTAATCCAAGTTTTAATGCAACTAAAAATATATTTATATATTTATACATAAAAAGCTCCTTGTATTTCGTTGATTAATTTTTTACTTAACTATCAAATTCTTTAATTTTTTTGCCAATTTCATCTCTAACGCGTTGAAATTCTGACCACTCTTTACCTGCTGGATCATCAAAACCCCAATGCTCTTTTTTAACGTTTGGTGGTAAAATAGGACAATTATCGTCTGCATCACTACATAACGTTACGACCAAATCTGATTGTTTTAAAATATCATTATCAATCAAGTCTGACGTATGGTTTGATATATCAATATCTACTTCTTTCATAGCTTCTATTGCTTTAGGATTAACACCATGTGTTTCAATACCGGCAGAATAGACATTCCAATCTTCACCCAATATTTTCTTTCCCCAACCTTCAGCCATTTGGCTACGACAAGAGTTTCCTGTGCATATAAAATAAATTGTTTTCTTATCCATAATTAAAGCCTCTTTTCTTAAAATATAATTAGTGTAAGGTATAAACCTAAAAGTGTTACAAATAGGACTGGAATAGTAATGATAATTCCAGTTTTAAAGTATGTTCCCCATGAAATCTTCACACCTTTTTGTGTTAAGACATGTAGCCACAATAATGTTGCTAAAGAACCAATTGGCGTAATTTTAGGTCCTAAATCAGAACCTATGACATTCGCATAAATCATACCTTCTTTTAATATACCTGTAGCACTAGATTGACTAATCGCTATTGCGTCTATTAAAACAGTAGGCATGTTATTCATAATTGATGATAAAAAAGCTGAAATAAAGCCCATGCCCATAATACTGCTGAATAGTCCATGGCTTGAAATATTGGATAATACATCAGCTAAAATTGTTGTGATTCCTACGTTTTTTAAACCAAATACAACTAGGTACATACCAATAGAAAATAGAACGATATTCCATGGCGCACCTTTAATCACTTGCTTTGTATGAACTGCTTTTGATTTACGAGCTAACAGTACAAAGATAATAGCAATAATACCAGCAATGATTGACACAGGTATTTGAATAAACTCACTAACAAGATATCCTATGAGTAGTACGGATAATACTATCCATGAAATCTTAAATAATTTAGGATCTTTAATTGCACTTTTAGGATCTGAAAGATTTTCTGTATCGAACCTTTTAGGTATAGATTTTCTGAAATATAACCATAAGACGAGAATACTAGCAATCAGAGAGAATATATTAGGAATAATCATTCGACTAAAATACTCAACAAACCCAATATCAAAGTAATCTGCAGAAACAATATTAACTAAATTACTTACAATTAAAGGCAGTGATGTAGTATCTGCAATAAAACCACTGGCGATAATAAAGGGGAAAATCATTTTTTTATTAAATCCTAGATTCCTTACCATCGCTAATACAATGGGCGTTAAGATTAAAGCTGCACCATCATTTGCGAAAAATGCTGCTACAATTGCCCCAAGTAGCATGATAAAAATAAACATTTTTAAGCCATTACCTTTTGAGGCCTTGACCATATGTATCGCAGACCATTCAAAAAAACCAATTTCATCTAATATTAATGAAATAAGAATAACAGCTACAAATGTTAAAGTTGCATTCCAAACAATACCTGTTACTTCTAATACATCAGAAAAACTTACGACCCCTGTTATAATAGCAATAACAGCTCCAATTAAAGCTGTAATACCAATATCTAAACCTTTCGGTTGCCATATCACAAAGAGTAAAGTTAAAAGAAAAATTACAATTGCTAAAGTTGTCATCATTAACATTCACCTGATTTCACATTTTTACATATACAGTGTTGATCAGAAGTATTAATGATAGTTAAATTTTTATTGACGTCGTCTAAAATAGAATGATTAAGTTGATACATGTGTTTGTTGCCGTCTTTTTGTACTATAACTAATTCGTTATCTACTAATGACTTCATATGATGGCTTAGTGTAGGTTGTGAGAATTGAAAGTGTTCTAATAAGTCACAAGCGCATAGCTCACCACAAGAAAGTAAATCTAATATTTCTAACCTACTTGGATCTGATAAAATTTTTAATATTGTTGATAGTTCTTTATAAGACATAAATAAACCTCCTAGACGTTAAATAGATTAACATCTATATAGGTAATTGTCTATGTTGTGTGTTCTTGTGGATCTATGGGATTGGGGAATGAGAAAAAAACGCATCACGTACCGATAAGCAGAAACGTATCGTAAGTGAGGCGGGTTTTA
Source organism: Staphylococcus sp. AtHG25 (assembly GCF_003217445.1). Lineage (NCBI taxonomy): Bacteria > Bacillati > Bacillota > Bacilli > Caryophanales > Staphylococcaceae > Staphylococcus > Staphylococcus sp. AtHG25. The sequence continues at coordinate 324,347 of NZ_QJSN01000001.1, read as the reverse complement.
TTTATTATTTATGAAAGTTAAATAAAATTTGAATTCCATCTTAAATGTATTATATGTTCATTGTTGGGTAATATGTAGATGTTTAAGAAGTTGATTTATATAATGTACACCAATTTATGATAAAGAGGGTTATCGTGATGAAGAGTTTGATAAAAAGGATAAAGGGACATGGATAGTTGGATCTATCATGACAATTGAAACAAAAGGTAAGTACATGGAATCTAGAGGTATGTTTCTATATATTAATCGCAATACTAGAACAACTAAAGGTTATTATTATGTGAGGAAAACAACAGATGACAGTAAAGGTAGACTAAAAGATGATGAAAAGAGATATCCTGTAAAAATGGAACACAATCAAATTATTCCAACGAAGCCGATACCTAATGACAAACTAAAAAAAGAAATAGAAAACTTCAAATTTTTTGTACAATATGCCAACTTTAAAGATATTAATGATTATAAAAACGGGGATATTTCATACAATCCTAATATTCCTAGTTATTCTGCGAAATATCAATTGAATAATAATGACTATAACGTGAAACAATTAAGAAAAAGATATGATATTCCAACCAATCAAGCCCCTAAGTTAATGTTAAAAGGAGATGGCGACTTAAAAGGATCATCCGTAGGTTCTAAAAATTTAGAATTTACTTTTGTAGAAAATAAAGAAGAGGATATATTTTTTACAGATGCAGTACAATTCACTCCTAGCGAGGATGATGAATCATGAGTCAAACAGATTATCAAATAAAACCTGATAATATAAAAGGTAATTCTGAAGAAACCAGCTCAATATCCAAAATCAGTTATGAAATAGAAAATGCGAATAATAAAAGTTTGAAAAAATGGCAAAGGTTATTCGATGGATGGTTTTATGATTACACCTGGAAGTGACTGAAAATAATCAGTAGTCTTAAGATAATTTTTTATATGGAAATTCATAAAGCATCCTTCATCACAAAGTGAAGGGTGCTTTGTTTATTTATAAGTGTTATATTTAGAAATGACTTACTGCTCATTATCTATAAAGATTTGTAGATTGAAAATAATGATTGTTTTAACAATAGGAGGTCATGTTGTTATTATGAGTCAGTTTAAGGACACATTATATAAACTATTTGAGCCAATGATGAAAATAGAGTTCTATCAAAATCTTTTGGTTAATCTTTTAATTATACTTGCTTATATCTTGATGGGTATGATTGTAATTGCGATATCAAGAAAGTTAGTTACTAAATTTTTCAACGTTAATGAAAAGAAAAAGAACCGTCATAAAATTAAGAGAAGTGAAACACTATCCACATTGATTCAAAATTTAATAAGTTATGTCGTATGGTTTATTGTCCTTACGTCAATACTTTCACGTTTCGGTATTAGTGTATCAGCAATTTTAGCAGGAGCTGGAGTTGTTGGTGTTGCCGTTGGTTTCGGAGCACAAACAATTGTAAAAGACATTATTACTGGTTTCTTTATTATATTTGAAGGACAGTTTGATGTGAGTGATTATGTTCAAATTAATGCATCTGGGGTAACAATTGCTGAAGGTACAGTTAAAACGATTGGTTTAAGATCAACACGTATACAATCAGATACTGGAGAAATTTATACATTACCTAATGGTATGATTAGTGAAATAGTCAATTATTCTGCTACAGATGTTTCACCTATTGTGATGATACCGATTTCTCCAAATGAGAATTATAAAGTAATAGAAGAGAAATTATTAAGATTTTTACCTACATTAAAGAATAAATATGACATATTTGTATCCGCACCAGAATTACTTGGTTTAGATAGTGTTGATGGCAATGAAATGGTGATTAAACTTTTAACACATGTTAAGCCCGGAATGCATTTTCCAGGACAACGTTTGCTTCGTAAAGAGGTCATACAATACTTTAGTGAAGAAGGCATTCATATTCCTAAACCAACACTTGTAAAACTTGATAAAGAATTGAATAAAAAAGAATAGTCTGCAGATTCATTTTTTATGTGAAAATTCATAAAGCATCCCTCATCGCAAAGTGAAGGATGCTTTATTTTTATTATGATAAGTCATGAGTGATAGTGATTTGAAAAACATTGTTGAGTAAAGTTGTTATAAAGTCATCATGTATGAAATTTGGTTCTGTTGCAAAGTTAAAATTATATGAAAATACCTAAACAATTGGCGAATAGCAAAATTCAACTTTACACAGCTAATAAATATAAAAATAAAAGTAAAATAAATCAAAAATGAAACAACGATGCATTGTGAACTTCACGAAATCATATTACGATTGTAGTAACAAAACTTTCAAAAGGGGCGTTATGTTTGGAAGAAATTAACTTGTTAGAAGATAAAAAATTAGCGAATAAACTAGCTATATATTCATATATTAGCTTTGTCGTTTTCGGTATCATTTTTTATTTTATTATGAAGTTTTCGGATACACCTAAATTTTTTGATTCTTTGTTAGTTAACGCATTATTCGTGATTATTCTTATTGTACTTATGTTTGTTGTTCATGAGTGTATTCACGGGATATTTTTCAAACTATTTTCACCTAAGAATAAAGTCTACTTTGGGGCAGCTAGCGGTATGATTTATTGTGCGATACCAGGTGGGACGTTTACACCGTTTACGTTTTTAATTAGTAGTATTGCACCGTTTGTCATTATCACAATGCTATTTATAGTGACGTTATTTTTAGGGTGGTTTCCACGGGGGCTCTTTTTCTTCTTTGCCACATTTCATGCAGGATGTTGCGCTGGCGATTTCTACTGGGTTTGGAAAATGATTAAAGCACCGAAGAATGCCACAATTGAAACGACGGATAAAGGCATTATCATTCACTAGCGCTTACTTTACTTTTGTTTAGTAAAAGCTTATATGACAATCCAACACGATATCGTGTTGGATTTTTTTTAGTGTTATAAGTCTAACTCGATATCATCTAAGTGCTTTCCAATAGCTACCAAATACAAAGGAACATCTGATTTGAATTGAATCGGTGTTAATTCGATTTCTCCTTCAGCGTATTGAACTAAATGTATCAATTTACTATCTGTAAAACGCACAAATCCTTTCACACGGTATACTTGTTGTGGGAGTTGGGTTAACCTTTCAATGAAATCTGCTTTTGTTTGTGAGCGAGGCGTATCTATCAACTGATGATTGATGGCGTGATGGAGTGTACCTCTTTGTTTAGCATCTAAATGTTTCACGTTTAACAATGTGTTTAACGCTAATTCTCCCCATTGTCCTACTTGTATGTTTGCGTCTCCATTAATGACCTCTAGATGTCTTAATAAGCGAGCGACTTGATTAAAATCAGCAATATCAATTTTATTTACAAATAGCGTAGAACAATGACTTAACTGTTCATAGAATAACGCTTGAATATCTCTAGGGTATGTTTCTATCTTCTCGTACAACTTTGCATCAATGATGCCAAGCATACTTCTAATAGTGGTAATTGGAGCTAGTACAGGTGTTATACAGGCGTCAACAACGGCCAATGGTTCAGCGATACCACTACATTCTATAAACACAAGATCTGGTTGATGTTCTAAATATATTTCATGCAATTGTTGTGAAACGTTTGATTTCATAGCACAGCAAATGCAGCCTTCTACAATCTCACTGATAGGAATAGTTGGATGAATGAGTTGACTATCGACACTCATTTTTCCGAATTCATTTATAATTAATGCGGTTTTTAAGTTATGATCCAAGGCGTCTGTAATCAGGTGGTTCAATGTCGTTGTCTTACCGCTGCCTAAGAAACCTCCAACAATAATGATTTCCATAATAAACTCCTAACTTTGAATGAGATACCAACGTTACGATTTTACAGTGTTATTGAAGTAGGGAAATAAATCAACAAACAAATCGTAACTATTACTATTTAAAAAGTATACCTAAATCGATACACATTTTCAAAAAATGAATAAATTAAGAGAGATTAAATGCATTACCGATGTCTAACATTAATAATTTTAAAAATTATCATTGACAATTAGACGAATTAATGTAAATAATAAAACGTAATTATTTTGATTTAGGAGATGTGTACATGTTTAAGAGAAGTATTATTTTATTATTTGTAGCTGTTTTAACATTATCACTTGCAGCATGTGGCAAAGGTGATAGTGATAAATCATCTGATCATAAAGGTAAGTTAGAAGTTAAGACGACAGTTTACCCACTTAAATCATTTGCGCAACAAATCGGTGGTAAATATGTTGATGTTGAATCAGTTTATCCAAACGGAGTAGACCCACATACATATGACCCAAGTCAGAAACAAATGGTTGATATTGGCAAATCAGATTTATTCGTATACACAGGTGATAATTTAGATCCCGTAGCTAAGAAAATTGCAAAAGCAATTAATGATAAAGATAAAACATTATCTTTAGAATCAACATTAGATAAAAATAGTGACTTATTAAAAGGTGAAGAAGACGAACATGAGCATGAACATGGTGAAGAACATGAACACGGCGAAGAGCATGAGCACCATCATCATGGCAAGTATGATCCTCATATCTGGTTAGATCCTGTGATTAGTCAAAAATTTGCTAAAGAAATTAAAGATGAATTAGTTAAGAAAGATAGTAAACATAAAGATTACTATGAAGATAACTATAATAAATTAGTTAAAGACTTAAAAGGCATCGATAAAGATATGAAAGAAGCAGTTAAAGGTAATGAAGGTAAAACAGTTTATATTTCACATGACTCTATTGGTTATTTAGCTGATAGATATAACTTCAAACAAGAAGGTATTGAAAATATGAATGCTGAAGAACCTAGCCAAAAAGATTTAACAAATATTGTTAAACAAATTAAAGAAGATAAAATGAAATATATCTTAGCTGAAGAAAATGTATCTAACAAAGTTGCCGACACAGTTAGAAGAGAGACTGACGCAAAAACAATTAAATTCTACAATATGGGCTCACATACAAAACAACAAGATGACGACAAAAATACGTACCAATCATTTATGAAAGAGAACGTTAAAGCGATTGAAAAAGCCCTTAAGAATGAATAATACGATATAAGATAAAAAATACTAATGCTTCATATCAAGGCCTCGTGATGATAGTCATGAGGTCTTTATTTATTAGAAGAAGAGGTAAGTCTTACCTCACTATAGAAGGAAGACAGAATTATGCAGGGATTAATGTTACGGTGATAATGAAATGTAGCATTAGAGGAGTTCAATAGAAATGTCTTTAGGTACGTTGGTTCATGTTATGTTTTATACGCTATTCTTTATAATAGTCGGAATGGCAATTGTATTTGGCGTTTATCTGCAAAAGAGAAAACAAAAAAATAGTAAGTCTAAATAATCATAAATATTTATTAAAATAGGCAGCTAGCAGATTAAATTCTACTAGCTGTCTTTTGTATATTTATGAACGTGTGAATAAATTGTTATAAATCAAAGTGATGGCATTTTTATATTATATAATTTTAATATTTATTAAAAATTAAAAAACTATAAAAATGAATATTGCGGGGTACATTAATTAAGGTATATAATAAATCAAAGCTAAAATTTATTAATTTGAAACATGATGAAAGTAGGATGAGTATAGTGAACAAAGGGGTAACATTAAAGAGATATTCACTTATATTAGTAGTCTTTCTAATAACGATGTGTTTATCTTATCTTTTTCAATTTAATGAAGCGCATGCTTCTACTAAAAGTGATCATTTAGGTGTACAACAAACATCTCAACAACAGGTCATTAGACAACAAAATAACTCAATAAATGTATCTAAAGATAAAGTTATAGCAACGCAGCCTAAGGTACAAACGCCGTCTAAGGTAACAAATCGCAATCAAGCTTCGTTACAAAAGACAATGGCACCTTCTAAACGAGCACATGTTACTTCAACACATGTGACACCAAAAAGTACTAAAGTACAATCTAAAGTACAACCTTCATCGCAAAACTTTTCAAAACAAAAGCAAAGACAGAAGCAACCAACTAAGGTTAACAAAAAAGTTGTCTCAACAAATAAAAAACCACAAAAAGTATCAAAAGTAACGCGCGCACAATCTGCGAAGCCACAGTTATTAGCACAAACTACTAAAGTAAAAAGCAAATCAACACCGCCAAAAACATCAACACGTAAACCAACTACGAAAATGGCAGTTATAACTAAGACTAAAACTGCGAAACCAAGTGCGCAAACAACAGTTAAAGCGTCTACAAAAGCATCATCAACGACGAAAAAGAACTATTACAATAAAGCACCTAAGCGTTGGCCATCTAATGTGCCTGGTGGAGATAATGTACGTGATTTCGGTCAAACGACGAAAGAATCAGGTATTGATGACGCTTTAAAAATTATGAAGAAATCAGGAAACAAAGGTGTAACCATTGAACATGCTAAGGGGAAAGATGCCAATATCGCAACAGTTTATAATTGGAATCCAAAAGCAAAACAATTAACATATGGTACTGGTACAGCAATTGGAAAGCATACGATTCTAACTGCGAATCATGTTGTTAATGATCAAAACGCGCATAAGCCTTTAACACCGTCACAACCACAAAATATGCGTATCAACATATTACAAGAGGGATCTAAAATTGTGCGTACCCTTGAAGTCTTTGGTGTTCAAATGCTGCAATATGGTGATGTTTCTCTAGTGTATACGTATGAAGATATTTCAAAGTATATGAAGATAAGAAAGATTGCATCAGAAAGTTCGATTAAAGCTATGAAGGCAAACACACCTATTCACATGTACCACTATGGTAAGCCGACTGGTAAATATAAAAATGATCCTGCCGGCACAATGTATCATTCAAAAGGGAAATATACGATGCCTGCACGTAATGTGAACCCGATTGGTTATTATCAAATGATGGCAGAACCAGGTTCTTCTGGTGGGGCAGTCTTAAATAGTAAAAATGAAGTGATTGGTGTCCATGCTTTCCGATTAAACTCAGGTGATTATAAAAAATATAATTTAAATACGATGGCTGAAATCAGAGGTAAATTACGTAAAGAAATTATTGATAATATTGTGTAGTGATTTATTTAATTTAATAAATTTAAAAAAGTGAGCGGGATGACATAACTATGATAATGTCATTGTCTTGCTCACTTTTTGTGTAATTGAAACTATTTTTGTGTGTAAAACGCATCGAATACGTTGTTTAAATCCTTGTTTGCTGCATCTAAGATTTCGTCTTCAGGTAAGACTGACGTACCTTGGGCACGAGCGTTGTAAAACTCATCAAATCCCATGATTTCTTTAAACATTTCTTTTAAATAGTAATATGAGAATTCAAGTGGCGTATAACGGTCGTCATTTGTATAGACACCACTACTCGCTTGTAATAATAGTGCTTTATAATCATCTGTCATTAAGCCAACAAAACCATCCTCAGTATATTTAAATGTTTCTCTAGCAATCATAATGTTGTCGATGTAGTCTTTTAATCTCGATGTGATATTGAAATTGTGAAGTGGTATTAGAATGACAATGAGATGGTTAGCTTTAAATTGATTTAATAAGAATGCCGACATATAAGCGATTTTTGTTTTATTATCTGATAAGGACTCGCCTAAACTTTGCTTATTTCAGACATTTAATAATTGATCACCTTCGATACGAGGTACATCAATATCATATAAATTCATTTCTTCAATTTCCCCGTTTGGAAATGTAGTTTTATATTTATCTAGAAATAAATTTTTTACTTTGGCAGTATACGTTGATTCATTATTAAAATCTGGGTGGGCATTAATAATTAGCGTCTTCATGATATAGCAACTCCTTTAAGTGTAGTAGCGTTATTATATATTTTTAATATCAAAATAACTATGACTTCAATATAAAATGGCTGAATATATTTGATAACGGGGTATCCATAGAATAAAGGGGAGATGTCGAATGGCAACAGACAAAAGTTTTCACGAAATATTCTTAAGTAAAATTAATTCAAGCAAAATTAAAACGAGAAGTATGATGGGGGAGTATCTCGTATATTATGATGGCAAAATGATAGGTGGTTTGTATGATAATAGATTGTTAGTTAAAGCCTCAAATTCTTCCCTTGAAAAGCTAGAAGGATATGAATTAGTATCGCCGTATCCGAATGCGAAAGAGATGATATTCATACCTAATATCAGTGATATTGAAGACATCGAGACTTTATTTTCAGACATAAAGAATGATTTACGTTGATCATTTGCTAATAGCGAAAAACTATCATAGTTGTCGTTTCAGTCGGTATTAAACAACGTGAACGTTATAGAGAAGGAAGACTACGGTCACTAACAGGTTAGTCTTACCCCTGGACCACAAATAAAGATACTAACTAAACAGACGTAGCATTAGACATCTTTAACCAACTAAGGTATGAATGTCCGTGCTACGTCTCGTTTTCTTTGTATAAATTACTTTTCAGCCAAGTACTTAACTGCAACGTCTTTGTAGATATCGATGTATTTAAGATACATGTCTTTTTCTATATATTCATCCACTTGATGGGCCATAATCGTAATACCAGGACCAACAATAGCAAGATCTACATTATTAGGATTATCACCTAACAGACTTGAAGCATCAGTAGTACCAATGAATGCTGCGACAAAGACGTCTTCTTCATTCACGTAATGAGGTGCAACTTCAGTAATTACTTGAATTAAAGTGCTATCTTTATCACTTGTGACAGGACGATGATCACTTACGACTTCAAACGACAATGCTTCAGGATTAACCTCATCAACTGTCTGTTGGAATAGTGACTTAACAAAGTCATTATTATACTCAGGGACAGGTCTTACATTATATTCAATAGAGGCTTCCTCAGGTACAGAGTTGAATTGTTTGCCACCTTTAATAATAGAACCCATCAATGTAAATCCTGATGCGAAGTTTTCTTCTTCTTCGCTTAAAGTGCCCTTCATAAATTTATTTACCATTGGTGAAACATCTAACTCATGTTGAAGGTCATGCTGTTTGATATTATCATATTTTGAATTTAATTGATTTATAAACTGGACTAACGTGTCTACTGCATTCTTCCCTAAAAATGGCATTGAACTATGGGCAGCAACCCCAGTGGCAGTCACTTTACACGCCATTGAACCTTTATGTGCATAGAATACCCCGTTGTCTGTAGGTTCTCCGATGATTAAGCCATCAATGTCATCTAAAAAACCATCTTTAACAAATCGTTTGGCACCTTCTTGTTCTTTTTCTTCTCCAGTTGTCGCAAGTAAGCGTATTGTTCCTTTAGGTAAATCTCCAGACATTTTTAATTCAATAAGTGCGATAACCATTCCCATCAAGGCACCCTTCATATCTGTCGTTCCACGTCCATATAATTTGCCATCATGTTCTGTGAGTTTAAATGGCGGATAGGTCCATTTATCGTGACGCCCGGCATCAACTACGTCCATATGACCACTCATCGCTAATATTGGCGAACCGCTCCCGATTTCAGCTACTAAGTTCGCTCTTGTCTCGCTCACTTTTAATATTTTAGAAGGTATATCGTATTGTGCTAATAAGTTTTGTATATAATGACAGACTTCGATTTCGTTTTCATTTTCTGACTGAATTTCAATAATATCTGCTAGTAACTTAATTTTATCTTCCTCTTGAAAAGTACGCATATGTATCCCAACCTTAAATATGATATTAGTATTATCTATACCTAAAGTGTAATTTATAAACATTATAATGAATATTCATCCTAATTTATTTTATGAAATTGCATGCAAAATGATATAGTATTCAAAAATAGGTTACATTAGTAATTGTTAATGTAATATAATATCGAAGTTGTGAACAAATAATGAATGTTACATATTTATTTTTTAAAGGTTTAAATTAATGTGATTGAATTATTGATACAATACTTTAAAATCAAGATTAAAATTTATAAAAAAGAGAAAGCTATTTGAGGTATAAGAATTATGGGCGAGAGAGAAATGATAACACCCAGAACATTTATATTTAATGTATTAAACGGTGTAGCTTTAGCAATTGTAGTAGGTATGATTCCAAACGCAATATTAGGAGAGTTAAGTAAATATTTGAGTCAGTATAACGATATATTTACGAAAGTAGCCTTTGTAACGCAAGGGATTCAATATTCAATTCCAATTTTGACAGGTGTATTAATTGCAGGACAATTTAAATTAACGCAATTACAAACCGCCGTTACAGGTGCAGCTGCCTTTGTAGGATCTGGCGCATCTACTTTCACAGATAATAAGTGGGTCATTGTTGGTATAGGAGATTTAATTAATACGATGATTACTGCATCGATTGCAGTCGGTATCATCTTATTGATTAGTCATAAATTAGGTAGTTTAAATATGATTGTGTTACCAATCGTTGGTGGTGCTGTGGCGGGATTACTTGGATTATTAATCTTGCCATACACTAAATTAATTACGTTAGGCTTGGGCGATGTTATCAATGGGTTAACCAATACGCAACCTATTATCATGACCATATTGATTGCAATGATATTTTCTATATTAATTGTTTCACCTATATCATCAATTGGGATAGGTTTGGCAATCGGCATTTCAGGTTTGGCAGCTGGTTCGGCAGCAGTTGGTGTAGCAGCGAGTGCGATTATGCTTACAGTCGGTAGCTGGCGTGTAAATAAACCAGGCGTTCCGATTACTGTATTACTCGGAGCAGTAAAATTAATGATGCCGACGTTGATACGTCATCCAATGATGATGCTTCCAATTGTATGTACGGCAGGTGTATCAGGATTTGTTGGCGGCTTGCTCAATATTAAAGGTACGCCAGATTCAGCAGGTTTCGGGCTCATTGGTCTTGTTGGACCGATTAAATCGTTAAATTTATTAGATATGGGTACAACGAGTGGCTTATTGATTATCGCTATTGCGTACATCATTGTTCCATTAATTTCTGCACTATTTTTCCATTATTTATTTGTAAAAGTATTAAAAATCTATGATCCAAATATCTTTAAATATCAGGTTTAAAATTATAAATGTCTAGTTGAAGTGTGTGAATGTAGCTTTGACTAGATATTTTTGTTTTTTTAAAAGTTATAAATTGTCAAAAAGGTAATTAATGTAGTTAATTTAATATTCTGATGCACATTTGACTAACAATTAAGATAGGTATATGATTATAAAAATTAATACACGATTGAAGGACAAGAGCTATGTTGACGATTCACAGGGAGGGAATAAACGCTGAGATACTCCTAATCTAAGAATATAGTTTACTACCTTTTCATAGATTACATGGAAACATGTAACGTTTCATGCGCGTTAATGCATGACTAAAGTGTCATCTCTTAGTTGAGATGGAATGTTGGGTGGAACCACGGGTGTTACAAACTCGTCCCTCTTGTAGGGACGGGTTTTTTATTTATATGAATGTTTAAGGAAAGATGTATCATGTCTAATCAGCAAATCAATATCCAATTTCCAGATGGAAGTAATAAAGCCTATCAAGCAGGTGTACTCGCTAGTGATGTAGCGAAATCTATTAGCCAATCTTTATATAAGGAAGCAGTCGTTTGTCGTGTAAATGACCGTTTAGTTGACTTGACCCATCCTCTCCAAGAAGATTGTGAACTCACATTTTATACACTTAGTGATTAAGAAGGTTTAAATGTAATGCGTCATTCTGCCGCCCATGTCTTAGCACAAGCACTTACTCGATTATATCCCGACGTAAAATCAACAATCGGTCCTGTAATTGAGCATGGTTTTTACTATGATATCGATTTAGATGAATCCATTAGTGAAGCAGATTTAAATAAAATCGAAAAAGAAATGAAGAAAATACACAACGAGAATTTAAAATTTGTGCGACAAGATTTAAGCTATGCTGAGGCTAAAAACATTTTTAAAGAAAATCCTTACAAGTTGGAACTTATTGAAGAACATCGCGATGATCAACTATCACTTTATCAACAAGGTGAGTTTATTGATTTATGTGTCGGTCCACATGTACCAAGTACTAAATTTGTAAATCATTTTAAATTAACTAAAGTATCAGGTGCCTATTGGCGAGGAAATAGTGATAACAAGATGTTGCAACGTATTTATGGCGTAGCGTTTAGTTCTAAAGATCAATTTGATGACTATTTTGAATTTTTACGAGAAGCGGAAGAGCGAAATCATAGACGCTTAGGTAAACAGCTGAAATTATTCATGTTCTCTGAAGAAGCACCGGGTATGCCATTCTACCTATTCAATGGTCAGTTCATTCGAAATCAAATGGAAAGTTTCTTGAGAGAGGTTCAATTGAAACACGATTATGATGAAGTGAGAACACCGTTGATGATGAACAAACGAATTTGGGAAGAATCAGGACATTGGGACCATTATCATGAGAACATGTATTTCACTAAAGTGGATGAGAATGATTACGCGTTAAAACCAATGAATTGCCCGGGACATATGTTGATTTTCAAAAATGAACTTAGATCTTATAAAGATTTACCGCTTCGAATTGCTGAATTTGGTCAAGTGCACCGTCATGAATTTAGTGGTGCGTTGAATGGTTTACTACGCGTGAGAACGTTCTGCCAAGATGACGCGCATATCTTTATTATGAAGTCTCAAATCAAATCAGAAGTGCAAGAAATTCTGAAATTAATTGATTATATTTATTCAGTATTTGGCTTTGAATATAGTATTGAATTATCAACACGTCCTGATGATTACTTAGGAGAATTAGACTTATGGAATGAAGCGGAACAATCATTGGCACATGTATTGGATGACCTTTGATTAGATTATTCTATTAACGAAGGGGACGGAGCTTTCTATGGTCCTAAGATTGATGTGCATATTAAAGACGCATTAAATCGAAGCCATCAATGTGCTATAGTGCAATTAGATTTCCAAATGCCAGAGAAATTCGAATTAACTTACATTAACGAACAGAATGAAAAAGAACGACCAGTTGTATTGCATAGAGCAATGTTCGGTTCACTAGACCGCTTCTTCGGTATTTTAATCGAACACTTCAAAGGCGCATTCCCACTATGGATGGCACCTGTACAAGTGAATTTAATTGGCGTATCAGATAATAATAATGGATACGTTCGTACAGTTGAAGAAGCACTAAGAGATGAGAATATCCGTGTTGCTATAGATGATAGAGAAGAAAAGCTTGGCAAAAAAATTAGAGAAAGCCCGTTGAATAAAATTCCATACACATTAGTATTAGGTGACGATGAACAACAACATCACACTGTTTCAGTTAGAAAATATGCACATGATGAAAATGAAACAATGGATATTCAAGCATTTATTGAAAAGTTAAAACATGAAATTGAAAGTAAAGCGTTATTAGTTTAATGATGTAACCTTGAATCAACCTAGCCTATCAGAGTATGAATACTTTGATAGGCTTTTTAAAGTCCTAAATATTAAATATAAATATGAAATTGTAGAATAATTATATAATGTATTTGAATAGTAAAATTTTGTTTTTATAAGTAAGAAAGATACAATAAACATAACGTCTTTTATATTTAGGAGTATTGAAATGCAAGCATTTTCGATAGAGGGTAAGAACATTTCAAAAGAAATTAATCATCAAGCAATTATTAAAAATATGAGTATGAACTTTCCAAATAACTCTATTATTTTAATTGAAGGTAAGAATGGTTCAGGGAAAAGTGTTACTTTAAAAATGTTAGCCAATATAATGAAACCTTCTAGTGGATTGTTGAGTGTTAAAGGTAACATAAGTTACGCACCAGATCATTTGCCAATGACTATTAATTTAACCGTTAAAGAATATCTGGATTTTATTGATAGTATAAGTATTAAAAAGCAATCTGACATTAAAATAAGTCAATTGACGCATCTGTTTAACTTAGAATCATTTTTGCCAAAAAGAATTCATGAATGTTCTAAAGGTACTCAACAAAAGGTGAATTTAATCCAGTGTTTAATTAAAAAAGCAGATATTTATATTATGGACGAACCATTTTCTGGTCTTGATAAAAATGCCATCGCAGAGTTAAAGTCGCTATTAATTCAATTCAAACAATTTGCAACAATAGTACTAACTTCACATGAACAAATAGTAGATTATACGTTTGTTACCCATCGATATAATATTGAACAAAATCATCTAATAGATAATAGTTCAACTAATGCGGATATGAAGATGTTGATTAAAATTCGACAAGTGTCAGAAAAAGATTTATCTATTATTATAAAAGAACATGACTTTCAAATGAGCAAAGATGGAAGCATTATTGTAAATTCATCTCAAAGTAATCAAGTGATAGCATTATTAATCCATAACGGATATTTTATTGAAGAAGTAAGAAGGCATACAAAAAATGGCGTTAATTAAGTATCAATTTAAAAACTATATTAGAACTTATAAGCTAATAGCACCTTTTGTGACATTCTTTACGTTACTAATTATTATGTATTTTTATTCTGGTCAACCAATCATGTCTAGTTTTGCTAGCACATCAATGATTCTTTTATTTGTAACTGGTTGGATAACTGTAACAATTATTGACGCAGAATCTCTTCAAGAAAAACAATTATTATTTACTCAACTAAAATCTAAAAGTACATATTTGACTAATAAATTAATATTTTCAATATTACTTATTTTACCGTTGGGTATAGTCGCAATTATTTATCCTATAATTACTTTTAGATTTGAGCATATACCTAATGTAATAGAAATTGTAATTGGTATTTATAGTCATATAATTACAATAATCGTGGGCGTTCTTATTACAACCTTATTAAAAACAATTCCAAAACTATCTTATAAATTTGTTTGGTTAATAATGATGTTGATTTTTCTGTTTTCAATATTAAGAGTTGTTATAATTGAAGCTTTTTCTATTTCAAGCTATGTTCATTGGATCTTCCCACCAATAAGCGATTTTATGATGATGTTAAATGAAGATATAATGCTTATCTTAAATAAGGATCTTCTTATAATTAATATATGGATGGTTGTCTACTTAGTAATTTTAACTACAGTTCTATATATTAATTTTAATAAATCAGAGTATATTTAATGCAAATAATATTGCCTGTAAGTGAAATTAATATCATAAAAGGGGATATTTATGAAATCCATTGAAACGATGCAATCTTATCATTTGTTGGAATTGTTATTTTCAAATTCTAATGTTTCTTATGTATTAGAAGAATGGAATCAACAATATGAAGCGGTAGAAATAAAAACTCGAAATGGCTTATTCAAAAGTAGATTTGCTCAAAGGACACCTAATAAAAAGGGTTACTTTTTCGTTATGTGGAAGAAAGATGAAAATAATACGAATGTGCCGTTTACTGAGGATGATTTAGAGAATCAATTAATAGTGAATATTGTTGATGATAATCGGAGAGGCCAGTTTATATTTCCAAAGGACATATTGATCAAGAAAGGTATTTTAAAAAGTGATGATTCTAAAGGAAAAATGGCATTGAGAGTGTATCCACCTTGGGAGACGGGGTTAAATAACACTGCAGCTAAGACACAAGTATGGCAGTGTGCATATTTTAATGAGATAGTGCATGAATAAATACTTAATCTACGCTATACAGTAATAAAAATATTATATGTAATTAGAGATAATCGATGGACGGTATCATTTCATTTATTCAAATGTTAGTAGTAGTACCTTATTCTATATTTTTGCTGGCAGTGTTTATGTATTGTATATGGAAATGTGTGTGGTTTTTAAATGATTTAATCAGGTTGTTGTTGGAGAACAATTTGAATATCAATGTTTCTGAGAACACGTCTTTTGTTATACTATTTTTCTCTATATTCTTTGGAGCACTGCTTTTTATCATCCCGTTTTACATTGTCGTCTTGTTAATTGGTAACTTTTTCCAAATGATTTTAGTGATTATAGGCATAATTATCATAGTTACAAAGCTAAAAAAATAAATAATAATTTATCTAGAGCATGCTATTGAGTTAGCATGTTTTTTAACGACTTATTTGTAAATATCAAAATAATTCATTTGTATTCTTTTGAAGTTGTATAAATGACTATTGTACAATGAGAGTTGGTTGCGATTTTTTTAAAAATTCAAACATAAAGCAATCTTAGTTTAGTATGTAAAAGGGAGATACAAATGAGAGTTTATACATCGATTATTTTCTGGATGAGGACAATCGCGTGTTTAAGTGTTGTAATGATACATACAATAACAACGACTTTTTACAAATTCGACATGCCTAATGAAGGCTACTTGTTAAGAATTTTTCAATTGTTATTGCTATACGCGACACCGATGTTTGTTTTCATTTCAGAATTCTTGTTAGCTAAACAATATAAAACGAAAGTTAAAGATGAATTCTTTAAGCAAAAGCTACTAACGTTAGGCATTCCATATATCATTATTAATTTAGGACTTGCGTATGTGTATGGACATCCTAAGAATTTTGAAGATTATATGGATTCTGTTGTATTTATGATGTTCCATGGTGGAACATTAACTTATTTTATTGTAATTATTTTTCAGTTCTATTTACTACATATAGTATTTGCTAAACATTTGGTCAAACTTAATCCAATCAAATTAGTTATCTACTCATTAATTATTACAACTTTATTCTGGGCTATGAGAAACTTCGTACCCGCACCAGAATCAATTTATTTGAATTGGTTGTGGCAAAGAGAAGGTTGGATGATATTTATTGGATGGTTGAGTTACTTCCTATTAGGTTTCTATATGGGTTATCATTATGAGAAACTAATGAATCATATTCAAAAATATACAATCCACATTTTGAGCGGCATGGTAATTGTTACCATTTTTGTGGTTTGCAATTATTTATTTGGAATTTTAACTTTAGTCGACTCTAAACGTTTTGATACACCTATTTATGTGACACTGGTTATTTTATTATTCTTTTTAATTGCATCTTATTTCAAATACGTTCCAAGATTTATTATTTTCATTAGTAATTATTCATTTTCAATTTATTTAATTCATTACTTCTTTGTGCATAGATTAGGAGCGCTTCACGAGCATCCGTTGTTAAACATCCTATTTACGTTTACGTTAACAGTGACATTCTCAATATGTATCGCTTATGTAATGAATTTAAGTAAATTTGGTAAGTATATTGTTGGCGGTATAGGGAAAATGAAGTATGAAACGTATTATCAAAGTTATAAACAAAATTTAGTGGATTAAAAGGTGGGAGAAGTATGACTAAATTAGTTTCAATTATTGTATCTGTTTACAATAAGGGGGCAGTTTTTAGAAAAGTGCATAGAGTCTTTAATTGATTTAAAGATGGACAAGAATAATATTGAAGCGATATTTGTAGATGATTGTTCAACTGATGAGTCGGTTAACATTATCAAGCATTATGAAAAGGACTATGACTTTATAAAATTAATTCAATTACCTGAAAATACAGGTAGCCCTTCTGAACCAAGAAACATTGGAATGAGAGAGGCACAAGGGAAATATATTACGTTACTTGATGCGGATGATTGGTTAGATAAGGAAGGGTTCCCTCAAGTGATTGAGAAAGTGAATGCAGATGATGCCGACCTTGGTTATGGACAAAGTTATAAACATAAGTTTAAAAACGTGAAGTATCATGCTAAGTTTACTTCTTATAAAGAAGCATCACATTTAAAACCACAAGACATTAGTAAGATTTTTAGAGCAGTAGGACCACCAGGAAAGGTATTTAAACGAAGTCTAGTTATGGATAATCATATTGAATTTGAACATATGAAATATGGCGAGGATAAGTTGTTTTTCTTTCAACTATTTGGAAAAGTGGACGATATCACAATGTCCACAATACCTATGTATCACGTAAATCGTTACGATGAAAATAAATCGTTAGTACAGCAAACATCAATGTTAGATAAAGCTAACTTAAATTTAGAGGTCCTGGATAGAACCTGTCATATGGATATGTCTTCAGAATTAAAGCATATGGCTTTAGCTAGAATAATTGAAGTAGACTTTATTTCGAGATTCCTTCGTACGAAGACATTTATTAAATCTGCAGATAAAGAGAAATTTTATGCAGTAATTGAAAAAGTTGAACAAAAAATAAAAGAGCAAGGCATTGATATCAATACATTGATTACGAATCCAGTATTCAAGCAAATCTACACGTTATATCATCATGCAGATGAATCAGTATTTGTTAATTTTACCAAGGATGTCGTTAATGACCAATGGCGCTATATTATTCAAGATGGCATTGTCTTTAGAGATTTCGTTCATCAATATGACATGATTAAACCTACTGTTGTTGATTGCTATCCAGTTTACGAAGGTACGCAAATGATGGAAGAAAACAAATACGAAGTCATTCGTGTCATGAAACCAGACGATATAAGCATTCAATCAGTGAGTCTCATTGAAATCAACAATGCGGCGAATGAATATGAAGTGACGTATAAATATAGCGACGATAAAATTTATGTTCCACATGAGGAATTTGAAAAGTTAAATAAAGATATCAATATTAATTTTAATGTGAATTATGGTGAGTCAGGACGCTCATTGGTGTATGCTTCATATCCAAGTTTCAATGATGTATTTAAAATGAAACGCCAAAATTTCAAAGTTGAATTTGTGCATAAAAAGAATGAAAATAAAACACAGCAAGTAACAAACCGTAAAAGTGAATATTTCACGAGAATAATGAATCCAATGATGACACTGAAAAAAATTAAAATATATAAAGATGTATCATTTAAAGAAGAAGTTGGTAGTCTAGAAGCGGGTACTAGAGTTGAAGCGTCAAATATTCAATATACAACAAAAGGCACACCTCGTCTGGTATTAGATGATGGTAGTATAATCACAGCGAATAAAGATTTTATTACCTTAATCAACACATCAGGATTAAACAAGTATATTACTGAGGTGCCTAAGAAAGTTAAAGTTATAAAAGCGTGTAAACTCTATGATTCACGTGATTTTAAAGACAATACAGTACGTAAACTTAAAAAAGGTGATGTATTACCTATCAGAGACATCATTTATACGACTAACTCAACACCACGCTTAGTAACACAAGAAGGTTTATTCCTAACAGCAAACAAAGATTTTATTAAAGTAATCAAATAATAATGAACCTAAGTGCAATAGCACTTAGGTAAGTAATTCTAAAATGGATTAGAAACTTAGTTGAGTGACGCCTGAGGGAACAGGATGAGTGTCGAGACCTCGGCTCGACCCAGCCCCCTAGGAAAGCATCTCAACTAAAGTGGAATGAAAATCCATTTAAGAATTGCTATAGAGACGGCACCCCAGGAACGCGAAGCAACTTAAGTGAGTGGATTATCTATCTAAGATCGCCTTTAGAGAACTACTTTAGAACTATTGAAACTAAAGAAGCCAGTAAATGAAGTTGTTAAAACTCATTTACTGGCAATTTTAATAGGAGGATGATTTCCATGGACTTACTACATGAATGACTACATTCTATTCCATGCTGCCATGGATTGTTTTAATATTATGCTTCATCATTTTATAATATGAATCTCCTTTCGATCCTTTTTCTCCAATTGAATCTGTAAATACTTCTCCGTAAATACTTTTACCTGTTTCCTCAGATAAGCTATTCATAGATTTTTTATCAACACTTGTTTCAACTAATAAATGTTTAATGTGATTATCTTTAACAAATTGGATTGCTTGTTTCATTTGTGATGGTGTACCTTGTTTTTCAGTATTAATCTCCCAAATATAACCTGGTTTAATATCGAAGGCTTTTGAGAAGTATTTGAAAGCACCCTCACTTGTAATCATGGCACGCTCTTGTTTCGGAATATCATTGAATTTATCTTTACTGTCTTTATTTAACTTTTCAAGTTGAGCAAGATAAGCATCACCTTGTTTATGATAATCAGCTTTATGTGATGAATTTGCTTTTACGAGTTGTTCTTGAATATTCTTAACGTATTGAATACCATTATCCAGACTTAACCACGCATGTGGATCAATCTTATCTTTATTACCAGTTTCTCCGTTTAAATAAATTGGTTTAACTCCTTTAGACACCGCGAAGACTGACTTGTCATTAGTAGATTTACCCGCTTGTTCTAAAGCTTTCTCAAACCAACCGTTACCAGATTCTAAATTGAAACCATTGTAGAAGATAACATCCGCGTCAGTAAGTTGTTTAATGTCTTTCGGTTTAACTTCATATTCATGCGGGTCTTGTCCGACAGGCACAATGCTATGAACGTCAACCTTGTCTCCACCAACCTGTTTGACCATGTCATAAATAATAGAATTAGTTGTTACGACCTTCAATTTGCCATGACCTTTAGAGTGTTGCTCACTTGAATTTGAACCACAAGCTGCTAGTACTAAGATTAATGCAATCAGTAATGGAATAAATTTTTTCATGTTGTTTGTACACCTCTATACTTTGTTTTTATTTTTGAAAAGAGAAGAGTCAAGATATAAATACTAAATGTTGCAATAACAATCGTTGCACCACTCGGTAGATTGTAAATAAAGCTAAAGTATAATCCTATGATAGAACTTACAATGCCTATTAAACTTGCTACAATCATCATTGAATATAGATTCTTTGTGATTAAAAAGGCGGTCGACGCCGGTGTAACAAGTAATGCAACGACTAAGATAATGCCGACAGTTTGAATACTCGCGACGGTTACTAAGGCGAGTAACAGCATTATAAAATAATGAATCATTGTTGTATTCAATCCGCTCACACGACTGAATGTCGCATCAAACGTTGAAATCATTAATGGACGATAAAGTATGACAATGAGTAGTATCACAATGACGCCAATAATGATGGTTGTCCAAAATGTTTGTCGTGTAATCGCTAGTAAATTTCCAAATAAAATATGATGTAAATCTGTCGTGCTATTTATCAGACTAATAATGATGACACCCGTTGCGAGAAACGCAGTGAAACTAATACCAATGGCTGCATCAGGTTTCGTTTTACTATTATTTGAAATGTAGCCAATTAATAAACTTGCAATCATGCCAGTGACTAATGCACCGACGAACATTGGAATATTGAATAAGAATGACAATGCCACACCAGGTAAAACAGCATGACTCATCGCATCTCCCATTAACGACAATCCACGGAGGATAATCAAACTTCCTACAGTTCCACACACAATACCTACGACAATAGATGTAATTAAAGCTCGATTTAAGAATTGATAATCGAATAAATGTTGAATGAAATCAGTCATTAGATATGTCACTCCCTTCTTTTAGAGTAGAAGTCACATTAAATAGAAATGTCCGGTTTAAATTTTGTGGCTGCATCGCTTGATGGCTAGGACCGAAAAATCTAACTGTACGATTAAGTAAAAGAATTCGATCAAAATATTGTTCAGCTTTCGACAAATCATGATGCACAATGAGAATAAGTTTGCCCTGATTTTTTAAATGTTGAAGCTTTTCCATAATGAGTTGTTCACTATTAAAGTCGATGCCAACAAATGGTTCGTCCAATAGATAGATGGTACTATCAGACATCAAAGCTCTTGCCACAAGTACACGTTGTAGCTGCCCACCACTAAGCTCAGAAATTTGTTTGTATTGTAATGATTCTAGATCCAAATCTCTTAATAATTTATGAAACTTCATTTTTGACGCGTGATCGACGCGTTTGAACCAGCCGATGGTTTGGTAACAACCAGACAAGATGACTTTTTCAACATTGATTGGAAAGTCCAAATCTAATTGTGCTTTTTGAGGAATATATGTAATATATTGCAATTGTTTATGTATGGATTTGCCATATAAATTCATCTCGCCACTCGCGTCAAACGATCCAATTAAACTTTTTAATAAAGAGGATTTACCAGCACCGTTGGGCCCCATAATGCCAATAATTTCTCCTGAAATTGGAATCTTCAAAGTAATATCTTTAAGCACATGTTTATGATTTAAATGCAAATTCATGTTGCTAATGTCTATCAATCAATTACCTCCTAATTAAAAGTTTAGGTTAACCTAATTTATTTTATAATAAACACCGAAAACAGTGTGTGTCAAGTCGAGATAGTCAATTAAAATGTGGTAATAGTATAAATTTGTTTCCGAAAGTAAGGTCTAAAGTGGGCTTTAATTATTGATATTGCTGTATTTAATGAACCGTGGCTCGATTGACAATTAAATAATTAAATGTAAAATATAAAACGTAATTATTACGATTTATAAAAAGAAAGGTATGATTTTATGGGCAAGATACCTGTAACGGTATTGAGTGGTTACCTTGGATCAGGTAAAACAACATTACTTAACAACATTTTAAATAATCGGGAAGGTCGTCGAATTGCGGTTATTGTTAATGATATGAGCGAGGTCAATATTGATAAAGACTTAGTTGCAGATGGGGGTGGACTATCAAGAACGGATGAAAAACTAGTAGAACTGTCAAATGGTTGTATTTGCTGTACGTTAAGGGACGATTTATTACAAGAAGTTGAGCGCTTAGTAGAAAAGGGGAATATTGATTATATCGTGATTGAATCTACAGGTATATCTGAACCGGTACCTGTGGCTCAAACATTCTCTTATATTGACGAAGCATTAGGTATCGATTTAACGTCAATCTGTAAACTCGATACGATGGTAACCGTTGTGGATGCTAATCGATTTATTAATGACATTAATTCCGAGGATTTACTTGTGGATCGTGATCAAGGTGCAGATCAAACAGATGAGCGCTCAATTGCTGATTTACTTATTGATCAAGTGGAATTCTGTGATGTTTTAGTGCTAAATAAGACAGATTTAGTAACCGAAGCAGAATTAACAAAATTAGAAAATATCTTAAGAAAGTTACAACCAGATGCACATCTAATTAAAACGACAAATGCCGAAGTTGATATTAACGAAGTATTAAACACAGGTCGCTTTGACTTTGAACAAGCGAGTAACTCTGCGGGATGGATAAAGGAATTAACTGAAGGTGGTCACGCGGAACATACACCTGAAACAGAAGAGTATGGGATTGGTTCTTTCGTGTATTCGAGACGATTACCGTTTCACGCGAAACGTTTCAACGATTGGTTAGAACAAATACCTAATAATATTGTTCGTGCAAAAGGTATCGTCTGGTTGGCACAATATAATCAAGTTGCATGTCTACTATCACAAGCAGGTTCATCTTGTAATATTAGTCCAGTAACCTATTGGGTGGCTGCGATGTCCAAAGAACAACGAGAACAAATTTTAAATCAGCGACCTGATGTTGCGCAAAGTTGGGACATAGAATATGGTGACAGAAATACACAATTTGTGATTATAGGTACTGAATTAGATCAAGAAAAAATTGTGAAAGAATTAGACCAGTGCTTAGTCAATGGTGATGAAGTTGATAGCGACTGGAATCAATTAGAAGATCCATATCATTGGCAAATTCGAAAAGCTTAAACATACAACATAGTAAAGCAATAATATTTTAAAGGTAACACTTAAGATGGTTTTAACACCTTGCACATTGCGTTAAAGTAAGTTAACGCTCTGTTGCGAGGTGTCTTTTTTATAAAAGAACAACTCAAATTGTTGATGATTTAAATTTATTGAATATTTTGAACAAATCGACACTAAATTTATGTATAATAGCTAGTAAACGTATAATAGGAGAGATATAACACATGATGAAACAAAAACTATCAATCAAAGAAAATATTTTTATTGGTTCTATGTTGTTTGGCTTATTCTTTGGTGCAGGAAATTTAATCTTTCCTATTCATCTTGGACAAACAGCAGGCGAGAATGTATGGCTTGAGAATTTAGGTTTCCTAATTACAGCCATTGGACTACCTTTTCTAGGTATAGTAGCGATTGGTATCTCCAAAACAAATGGCGTCTTCGATATTTCATCTCGAGTGAGTAAAGGCTATGCGTACGTATTTACGATTGCCTTATATTTAGTCATTGGACCATTCTTTGCTTTACCAAGGCTTGCAACAACATCGTATGAAATTGCATTTTCACCATTTATTTCGGCAGGTACTGGAAAAATTGTATTACCGATATTTAGTATTTTATTCTTTCTTATAGCATGGTTTTTCTCAAGAAAGCCATCTAAAATTTTAGATTACATAGGTAAATTCTTAAATCCAGTATTTTTAGTATTACTAGGTATCGTAGTTGTCTTAGCATTTATTAAACCAATGGGCGGTATTAGTCATGCCCCGGTAAGCGCAAACTATAGTAATAGTGTCTTATTAAAAGGGTTTATTGACGGTTATAATACGCTAGACGCACTCGCATCACTCGCATTCGGTATTATCATTGTGACGACAATTAAGAAATTAGGTATTACTAATCCGAATGGGATCGCTAAAGAAACATTCAAGTCAGGTTTTATAAGCATCGTAGGCATGGGTGTTATTTATACATTGCTCGCTTTAATGGGTACGATGAGTTTAGGTCATTTTAAAGTGAGTGAAAATGGTGGTATCGCACTGGCTCAAATTGCGCAGCATTATCTTGGAGATTACGGTATTATCATTTTATCTCTAATCATTATTGTTGCTTGTTTGAAGACGGCTATTGGTTTAATTACTGCATTTTCAGAGACATTTACAGAACTATTCCCGAAAATGAATTACCTTTGGTTAGCAACAGGTGTAGCGATACTCGCTTGTATCTTCGCTAATGTCGGGTTAACTAAAATTATTATGTATTCAACGCCAGTATTGATGTTTATCTATCCGTTAGCGATTACACTGATTTTATTAACGCTTGTCAGTCCATTATTTAATCATTCGACCATTGTTTATAAATTTACAACGTTCTTTACAATGTTTGCAGCGTTCTTTGATGGTGTAAATGCAAGCCCAGAATCCTTTGCAAAGACATCATTTGCACAAGCATTAATAAGTTTCGCTGAACGTTATTTACCGTTCTTCACAATTGGAATGGGTTGGATTGTTCCGGCAATCATAGGATTTGTAGTAGGACTTATCGTTTATTTAATTCGTTCTCGTAGACAAACTCAAACACAATAAATATTAAGTAATAACATGTAAGCCTGGGACATAAATCAATGTCTCAGGCTAAAAATATATATTGGCAGTAGTTGACTGAATTAAAATGCACTTGTAACAAGCATCTTTTTAATTCTAGTCAACCTTACCTGCCAGATGGGGCCCCAGCAAAGAGAATTTCAAAAAGAAATTCTACAAGCTAAGCAGGCTGGGGTGGGACGAAATAAATTTTGAAAAAAATTGTTTCTGTCTCGCTCCCATAGCTTATTTTTTTGCATTCAATCATAACTTTTAAAATTCTTATTGTGTAATTGTACATAGTGTAGTACTATTTAAAACGTAATTATTACGATTTAAAACGAGCGAGGAGAACTAGATGACTAAGAGTTATGATGTTTGGTGGCAAAAAGGCCAAGAATCAGATGATGATATGGCGCGTGACCATCAAGAAGCTTGGGAGAGAACTATAGAAATGCTTGATACATCGGATATCAAAGGGAAGACAATCTTAGATGTGGGATGTAATCAAGGCGGATTTTTAAGAAAATTATATGACACAACGCCATTTAAAGAAGGTGTCGGTATAGATTTAGCACGTTTATCTTTAGAAAAGGCCGAAACTTTAAAAGGTGAACGTCCACTTACATATTATTTAACCGATAAACCACAAGAGACAAATAGAACATTTGATACTGCTGTAAGTACATCTGTCCTGTACTTAATCGAAGACATTCCACAACATGCACAAGATTTAAAAGAAGTGTTGAAACCGGGAGGCGTTTACTATGCTTCATTCGCCGATTTAACCAATAATCCTAGTCGTCAATTTATGGATGACACGATTAATCAATACGGCGCAACACCTTCTCAGAACCATTCTTTAAAACATATCGTTGATAGTTTTGTTGATGCAGGGTTTGAAGTTGCAGTAATGAAAGAACCTGTGCCTGACGTGATTGATTTAACACATTATAGTGATTTTTATCTATCACCAAATGATTATCTACAAACACTTTATGAGGAATCATTTTTAATTAAAGCAAGCGTGAAAGAAGGTATTGGGAAATGAAAAAACGTGTATTAATTACAATGGCAGCAAGCGCAACGCTCTTATTAGCAGGTTGTGGGAATGACCAAAAAGAAGATAAAAATATCACAGTATCGCTACCTACTGAAGCGAAAGCAGATAAACTTGACGCACAAGGTTATGACGCCGCAATGCCAGTCTATAGTGCAGTATATGATGCATTAGTTAAATACGATAAAGACAAAGGTGTGAAAGCTGGCTTAGCAGAAAAATGGCATGTTGATGAATCAGGAAAAGTCTATGAATTCCATTTAAAAAAGAACGTTAAATTCTCAGATGGCTCAGCTTTAGATGCTAAAGCAGTGAAATTCTCAATTGAGCGTGCGAAAGCGATGAACAAAGATACGACTGTAGAAACGTTAAAAAAATTGGATAAGGTTGTTGTTAAAAGTGATCATGTTGTCCAAATTAGATTGAAGTCACCATCAAATCAAGTGTTGAATGAATTAACACAGGTGAGACCGTTACGTATTATGAGTCCACATTCCGTTGAAAATGGTAAAGTAAATGGCAAATTTGAAAAAGCGATTGGAACAGGTGCCTTTGTCGTTGATAAAACTGGCAAAGAAAAAACGACAATGAAGCCAAATAAATATTTCAACCATAGCCATCCCGTAAACTACAATCTTGCGTTCCAAACGATTGAAGATGGAGATTCAAGAAACTCAGCAGTACAAAGTGGTTCTGTTGATATTTCTGGTGGTGCTTTAGGAATGCTGTCAGATCAGCAAATTAAGCAAGACAAGAAAAATAAAAACTTAACTGTTGAAGATAAGCCAAGTACAGTAAGTCATTTCATGGCATTTAATCCGGATAATGATGTATTAAAACAACGTACAATCCGTGAAGCCATTAGTAAGAGCATCGATACAAAAGATATTGCGGGTAAATCTGTAAATGGTTTATTCCAGAAGAACGTGCAATTTGTAAACAAAGATAATCAACAGGCACACGACTATGATGTAAAAGAGGCTGAGAAGTTACTTAAAGAAGCAGGTTATCACAAGAACAGTGACGGTATTTTTGAAAAAACCGGTAAACCATTAACGTTTAATTTGGTTATTCAAACTGCAGAATTCCCAAGTTGGAAAGATAAAGCGGAAAAAGTGCAACGTCAACTTAAAAAAGCTGGCATTAAGTTAAATGTGAAAACGTTAGATTCACAATCATACTATGATACGTTATGGACGAAAAAAGATTATGACCTCATCTTCTATAGAACGTATTCAGATGCCGTAATGCCTTATAATTTCATGAGTTCAGTATTTAAAAATAATGATGGTAAGTCAGGTGTATTAGCTAATGATAAAACATTGACTCAGCAGCTAGATGATTTCCCAACAACTGTATCTAAAAAAGAACAACAGCGTTCATTTGATGAAATATTTAAACACTTTAATCAACAATATTATGGTGTGCCTATTGCTTATCCAAATGAAACCTTTGTCGTTAGTGATAAAGTGAAGCAATTCAAATTCTCTGGACTTACTGATGCTCCTATTGATTATAAAGCGTTGAAAGTTAATGAGTAACAATGCTTAAACGAACAATAAAATTAATACTTTACTTAATCGTGAGTTCGTTTATTATATTCGTTTTAGTCGAGAAGACATCAGGTAATCCAGCGATACTATACTTACAACGTCATGGTTATACGTCGATTACCCAGGAAAATATTGAAGCAGCACAACATAAACTTGGTTTGGGCCAACATTTTCTATTAAGATATATCGATTGGGTTGGACATGCACTTACTGGTAACTTGGGATACAGTTTTAGTACAAATGAGCCAGTAACAACTATGATTATGGAGGCCGTCATTCCAACATTAATATTAATTGTTGTTTCAAGTTGTATCATGTTGCCATTTGGTTATATGGTTGGTTATTTTATTGGGACGCGCCCACATACTCGATACGCGAATGGTATTCGTGGATTCGCTCAAGTGATGACTTCTATCCCGGAATATTGGTTAGCCATTTTGTTTATATATTATTTAGGAGTACGTTGGCAGTTGCTACCTTTTGTAGGTAGCGATTCCTGGCAACATTTCGTGCTACCCATCTTCACCATTGTTGTTATAGAAGGATGTCATATCTTATTGATGACATCGCACCTTATTGCGCAAACATTAGATAACGATGCGTATCAACTTGCTCAGTTAAGACATTACTCATTAAAGGCGCGTATCATTGTCCAGATTAAAGAGATATTTGCACCACTCATGACCATTTCAATTAACAGTGTGATTCATTTAATAGGAAAAGTAGTCATACTTGAAGTAATCTTCAGCATGTCTGGTATAGGGAAATTATTAATTAATGCTATCAATCAACGAGATTATCCACTTATTCAAGGCATTGTGGTCTTTATCATCGTCTTAATTATGTTCATTAATTATTTAGGCGACATTATCATTTTAAACAATGAACCTAGACTTCGACGACGACATACCAAACGCCAAGCCCATGAGAAAAGAGGTGTGTCGTGATGAAAAAATATCAAACTTACATCGCCATAAGTGCAATATTAAGTGTGATGTTTGTGCTAATTGTATATTGCTTTATGCAAGACACACAAAACTTGGATCCACTCCAATCACCTAATAGCCAACATTGGTTAGGCACGGATCAACTAGGCAGAGATTTCTTAGTCAGACTGATTGTAGGTAGTCTAGTCACATTAAGCTTAACTAGCGTGGTAATTCTATTAAGTGTTTGTATTGGACTGGTCTTTGGGTTAATTGCAGGTATAGAAAGAAAATGGTTAGACCAAATCATCATGTTTATTGCCGATATGCTATTGGCAATTCCTTCATTTATTATTGCATTAGTCATCTTAAGCTTAGTAAGTAATTCAATGCTAGGTTTGATACTTGCTTTAACAATTGGATGGATAGGCCGTTATTTACGTTATTTCAGAAATTTAACACGAGATATTCAAAAACATCCCTTTGTCAGTTATGCAAGACTAAGTGGTAACTCAACGTTTAAAACGACAGTGACGCACGTGATTCCGCATTTACTAAGTAATATATTTGCTTTGGTCACGGCTGACTTTGGCAAAATGATGCTAAGTATATCTGGACTTGCCTTTTTAGGCCTGGGTATTAAACCACCGACGCCTGAGTTAGGAACCATTCTCTTTGACGGGAAAAGTTATTTCAATGGTGCACCTTGGCTCTTCTTCTTCCCTGGTGTACTGTTAGGAGGTTTCGCCTTATTATGTCAAATGATCAACAAAAAAATAACGCAATGAATACTGTAGTTAAAGTCAATCAATTATCCATCTTAGATCATAATCGGTCATTGTTAAACGATGTTAATTTGACAATAACTAAAGGGGCATTTCATTGCATTATAGGTGAGAGTGGTAGTGGGAAGTCATTATTGACGAGAACTATTCTTGGAATGAAGCCATCACAACTAAGCTATCAAGGAGATATCAAGATTGATTTAAATAAGACGGATGCCGTTTTTCAAGATGTTCAAAGTAATATGTTTCAAAACGTGACCTTGGCTAAACATTTCCAATATATTTATGAAGCTAACCATTCACAACTATCTAAACAAGATATCAAGGAAGACGTCTTAGATAAAATGCAATTACTCGGTTTAAATCAAGGTGAACAATTACTTAAACGATATCCCTTTGAACTTAGTGGGGGTATGGCACAACGTGTAGCCTTTATAATGTCATTAATTAGACGTCCGGACTACTTATTTTTAGATGAACCGACGAGTGCGCTAGATCAAGAGAATGTTAAAAAGTTTATGCACTATTTGATTAAGGCACAGGAACATTATCAAATGACAATTGTCTTTATTACACATGATATTAACTTAGTTAAGGATTATGCCACTCATATTAGTATTATGCAGCAAGGTCAATTGATTGAAAGTGGTGAAGCATCATCTATTTTAGCTAACCCCACACATAGCTATACGAAAAATTTAATTGCTATCGCACATCGGAGACAGGCCTATGCTTAAAATTGAAAGATTAACTAAATACATTGATGGGAAACTTATCTTCAAAGATATATCATGTGCAATTAATGACCAACATTTACTTATAAGTGGTGAAAGTGGCTGCGGTAAGTCTACGTTAGCCAAGATTATCGCCGGATTAGATATGAATTATCAAGGTGACTTATACTTTAATGGCCAATTACGTAAGTCATATACGGCAAAAGAATGGATGAAACACATTCAATATGTGCCTCAGTATCAACGTGACACATTAAATCAACGTAAAACCGTATTATCTACGTTATTAGAACCACTTAAGAATTACAAATTTGATAAGCAGAGTTACACATCAAGAATAGAAGCGGTGCTTAGACAATGCAAGTTACCACAAAGCATACTCAATCAAAGCATTTCGACGCTAAGTGGTGGGCAATTTCAACGTGTATGGATAGCGAAGGCACTAATTCTAGAACCAGAGATATTGATATTAGATGAAGCAACGACAAACTTAGATGTGATTAACGAGGAAGAAATACTTCAAATGTTAATCGCATTAAAGCAAACGCAATTAATCATTATTACACATGATGCGTACGTCTTGAGTCGCTTTAAAGGCGTTCAGTTACAACTCGAACAATTGAATAATTAGAGTCAAACCTCCTGATAAGGTATATACTTAATGGTACATACTGGACGGGAGGTTCTTTATGATACCTAAACAAGCTTATAAACAATTGGTATTAAGCATGCTGGCATTAATGATTGCAATGTCAATTAGCCGCTTTGCATATACTCCAATTTTGCCATTTATGCAACAAGATACCTCGATGAATAACCAAAATGCAGGTCTGTTAGCGACATTCAATTATTTAGGTTATCTAATGGGTGCTATCATACCTATGTTTATTACGATAAAATCTAAAGTCTTTGATTTAAAGTTGTATGTCATGATTAATGTGATTTCTGTTATTTTAATGGGATTTTCAGAGCATTTTCTTATCTGGTCAGTTCTGCGAATAATTGCCGGCATAACGAGTGGTACGATCTTTGTTTTAGCATCTAACGTAGCGTTAGAAGCATTAAGAATGGCTAATAAACAAAGTATTTCGGGAATTTTATATAGTGCAGTAGGAATAGGAATATTTTCTAGTAGTATTTTTATATTTCTTTATACGCAAGCTCAGACTTGGAAAGCAACATGGATTATATTAGGTGTTGTGGCTTTAATGGCAGGTATCATTATACTAACCAGTATGAAGAACAACCCTTCAATCTCTATACACACGACGTCATCAAATCAGAATCCAGGGAAGGCATTAAATCGTGCATTTATTATTTCATTCTCTATTGCCTATTTTTTTGAGGGAGCGGGCTATATAGTTACAGGTACATTTTTAGTCGCACTTATTAAGACTATACCTGCATACGCAGATTACGCTGCATTAAGTTGGATGTTTGTAGGTCTAGGTGCAATGCCGGCCACGTTAATTTGGTCATTATTTGCTGAAAAGTTTGGGTACAAAAAGGCGATATATAGTGCATTAATATTACAAATTATTAGTGTAGGCTTGCCTATCTTTTCACATCATATGCTAGGCTTAATCATTGCGTCGATGCTATTTGGTGCAACCTTCTTAGGTTTAACAACATTATTTATGTCGAAAAGCCAAGAACTTATGTATTATACAAATCAAAAGTTAAATCTTGTATCGTTATTAACAGTCGTTTATAGTGTCGGACAAATGATAGCGCCAATGATTGCGGGATTACTCATCGGAGATTCAAACAATTATCAGTTGGCGTTAACCTTCGCAATGATATTACTTATACTAGGTTTCATATTTAGTGTAATAAGCTATAGATTTAATGCATATAAATAAAAATATCTTGAAATACATGGTTTAATTAAGAATTTTTAAAATCGTAAGCAATATAGAAGTTTGGAAGTAATAAAAATAGGGCATATTTTACTAATTAAACCTTTCATGAAAAATGAAACGGCATGAGGTTTTTAATTTATAGGGGGATTGTCACATGAATATTTATAAATTACGTTATCAACATTATAAAGATATTGTTGATGATAATATCTTAACAGTATTTGTATTGGCTAAAAATGAAGAAGAAGTTGAACAATTTGCAAAAAAAGTAAGTTATGCAGTTGAAAGTATTACACAAATCTCTCAAGAAGAATATGAAAAAGAAAAAGCTAAAGATGAACATTTCGGTCTTGAGCATGCTGAAAATTATTTAGATTAATATGAATTATCGGTCGGGGAGTAGGTCAGAAATAATATTTATTTCATTGTACCCCCAGCTTGCCTAGCTTGTAGAATTTCTTTATGAAATTCACTTTGTTGGGGGCTTCGCCCACCAGTCAACTACTGCTAATATATATTTGTAGAGGCTGGAACATTAAGTTCTTGAATAATTATAAAAAGACAATTAAGAACATGAAATTGTACTTGGCGGTGGTGGTTCGCTAGCCATAGGTTGGGAGTTAGGCTATCTGTTAACATTATCTAATCAAGGTATAGATGTTCGTCATGCAGATTTAATGATAGGTACATCGGGTAGCGCGCAAGTTGCTACAGGATTAACATCTGACAAGAGTTTTGATGTCATTTATGATGAGCAAATTGCGCCTAAATCTAATGAAATGCCGCCAGTTAAAGATATGTCAGGTATCTTCGAAAGATATGCTCAAATATAAGAGCATTCGAATTCACCTAAAGAATGGATTGAGAATTATAGTCTCTACGTACTAGAAGATCATAAATATAATGAGAGCGTACATATTACTCGCTTAGAACATAGAATTAAAGGTACTGAATGGCCATCTAATTTAATGATTACTGCTATTAATGCGCGTAAGGCAGAGCGTGTCGCACTAACGTTTGATAGTCAAGTGAACTTGCATAAAGCTATGGCTTCAAGTGGTTCGCGTTACCAGGTGTTTGGCCGGCTACGACGATTGATGGTGACAAACATTTTGATGGTGGATGTCATTCCATGGAGAATGCAGATTTAGCTATAGGTGCTAAGAAAGTACTTATTCTTGCGACGAATCTTCCTATTTCAACGCCATATAAATTAGAAGATGCCATTAAAGAACTCGAAGAAAGTGGCGCGAAAGTTAAATTAATTGCACCTAGTAAAGCAGTATTTGATAAATTAAATGAACTAGGCGGTAATCCAGTAGATCCATCAATTCGACCTGACATTTTCAAAGCTGGAGAAACTCAGGCACTTGAAGATGTAGAGATAATTAGAAACTTTTGGAATGAATAAAAGTGATATTATAAACGATGTTCGAATTTGGAATGAACGACGATTAGTATGCTTAAATTAAACAATTTCTTGTGTGGACGTTGCGATTTCCAATGTTTTTTATTAGGTTCTTAATTAGTAACAATATTTAGAAGATATTTGGGCAATAGTATTAAATGTAAAAGAGAGGAGCATGAACAATGCATAATCGTTTCGATCATATTCAACCACCCAATCAATTTAAATATAGAGAGGGCCGAACTGTGTTAAAACAACAATATGATTTTAAATGTGACAATCGAATTTATTTTGGTGAAGATATATTTCGAGATTTGCATAATCATTCATATCGCTTGTATGTAGACGTACTTTCACCAATTGGTGATTATGGTCTTGGATTAGATTTTAACGAAGTAGATGCGATTTATAATAAAGTGATTGAACCTAAATTAAATCATCAACTCATTAATGAAACGTTGCCTGATATGAATACGACTGCTGAAAATATTGCAATGTGGATTTGGGACGAATTTGAACAACATCTTCCAGGTGAACATTGTATGTATGCGTTACAGCTATTTGAGACTGACCGCCATGGGGTAAGTCTAAATCGTTCCATTATGAAGCCTTAAGTCACTACTTATAAAAAAGAAGAGTCCTCAATTTTGCCTTTTGAATTAAGCACTATTTATATAAGTAATTAAAATTTAAATATTTTGATTATATATGTATTATTGATATAATTAGTATAGTAGCAAGTCTACAATTTTTTATTTTGGAGGAACATATTTGGGGACCACACTTAGTCTTATTACTTTTATATTATTATTAGTCCTAACGGCTTTTTTCGTGGCGACAGAGTTCGCTATTGTTAAAGTCAGAGAAACAAGAATTGCACAATTGTCTAATGCAGGTGAGAAGAAAGCGATTGCTGCAAAAAAGGTTGTCGATCATCTTGATGAATATTTAGCTGCCTGTCAATTAGGTATTACCATTACCGCACTAGGTATCGGTATGGTAGGAGAATCTACATTTGAATTTATATTACATCCTTTATTCAGCAGTATTGGTATTCCTGAAACTTGGATACATCCATTCACAATTGGTGGCGCATTTGTTATCGCGACATTTTTACACGTTGTTGTAGGTGAGATGGCACCTAAGACGATTGCTATCCAAAAGGCAGAATATATTACATTGCTTTTTGCGAAACCGATTATCTTTTTCTATAAAATAATGTATCCATTTATTTGGATATTAAATGGTGCAGCACGTTTGATATTAAAAATGTTCAATATGAAACCTGCTAAAGAAAGTGAAGTCTTCCATTCTGAGGAAGAACTGAAACAATTAATCCACGATAGCCATGAAGGTGGCGAAATTAATGATAGTGAGTTACATCATATTAACCAAGCATTTAAGTTTGATAATTTAGTCGCAAAAGATATTATGATTGATGAAAAACATGTTAAAACGCTAAACTTAAATACGAGTTTTGATGATGCAATTCAACAAATTAAAATAGATGCGTTTACAAGATATCCAGCTGTTAAAGATGATCAAATTGTTGGTTTCATACATTCCAAATCATTGTTCAACGTGGAACAACCATCTAAACTAGAGACGTTCGTTAATCCAATTATTAACGTTAAAATGAATACACCATTGAAACACATATTAGAAATGATGAAAAAGAGAAAAGTGCATATCGCAGCAGTTTATAATGACGCTGATTTCAAGGGAATCATTACTTTAGAAAATATTCTTGAAGAAATCGTTGGCGATATTGAAGATGAATATAATTAATGTGAATTTAGTCTTATATAATTAATATTATTATTATGTCTTATTATGACCCTATTATTGAGATTTTGAAAATCTTGATGATTGGGTCTTTTTTAAAACCAAAATTAATTAAATTCAAAAACATTGACTTATAAATTAACTTGTAACTATAATGGTTACATGAGGTGAGAAGATTGAAAATTAGTAGTCGTTTCACTGTGGCTGTGCATATTCTAGCATTAGTCAAAGTTGAACAGTCGCAACCATTAACGTCCTCTTGGATTGCTAGTAGTGTGAACACTAATGCTGTAGTAATTAGAAGATTAGTAGGTAAATTAAAGCAAGCGAATTTAATCGAAACACAGCAAGGGAGTGGTGGCATTCAACTGAGAAAGCCTTTAACAGACATTACATTACTTGATTTGTATCAAGCGGTGGAAGTCGTTGACGAAGGCGAATTATTCCAAATGCATGAAGACACGAATGTAAATTGTGTTGTAGGTGCCAATATCCAGAGTGTGCTTGAAATCATTCTCTTACGTGCACAAGATGCGATGGAAGGTGTCTTGGCTAATGTCACAATGGATGATATTGTTAC
This sequence comes from Staphylococcus sp. AtHG25, assembly GCF_003217445.1. Lineage (NCBI taxonomy): Bacteria > Bacillati > Bacillota > Bacilli > Caryophanales > Staphylococcaceae > Staphylococcus > Staphylococcus sp. AtHG25. Next base: position 288,661 of record NZ_QJSN01000001.1, on the reverse strand, counting down.
AGACATCTTGCAACGAAACGGATAAGTCGTCATCCGTTATATCTTACATGTAACTATTATGGTTACAAGTACAAGTGCGATAATGAAGCTGCCTCACAACGACCTAATTGACTGACATCACCACAAATATAAAAATGTGGAGGAATAAATCATGAAAATTGGTATTATCGGAGCAACAGGTAAAGTTGGAAATAAAGTATTAACAGAAGCACAAGCACATGGTCATGAAGTCACTGCATTATCTAACAAATGAAATGGAAATTGACCATCGTCAGCGTGTGCTTTAGCTTGTTCGATAAGCTGATGTCCAGGAGGTAACGCTAAATATACATTTTCTGTGTATAAAATATCATAAGATAAATCTTCGGTATATAACGGTAATATCGTCACACCTATATCCACTTTTTGATCGGAAACAATTTGTTCAATTCGATGTGCCACTTCTTCTACTAATTCAATCTCCACGCCCGGGTAATGTTCTATAAACTTTGGCAAGATACTATAAAGCGTATGTGTAGCTAAAATAGGATTAACACCTATACGGATACGCCCTTTTTCAAATTAGAAATTGTCTGCAATTCATCACGCATTTGAGTATCAATATCCTCAATTTCATGTAAATAATCTAGAAATCGCTCAGCTGAATACGTAAGTTCTAGCGGGTTGCTGTCCCGGTTAATTAATGTCACACCTAAGTTATTCTCAACGTCTTTAATATAACGTCTTAAATAGGGTTGAGAAATATAAAGGTGTTTGGCTGCATGTGAAAAACTGCCGTAACGTTGAATGGCTTCTAAATATTGAATTTTATTTTTATAGGTCATATCGATGTCTTCCTTTTTTATGATATTGCTGACCAAGTTCAATTGAATTTAACAGCCGTGACACAATATAACCAATTTGTAGAACTTTCTTATGATGTTCAATATGACTAATATTTAAATAGTTTAATTCATTGTAATTTTTAATATAAGTATTGCTATACTTGTTAATAATACACATAAAGGAGGGAATTAAATGTTTCTTGCATGGAACGAAATTAAACGCAACAAGCTTAAATTCGGATTAATTATAGGCATTTTAGTATTAATTAGTTACTTACTCTTTTTACTATCCGGGTTAGCAAGTGGTTTAATTAATATGAACACTGAAGGCATCAAGAAATGGAAAGCAGATGTGATTGTTTTAAATAAAGATGCCAACCAAACGGTTCAACAATCTGTCTTTAAATTGTCTGACGTTGAAGGCAAATTTAAAGAAGAAGCACCGTTAAAACAAATTGGCGTTATTGCATCGAACGGAGATAGTGAAGAGAATGCATTACTCTTTGGCGTAACATCAAACTCATTCCTGATTCCAATGATTGAGGAAGGCAAAAAATTTAATAAAGATAATGATGTCGTGATCGATCAATCATTGAAAGACAAAGGATTTAAGGTTGGTGACACCATCACGCTATCTCAATCTGATGAGAAACTACATATCGTTGGCGTATCAGAAAGTGCTAAATATAATGCTTCTCCTGTTATTTTCGCAAATGACAAAACGATTGAAAAAATTAATCCAGCATTATCATCAGATAAAACCAATGCTGTAGTTGTAAAAGACAGTAATTGGAAAGATAAAAATGTTGATAAAGATTTAGAAGTTATAGGAATAGATGACTTTGTAGAGAACCTACCAGGCTACAAACCACAAAACTTAACAATGAACTTTATGATTACATTCTTATTTGTTATTTCTGCCACAGTCATTGGCGTATTCTTATATGTCATCACGTTGCAGAAAAAGAATTTATTCGGAGTACTAAAAGCTCAAGGATTTACGAATGGGTTCTTAATGAAGATGGTGTTAGCACAAACCTTTATATTAGCCTTAATCGGTACTTTGATTGGCTTAATACTGACATTACTGACAAGTTTAGTCTTACCTGAAGCGGTACCTGTCCAATTTAATATCGGTACACTCATTATCTTTGGTATCGTTTTAATACTAACATCTCTTGTTGGTAGCTTATTCTCAGTATTATCCATTAGAAAAATAGACCCACTCAAGGCGATCGGGTAAGGAGGTGCCACCATGTTAAAATTTGATGAAGTGACTAAAGAATTCCAAGATGGTAATCATACAATTGAAGCAGTTAAACCGACATCTTTATCTTTTGAAAAAGGTGAACTTATAGCTATTGTTGGCCCTTCCGGTTCCGGTAAGAGTACGTTCTTAACAATGGCTGGTGCGTTACAAACACCAACATCCGGTGAAATATATATTAATGATAATAAAATCTCAAAAATGAGTCAGAAGCAATTAGCTAAAATGAGAATGAAAGAAATTGGCTTTATATTACAAGCGACGAACTTAGTCCCATTCTTAACAGTCAAACAACAATTCCATTTATTGAAGAGTTATAAAAAAGATGTGTTAAGTACTGAAGAATATGATAAATTGTTGAACGATTTAGGCTTAAAAGAAATTGAGAACAAATTACCCTCTGAAGTGTCAGGAGGACAAAAACAACGTGTCGCGATTGCTAAGGCAATTTATACACAGCCTTCTATTATTTTAGCTGATGAGCCAACTGCATCGCTCGATACTGAAAATGCGATGGCAGTTATGGAAATCTTAAAAGAACAATCTAAACAACGTCGTAAAACATGTATTATCGTTACACATGATGAACGATTAACCAAGTTCTGTGATAAAGTCTTCCATATGGAAGATGGACGTTTAAAAGAAAAATAATTAAAATAAAACTCCCTCCAAGTAAGCTTTGAAAATCATGGCTACTTTGAGGGAGTTAATTATATGACTTGATATTACTAGATAAAGTTAATTAATATCTATTTATCTTTTAATTCTCTTTCTAAATCTTTTTCATCTTCCATAGCGATTGTCGCTTTTTCAGATTCTTTTCGATACTTTTGATACATGATGACAAGTACGATTGCCCAAACTGGTGCGAATAGTACTGCAAAACGTGTCGTACTATTAATAAGTAAAACGATAAAGATAAATGCAAAGAAGGCAAGAATGGCATATGCCATGTATTTGCCACCAGGCATTTTAAATTTACTATCTTTGTGTAATTCAGGGTTTCTCTTCACGAAACCTAGATACGCAATCATAATACATGTCCAAATCATAATATTGAGTACTGTTGAGAACGTTGTGATTTGAACGAATACCTTCGTAGCATCTTTAAATACTGCGTTTAAAATAATCGCAATACTTAATAAACCACAAGTAAGTAAGATAGCGTAATATGGAACACCATGTTTATTCGTCTTATGTAAGAATGGTGGACCTTGCTTTCTTCCAGCTAAACCGAATAGTGTACGACTGTTAGCGAAGATACCACTATTACATGAAGATGCAGCCGCTGTTAAAACTACAAAGTTAATGATTCCCGCTGCGAATGGAATACCAACCAAACCAAATAATTTTACATATGGACTTTCCGCAGGATCTAATTGATTCCAAGGTACAACTGACATAATAACAGCTAATGAACCAATGTAGAATATTAATATACGGAAAGGTACATTGTTAATTGCTTGAGGAATCGTTTTATATGGATTTTTAGTTTCCCCTGCAGTGATACCGATTAACTCAATACCAATAAATGAGAAGATTGCCATTTGGAATGCCATTGAGAATCCAGATATGCCATTAGGGAAGAATCCACCATGACTCCAAATATTCGCTACACTTGCTGTACCATAATCAGTCTTCATTGCAAAGATGACCATAACAATACCTACAACAATTAATGCGATAATCGTAATAACTTTAATTAGTGATAACCAGAATTCAAGTTCACCAAATAATTTGGCGCTAAATAAGTTCATACCTACAAGTACAAGAATCGTAAATGCAACTGTTAACCAGTTAGGTATTGCTGGATACCAAAATTCAACGTATTTAGCAACGGCTGTTACTTCAGCCATACCTGAAATAATCCAAGTTAGCCAGTATGTCCAACCGACCATAAAGCCTGCCATTGGACCAATATGATGATGGGCAATATCACCAAATGATTTAAATCCTAGATTAGACAATAAGATTTCTCCCATTGCTCGCATAAACATAAATAATACGAAACCAACGATAATATAAGTAAGTAAAATCGATGGACCTGCTAAGTGAATGGATTCACCTGCACCTAGGAATAATCCGGTACCAATCGCACCACCAATTGCAATAAGTTGTATATGCCTATTGCTTAATTCCCTTTGCAGTTTATCTGCCATAATGTTCGTCCCCTTCATGAGTATATATGTGACTTAAAATTATGACTGACTACGAATACTCTGTATGATTAGTTAATTAATTGTATTAAATTATGTAATTAATTTTTTTTGTTAAAATTAATGATACCCTATTTATTAATTTTTAATCAATGAATTATACAAATTTTCGTATTAATAGTAAGTGTAAATAAGAGAGGTGTATGATATCATCATGCGTGAAATAGACATTTCTTTGGCTATAATACCTATAATTAAGACTGCCTACTGTCTAAAATATAAAGTTTTTTAAAACATATAATTGTACATATTTGTAAATTGCATTTAAATTATAACTATAGAAAAAAGATAGAAAGTAGGCTAATCATGCTTAATGATTTTAATGAAATATTAGAAGGTCGTAAATCAGTTAAAGGTTTCGACCCAGATTATAAAATTCCTCATGAAGAAATGAATGAAATGATTGCAAAAGCAACGAAAGCACCTTCATCAGTGAATATGCAACCTTGGCGTTTTGTTGTGGTTGAAAGTGATGAAGCGAAAGCTAAATTGCGTCCATTAATTCAATTTAATACAAACCAAAATGATACATCATCAGCAATGATTGTCATTTTTGGGGATTTACAATGCTATGAAGAAGGCGAATATATTTATGAACAAGCGGTTGTCAATGGTCACATGCCACAAGAAGTTAAAGAACAAATGTTACCGATTGTTTTAGAAAATTATAAAAATCGCACACGCCAATCAATGAATGACATTGTTAAAGTAGACAGTAGTTTAGCTGCTATGCAATTGATGTTAGTTGCTAAACAACACGGTTATGATACAAATCCAATTGGTGGCTTTGAACATGAAGAAATCGGTAAAGCGTTTGGCTATGATTTAGAACGTTATGTTCCAGTGATGATTGTCGCAATAGGCAAGAAAGCTAAAGAGGCACACACATCATTTAGAATGCCAGTTGATCGTGTAATCGATTATAAATAATACTTCAATTTAATAATGAAAAAACGCGTAACTGACTGAAAAGATAAGACGCTTATATCAAATTTTTTAGTTAACGTCACTCATGCGGTGAGGCGGGACAGTGTGTTCATTATGAATACTGTTCCGCTTTTTTTAATGAAGAGATGTATAGAGTCAGTGCTAATCATATTTATGATGAAGAAAAAGGGTATAGCTTAAGATATCAAATTGCGAAAAGGGTGATTCATGGATAATAAACAATTAGAGACATTAACACGTATTCAGAAAGGATTATATGAAACAACAAAGGCAGTCTTTCCATTTGATAAACGCTACCGTATTAAGTCATTTGTGCTAGAACGACCAGAAGGCAATATAGTCATTTATCATTCATCAGGTTTAAATGAAGCAGTGACAGATATCCAATTATTAGGCGGCGCTTCATGCGTTTTAATGAATCATGAGCATGAATCATCAGGCGGAATACCTAGTATAGATATACCATTTTGGATTCATCGTGATGATGTAGCAGCAATCAATCGAACGGTACCGATTGATGGACAGTTTGAACAACGTGAGACGATTGCAGATGATTTAGAAGTCATTCCTACTCCAGGACATACGTCAGGTACGACGATGTTTCTGTGGGATAACGGTGAGCATCGTTTCCTTTTTACAGGCGACTTTTTATGTGTAGATGATGGGGAATGGCGTACTGTTATTCTCAATTCAAGTGACCGACAAACATCCATTAAAAGCCTGGAATTGATTCAAGACCTAGATTTCGATGCTATTGTACCTTGGGTTGCGATTGAAGGAGAAGGTGCTGTCTTTTTTGTTGAAAATGAGGAAGATAAACGTAAGAGACTACAAAAATTATTGATTGCGTCCGTCGTGGTGAACATACGTAACTCGCATATTAAAACATTGTTATTAGAGGTGATGGTGCATGAATATAAATCGAGGAATCAATCATATCGGACTCACAGTACCTGATATTGAAGCGGCGACAGCCTTTTTCAAAGAAGGGCTCAACGGAAAGATTGCTTATGATAGTCAACGAAAGACGGATGAACCTCGTGGTGGGGAAACAGTTGAACACATTCTTGGTTTAGAAGAAGGGGCATCCATTATTCATAAACGTATGATGGTCTTTGGTAATGGACCGAATATTGAAATGTTTGAATTTAAAGATGCACATCAAGGTCAAGCGCAAACGTTACAAGACATTGGTTTTACGCATATCTCTTTTTATATCGAGGCAGAACACTTTGATGAGGCCGTTAAACAGTTGACGCAAGCTGGAGGTCAACCTATTTCAGAGCCGCATGCGAATACGAAATATGAAGACACTGAAGGTAATCAAACTGTTTATGTAAAAAGTCCGTGGGGAAGCTTAATTGAATTACAAACGGTACCTAATGGATTTTACTATCCAGATGATAGTGAGGCAGAAGTTTTTGTGCCGAAAAAGGTCGACAATTAAAGTAATTTAAACATATCATTATTCATTAATATGACACATTTGTCATATTAAAAAAATTAAGTATTTTCTTCCTTTAAATTAATGTATAATGCCTTTAACAAGCCTTCCAAGTAGCTTGTTAAGCCTAGATATTATAAGGGGTTTAGGGTTATTAGATGTATGCAATTTTAAATATCTATGCTTAAAAAGGGTATAAAATTAAAGACATAAAATTTTGTTTATGTCAACAACAATTTAAGGGAGTAATTTTCATGATTGATATTCAAATTCAAAAATCAGAATTAATCGATGTAATTGAAAATATTGTAAAAGAAAAAGTGTATGTAGAAAGTGACGATGCATGTGAATTTTTAGCGACTGGGATTGTAAATGGTTTGGAAGAGCTTAATAGTGATGAAACACAAGCGAATAACTTGTTAGGACTCAATAGTGAGTTGCAGCACGAAGTCGATGAATCAAATGACGCAATTAAAGTGACCTTATCTGCTGCAGACAGTGCCTCCAGTAGCTCGCAATTTGTTAATAAAGGCGCGGAATAAACATTAGTGATTATTAAAAATGTTAGTGTAAGAACTTTTGATTTTAACAGCAATATACGAATGAAAATAAGCATCACCTATTATGAAAAGCGAATGCTTTTTAATAGGCGGTGCTTATCATGTTATGACGCATTTATGAGAATAATACTTTTAAGATGTTAAATAGAGAACCTATTAATTGAAGAAAAGTACCAGACATAACGAGACCTCCTCTTGATTAAACTTGAAATGTATTAAGCGTTGCGTGTTAAATTCTCACTTTGAACTAAATCATCTGCTAAGTCATGCCAAAATTGTTGTAATTCAGCTCTAGTGCGTTTTGTGTCAGTACTATCTTGGCCGACAAAATCTACATGATCCCAATCATGTTTTGTTGGTGTTACTTGCCAAATACCTTTTTGATTTGTATCCGTTGCTTGTGTATAAGCTTGATTAAATGGATGTTGTGATGAAATAACAGACACTAAGCCATCATTTTCTCGCCATTCTTTTTCAGCTGCTTTACCAATTACATTAGCAGTAAGGGTAAATGGGAAGAATAAATTTAAATCAGATTTTTGACGTCCGAACAACGATGCATGTGTTGATTCTCCTGTGTAAGTTTTATACACAATGTTAGGGTTTAATGATGTTTGACGATTAAGATTTGTCGCACCTTCACGTGTTAAATCATAAAAGCCATTGTCTTTGGTTTGCCATAATTTTGAATCTTTAACACGTTTGACATAGTCAACGTAAGACTCGTTAGGCTGTTGTTTTAGACCCCATTGAGACAGACCGAAGTCTACACGTGAATCTTTATTGCCAAGTACTTTTCCTACGTCAAAGACAACTTGACGAATAAGCGCTTCGTTACCTAATAAATCTGACGCATGTGTGCCGTTATGTGGCGTTCCAAGTGTCGTAATTGATGAAATCATATTATCGTTTTGATCTTGATATAAAGGTGAAATATCGCCACCATGTACACGTTGATATTCTTGTTCTTCTGGATTACCATTTCTTAATAATGATTCTAATTGACGAATCGTTTGACCGCCCATACTATGTCCTACAAGATGTACTTTTTGGCCTGGTTGCCAATCTTTATATACGCCTTCATATGTTTTACCGTAACGTTCATGACCATATTTGGCAGCGTGTGCAGCACCATAATCCACAGTTCCACCTTTAATATAGTAATAAAGTTCGACAGCACGATCGTAGTTACTACCAAACGCACTAATGCTCGCTTCATAAGATTCATAGCCGTTTTCTTCTAAATCCTGGCGTATGTTTAATTTACCGCCCCCCCAATAGTGCGCTAGTACGGATGGGTTTATGTCATCAGTAAAACCATTAAATCCGTGAACTAAAATAATAGGGTCTTGATTTTTATACTGAGCTTGTTTCGCAACTTTATTGGTTTGATCTTTCGTTCCAGTTGCAGCTTGTGATTTAGATTGAGTGTTTGTCGTTGCGACTGCGTTATTTTTAAGTGTATTTAACCCAGATTGTGCATCTTTATTTTGTTTAGAAGACTTATCACCATCTAAAGTAGGGTTAGTTTGCCCATCAATTGAAATATTATTATCGCTATTTTGTGTATTAAGACGATTCGTTACTTCAGAGGTTGTCGCTTCCTTCTTAGTTAACGTTTGTTGCTGAGATTGTGTTGCGGTTTTAAGTGCGTCACCTTGATTGTCGTCATTATCCTTTGGTTGTGATTGTGCTTGTTGATTGTTGACTTTTGGTTTATCTGATGTATTTGATTCTATTGACTGTTGTTGTTCAGTTGATTTAATTGTGTTTGGATTAGTTTCATTTGAAGAAGTATTTGCATCTTCAGATTTAACAACATTTGAATGTAGTTGATTTAATGCTTCTTTTTTATTATCAGACGTTTTATCAGTTTGTGATTGCGTATGTGCAATTGTTTTCTTAATTGTGTCGTCTTCTTTAGAAGCTGTATCAGTTGATTGCGTTGACGGTTCTTCCTGTTTAGATGATTCAGATTGTTGCTTTGTTATGCCGTCGTTAGTAGTTGGTTTAGAAGTTTGTGTATCAGTTGAAAGTGATTGTTTAGAAGTTTGTTTAGCTTCAGTTTGTTGGTTATCGCTATTTGAAGCTGTAGTAGTTTCATTCGTTGTAGATGCATCGTCAGTTTGATTATGTTCATTATGTAAGCTAGTTTGTGAATTATTTGTATTATTTTCAGTTTGAGACGCTTGCGACTTATCTTGTTCAGTTGATTGAACTTGTCCCTTTTGAGTCGCGTATGTGTCTTTATCCCCAATAGATTGTGCTGACGCCGTTTCAGGAGTTCCCACTTCCTGTTGTTTCTCGGCTGCCTGTGCTGAGCCACCTCCCATGAATAGCAACGTTGCTACTACAACTGATGACGCGCCTACGCTCAATTTACGAATACTAAATCTGTTCTCTCTTGTTTTCATAAACAGCACCTCTATTGTATTTAATTTTTGAAAATGAAAATCTATGAATCCATATTAGATAAATAAATTAATGATTGCTCGTGGCAAGAATTCAAACAATTTGCTAAAGATCGCTTTAATAGCTTCCATAATGACCTCCCTTTCATTTTAAAAGAGAAAGCGTTTACAAAATGAGGTAAAAAAATATGTATTGCGAGGATACCTTAAGTGAAAAAACGTATCTCTTTCAAAGTAATTTAAACAAATAGTAACCTTGCTCATTAACAATTGTCAATGACTTAGTAGGAATCGTTTTTATATGGCAACGAGTTGGAACGATCTTTAAATCATAAAAAAGACTGAAACGATAATCGTTTCAGTCGTAAAATAGCGGAGAGGGAAGGATTTGAACCAACGCGAGCAAAAAGCTCCTACCAATCATAAATGATTGGCCTCTTTAGCCAGGCTTGAGTACCCCTCCATAAATATATTTTACATTTTACCTCTATCACTTTATTTTGTAAACAAAAAATACTTTGCTTTTGTTATTAAATTAAAAAAATAAGTCTAAAGTTTTATTAATTAATACATCTAAAGACGCATATTGTCCGACTAATATCATATAATAATATTGAATAATTATTATATTGAGCGATGTATGTCATGACATAGCTATATAAAAGAAAGGTATTGAGGAGAATAATATGTGGAAATCAAAATTTGGTAAAACATTTATTGCAAGTGTAGTGATTGGAACAACGATGTTTGGTTATGCCGGTCATCATGATGACGCGCAAGCTGTTGGTAACTATTATTATGATGGCTTACATGCAGGTGAGTACTCAGGATATTTAAAAGCTAAAAAGATCAGTAACAGTTCAATTTCAAACAAATATTATCCAAAGGCATCCCAAAGTAATTTGAAATCTATTGGTCGTGTTTCGAATTTAAATGGTTGGAAAGTGGGGATTCCAGAATATAAAGGTCAAGACTCAATGGGTACTGGTACGGTTATTGGTGCGCATACCTTTGTTACAAATGGACATGTTATTGATGATAAATATGGTAAAGCTGCAGCACCAAAATATATTAAATTTCAATTGAATCGTAATGGTAAATCAATACCTTATACTTTTCATGCAAATGAAGTCATTAAGGTACCGCAATATGATATTGCGATAGTCCACACTAAAGAAAATATGTCGAAGTATGCTAAACCAATGCGTATTGCGACAGATTCTGAAATTAAGAAATTGAAATTTAATACACCTCTATATTCATTAGGTTACTCAAAAATTAATGGCGACAATACGAAACCATATCTTAGTAAATTTCGCGTAACACAATTTTCTCCTAATGGTTCAGAAATTCAAACGAAAGACATTTTTAGATCAGGTGCGTCAGGTTCGCCTATGTTAAATAGCAAATATACTACAATGTACGGTATGAGAACGTATGGACACAATTTAGGTGGTACTGCGACCGATATGTATGCTAAGCAAGAAGCTTCTGGAGGAGAGTCTTTCAAAGGATATGCTGGCAAATTTGTTCGTCAACATATTAAGTAATTTGATTGAATAAATTGAATTACAAGCGTTTCGCAATTTATTATACAAAGGGAATAAAGGGTGGAGAGAAATGAAGAGAAATTATTTAATGATTGGTACGCTTACTGGAACAATGTTATTAGCTGGTTGTAGTTTAAGTGATTTTGGACTTGGAAATGAAGCATCCGAAGATAACAACAAATCATCACAAACGGATAAATCGAATAAAGATAGTAATTCGAAATCTGATAATAGCACTAATGATAACAAGAAAAATAATGATGTGAATTCAGTAAACAGTGTTAAAGATTTAAATCAAGCTGAGAAAGTCGCATTAGCGCTAAGTGATGACAGTGTATCTAATGTAGCTATAACTGCCAATGATTTAAAGCGTCATTCATATATTGAAAATAGTAATACTGGGAAAAAGCAACAAAGTATAGATAAATACGAATTACAAGCAACTGGAGAAGCAGTTGAAGACGCACCAGAAGGGATGACATTTTATAGTGCCTCACCTAGCAAAGGATCCTTTGCGACGTTAATCGGTGTGAGTGATGATAAAGTAGCAGTAATAGGTACACAAAGTACAGGCAAATACCGACAATTTATTCAATCTGACTTAGGACATGAACTTGATGTTAAAGATTTATATCATAAATATGGCAAAGATTCAGATTATAAAAAAGTCGCAAAACAAATTTCTATTAGTGGTGGTTCTAATAGTGCACATTCTGCTAATAGTAATAATAAAAATACGAAAGAATACTTTGCTAAAATATGGCTGACAGCACGAAATGACGCAGATGACATATTTAACGGAGAGGACCATACGTATGAACCTGTAGATATGTCCGGTGAACCGATTAATCCATATAATGAAGATGCTTCAGAAGTGTATCCTGAAGGAACCGTTGTATTAAGTCCATCCGTTACAGCTCTAGGTCACATTACTTTTAAAGATAATAATGATGGGACAGTCACATTTTACGATGTACCAAGTCATTTCCAAGACCATCGTTGGACCGAAGATGGCTACTCTAAACAAGAAACAGCTCGAATTTTGAAAAATGGTCAAACAAAGAAGATTAAGAATGCTTCAGATTCAGATATTGAAAAAGTAGCAAGTTACATTACATCTGATACGCCTAGACAACCTGAACATTATGATAGTTCAAATTCAGATGACAGTAGCTCAGAAGACTCTGATAGTAGTTCAAGTGACGAAACGGTGACACGTGATAATGTCATTGATAAAGTCGAAGAATACGAAGGGCATACTTTAGATACGGACACATACACATATAAAGAACCAGAAAAAAATTCTGACGGAGATTGGGGTTTCTCATTTACTGATAAAAATGGTGAATTAGCTGGATCATATATTGTAACCTCAGACGGTAGCGTTACGAAATATGATGAAAACGGCGAAGAAGAATAAACCTTTAAAATAAACAATATAAGGCACCTCGTTAATTTAGCATAGTGATGTTAACCAAATTAACGAAGTGCCTAATTTTATTGTATTTTGGAGATACATAGATGAATTATGTATATTGTTGCGCGTGGGGCCCCAGCAAAGAGATTTTCAACAAGAAAATCTACAAGCAAAGCAAGCTGGGGAAAAGGATCTTAAGTGTTTATACGCTTAAGTAAGTAGTTCTAATGATTAAAATCAAAGAACTGCTTTAGAGCCTTTCCCGCTGAAAAGAGAAATAACTCAAGCAAGCGAAATCTATCTATAAACTACTTTATCGAACACTTTCATTATTTATAAATACCTTTAATCTCATCTAATCTTTCTACAAAACTATCAATATACGATTGTGGTTTCAGAATCTTAGCATGTGGCGCTAATTGATAAGCAATGTAGTACGCATCGAAACGCGTACAATTCACCCATACTGTAATATAATCCTCACTTCGTTCAACAACTTCTTTAATAGAAAATTGCTGTTGGAATTGGTTCCAAAAGTGTGTGTGTATTTGGAATAAAACAGGATTACAAGTGCCATCCTTCTTGAATTTCAAATTTAAAACTTTCACAGACAAGATATCACGAAGTAGAATCGTCTCAATTTCATGATCTTCTTCATACGTAAACCAATAATCATAATGCATATACAAAATAGATAATGGTTTAATGACTATCTTTTTATCTTTAAGCTCGATGCGAACAATACCTTTATTCACAATCGCTTTTTGTAAAATCATAAGATTTTTCCCGGGCAATAATTCCTGTCTAATTTTAAATTGATTTAACGTACTCATTAAAACGTGTTTATCTGAAACCTTCATTGAACTAATTGAGCTAAGTAAAAATTTGTGAATATCGTGATGCAATATGGGTGTTAAACTTTGAAGTTTAATGAGTAAACTAAGGATGCCTAAACTATGTTTACTTTGTGTTTTCTGCTTAAGTTCATATCCTGCCAATTGATGATTATAAACGACTCTAGTATTACTATGACTCCAAAACTTATTTTCATAAAAGAATGTGTTAATAGTTTTAATATCACGCTGTATCGATTTCTTACTCACATCAGTAAATTGATTTAAGTCGTGTTGCGTAACAACGTGACCTTTAAGAAGCAAAGTTAAAATATTGAGTATACGAGTTGATTTATCCAAGAATTGGGTCCCCTTTGCATCAATTCTATATTTACTTTGAAAATTAATTATATAGTATCATATTCTTTTTGCGATGTGTATAATTCCAAAATTAAAAAGTAGCGATATATCAATAAACATAAATATTAAGACGACATCCATTCACAAAAGAGTTAATTTATAAGTATTTTATTTAATATTGCATTTAAAAGAAAAAAGTGATAAATTTTCATGTAAGCGGTTACACAAAAGGGGTGGCAAAGTGAGAACGATTAAAGAAGTGGCTCAACAAGCAAATGTGTCAGTAGCCACAGTCTCAAGAGTGATTAATAAAAGTGGTTATGTGAAGGAAGCAACACGTAAAAGAATTGAACAAGTCATCAAAGAATTAGATTATTATCCTAATGAGACTGCAAGAACTTTATTTACCAAAAAATCAAAAACAATTGGACTGCTTTTACCAGATATGAGTAACCCGTTCTTTACAATTGTTGCTAAAGGTGTAGAGGACACAGCAATTCAAAAAGGGTATCACGTCATGATTGGCAATGGTGAAATGCAAGAACATAAAGAACTAAACTATCTAACCACTTTTAAAGTGAATAATTGTAGTGGCGTCATTGTTTCACAGTTATCAACTCAATTTGCCTTTGATCAGTTTAATTCATATCAATTACCCTATGTACTAATTGACCGTGTAACAGATAATCAGCAATGTATAGAAGCGGACCATTATAAAGGTGGGAAACTACAAGCTGAGACAATTATTAAAGGAAATGCACAGCGTGTACTATTGTTGCATCAAGACTTGAATTATCGCTCTTTTGAAGAACGATTTAATGGTGCAAGGACTACTCTAAAGAATCATGACATTCAATTATGGATTGAGAATGAGCATGACATCACAATTGATAAACTGAAAGCATATGTTAACCATAACCATATCGATAGTGTGATATGTAGTAACGACGTAACTGCGCTTAAAATCATGAAATGGTTACATGATTTACACTTCCATATTCCAGATGATGTACAAGTCATTGGATATGATGATATTCCATTAGCCAAGTTATTTTATCCAAGTCTAACAACGATAGAACAACCTGCGTATGAAATAGGGAAACAAGCAGCATTAGGTTTGATTAATCAATTAGAACACAATGACATAACGACGAAAGTCGTATTAGATGTTGATGTCATTCATAGAGAATCTACAAGGAGGAAGAAAAAATGACAAGTATATATGTAGTTGGAAGCTTATCTATTGATTTAGTAGTTTCTACAAATAAAGTACCGAGTAAAGGTGAAACCGTTCTAGGTGAGTCATTCTTTACGACACCTGGTGGAAAAGGGGCAAACCAAGCAGTAGCAGCTGCAAGACTCGGTGATGATGTTTATATGGTAGGACGCATCGGTGATGATGAGTTCGGGAATCAAATTTTTACAAACTTAGAAGACAATCATGTTTTAACGGCATTTCTGAAACCCGTTACACATTCTGCATCTGGTACGGCACATATCACTTTATCTGACAATGATAATAGTATCATCGTTGTACCTTCAGCTAATAACTATGTTACGTCAGATTACGCGTTGGAAGCTTTAAGTCAAGCTCAAGCAGGTGACATTGTTTTAATTCAACAAGAAATTCCCGCTGAAACAGTAAGAGATGTCGTATTATATTGCGATGAACACGATATGATATCAATTCTTAACCCAGCGCCATTCCGAGAAGTAGAGGCAGATGTTATTGATAAAGCGACGTACATTACACCTAATGAAACAGAAAGCAATGCGATGTTCCAGACTGATATTGATAAAGCATTAGAGCGTTACCCTAACAAGTTAATAATTACATTAGGAGATAAAGGTGCTATGTATCATAACGGCACTGAAAAGGTTCAAATTGATGGATTTAAGCGAGAAGTTAAAGATACAACAGGTGCTGGGGATACATTCAATGGGGCTTTCGCAGTAGGATTACAAAGAGGATATTCAATTGCACAAGCACTTAAACTTGCGAATTTAGCAGCAAGTCATTCAGTAACAGGTATGGGCGCTCAAGGTGGCATGCCAACCTTTTCAGAAATTGCAGGTGAATTAGATGTATAAAACAGGCATATTAAACAGCGACATTTCAAAAGTACTCAGTGATTTAGGACATACAGATCAAATTGTAATAGCTGATTGTGGGTTACCCGTTCCTAAAGACGTTAAGAAGATTGACCTTGCTTTAACATTGGGACAGCCAAGTTTTCTAGAAGTTTATGAAGTACTTAAGCAACATATGGAAATTGAACACGTAACGATAGCTGAAGAAATGGAAGTAGACAATGCACCTATCTTTGAACAAGTGACAAAGGACTTTTCAGAAATAGAACAAGTTAATCACGAAACATTTAAAGCATTAACTAAAAACGCTAAAACAATTATTCGTACAGGGGAAGCAACGCCATATGCAAACATCATACTTCAAAGTGGTGTCATATTTTAAGGGGTGAAATTAATGATTCAAATGACTAATATCCATAAAGCCTTCGGGGACAACGAGGTTCTAAAGGGTGTTGATTTTACTCTAAAGCTAGGTACAGTGCATGCACTAATGGGAGAAAACGGGGCTGGTAAATCAACACTCATGAAAATTCTAGTTGGGATTCATAAAAAAGATCAAGGTGTTATCACTAATTCTGATATTTAGATCGACTATAACAATCCTAAAGAAGCGGAAGAAAAAGGATTAACATTTATTCACCAAGAATTGAATTTATATCCAGAATTAACAGTGCTTGATAATTTATTCGTTGGAAAAGAAATCAGAAACAAAATAGGAATACTAAATAAAAAAGAAATGAAGCAACAAGCTGAGCAAGTGTTTAAAGAATTAGATTTCTACATTCCATTAAACAAAGTGGTCAAAGATTGCTCAATTGGTGAGCAACAAATGATAGAAATAGCTAAAGCGATGATGACTAAAGCACAAATCATTATTATGGATGAACCAACAGCAACATTAACAGATAAAGAAATACGTCGATTGTTCGACATGATTCATAATTTAAAAGCTAAAGGCGTGGCCTTTGTATACATTTCACATAGAATGGCTGAAAATTTTGAGATTTCGGATGAAATAACGGTGATGCGTGATGGTGTCTCTGTTATGTATGATGAAACGGCAAATCTAACATACAACCAAATTGTTAAAGCAATGGTTGGACGTGAACTAGATGAACAGTTTCCACATAGAACGTATGAACCACAAGATGTTGTTTTAAACGTAAAACGTCTCAATAATCCGCTACATCATATTGAGAATCAATCATTTTATCTTAAAGAAGGTGAAATATTGGGCGTGAGTGGTCTAATGGGGGCAGGTCGGACTGAGATGATGAGAAGTTTGTTCGGTGTCGATAAAGCAGATAATGAAATTGAAATTAAAGGACAAACAGTATCTATAACGTCTCCAATCGAAGCGATGAAACATGGACTTGCTTTTATAACTGAGAATCGTAAAGAAGAAGGGTTAATCTTAGACTTCTCCATTAAAGACAATATGGTGTTACCTTCATTATTTAGCTTTTCAAAACATGGCATCGTAGACGATAAAAGTTCTGAGCAATTTGTTGATACGATGCGTAAAAGACTCAATATTAAATCTCCAGGTAGACTGCCGGCCGGCTCATTATCAGGTGGTAATCAACAAAAGGTCGTATTAGCAAAGTGGATTGGTACCGGCGCGCAAATCATTATTTTAGATGAGCCTACACGAGGTATTGATGTCGGAGCAAAAAGAGAAATTTATCAACTTATGAATGAACTCACGGATCGTGGTGTGTCTATTATTATGGTCTCATCTGAATTGCCTGAAGTCATTGGTATGAGCGATAGAGTGATGGTCGTTCATGAAGGTAATATCAAAGGGGATCTTACAGGAAATGAAATTACAGAAGAAAATATTATGACTTTAGCTACAGGGGGAACTTTAAATGAAACAGTTAACAGCTAAAACATCGTTCATGGAAAAGATTATTCCATTTATTGGTTTGATTTTATTAATTATTGTAGTGAGTATTTTAAACCCATCATTTTTAGATTTATCTAATTTACTCAATTTATTAAGACAAATTTCTATCAATGGTCTGATTGCCTTTGGTATGACATTCATTATCTTAACTGGCGGTATAGACTTATCAGTTGGTTCAATTCTTGCATTGTCATCGGCGTTTATTGCATTAATGATTACGAGTGGTGTTGACCCAATAATTGCATTAATTATTGGCGTACTGATTGGTTTTGTTTTAGGTGCAGTAAATGGTTTATTAGTTACTAAAGGAAATATGGCGCCATTTATTGCAACACTTGCGACGATGACGATTTTCCGTGGATTAACATTAGTTATTACTGACGGAAATCCAATAACAAATTTAGGGGATAGTTATTTATTCCAATTATTTGGTAAAGGCTACTTTATCGGTATTCCAGTACCAGCAGTAACAATGATTATCGTGTTTGTGATTTTGCTTATTCTTCTTCAAAAAACAACATTTGGACGCCATACATATGCGATTGGTGGAAATGAAGTAGCTGCTAAAATTTCAGGTATCAAAGTTAATAAAATTAAAATTTTAATTTATGGAATTTCAGGGCTAATGTCAGCGTTAGCCGGAGGCATATTAACATCACGTTTAAATTCTGCACAACCAACAGCAGGTACTTCTTATGAGTTAGATGCCATTGCTGCCGTAGTACTTGGTGGTACGTCATTAACAGGTGGTAAAGGACGAATTGTTGGAACATTAATAGGTGTACTTATTATAGGTGTTTTAAATAATGGATTAAATTTACTTGGTGTTTCTTCATTCTATCAACAAGTCGTTAAAGGTGTAGTTATTTTAATTGCGGTATTAATTGATCGTAAAAAAATAAGAGAAAGCAGGATAACAATATGAAAAAATTATTAGCCATGACATTAGCACTTGTCCTATTTTTAGCAGCATGTTCCTTAGAATCACCATTGAAGAATGATAAAAATGGTAAAACAAATAAGAAAAAATCAGAAATTACAATAGGCGTAAGTATTTCAACTTTAAATAATCCATTCTTCGTTAAAATTAAAAATGGAATTGAAAAAGATGCTAAAGCACAAGGTATGAAAGTTAAAGTTGTAGATGCTCGGGATGATTCAGCTAAACAAACGAATGACATTGAAGATTTAATTCAACAACAAGTTGATTACTTAATTGTTAACCCAACAGATTCAAGTGCGATTTCAAGTGCTGTGGAGTCAGCGAACAATGAGGGTATTCCAGTAATCACGTTAGATAGATCTGTTGATAAAGGCGAAGTTGCGTCATTTATTGCATCAGATAACGTTGAAGGCGGTAAAATGGCTGGCAACTACTTAGTTGATAAAGTAGGTAAAAATGCAAAAGTTGGAGAACTTGAAGGAGTTCCAGGTGCAAGTGCAACGAGAGAAAGAGGTAAAGGGTTCCATGAAATTGCAGATAAACAGTTAAAAGTAATTGCTAAACAAAGTGCTAAGTTTGATAGAGCAGAAGGATTAAACGTAACGCAAAACATGTTAGAAGCACATCCTGACATTAAAGCTATCTTTGCTCAAAATGATGAAATGGCACTTGGTGCAATCGAAGCAATTGGGGATAAGGATATTCAAGTCATTGGATTTGATGGCAACGAAGATGCAATGAAATCAATAAAAAATGGCAAACTAGATGCGACAATAGCTCAACAACCTGAACTTATGGGTAAAGAAGCAATTAAAGTGGTCAATGGACTAATGAAAGGCGACTCTGTAGATAAACAAATCAAAGTGCCATTAAAATTGAAACAAAGTAAGAACTAAATATGTTTGAAATAAAAAAGATTCTGAGACGGTAAGTCATCTCAGAATCTTTTTTAATTAATAAGTGATTGATGAGAACGTAACAATGCATAAACTGTATCTAGATGTGGTGTGTTCACGTTATGAGATTTTGCCTGTTTAAAGATAAAACCTTGTATTGTTTCGACTTCTAATGGCTGATGATTGATTATATCGTAATACATACTTGTTCCCATATGATCAGGATAGCCAGCATAAATTTGTATAATGTCATCGACGATTGTATTTGGAAACTGTATACCTGATGCTTCGGCTACTTGGTGTCCTTCTTTTAATAGTTGACGACATAGATGTTTGACTTCGTTAATTTTTAAGATTTGAGCAGTATTGTGACCAAGTGCAGTTATAGAATTAATACCTAAATTCACTAATAATTTATACCAAATTTTTTCTTCAATATTGTCTTCTAAAACCATTTCAATTTTGGTTGTATCGAATAATGCTTTTAAATGCGTTGTGGTATCATCTTTTTGCAAATGTAAACGATAATCTCGAAAATGAACGACTTCGTTTCCGGATTTTTGGCCACTTATATATACGACTGCCTGATATTTGTGTTTGAAAGGAAGTTGCGGCAATAAGCCATAACCATTTTGAGCTAAAATAAAGCACGTTTCATTATGTGCGAAATGATGTAATTTTGGAATTAGTGAATTAAGTTGGTGCGTTTTAACCGCAATGATAATAACATCAAATTGCGTATTTATGTCATCAATACTATGGACTTTGATAGTTTCATTTACAGGTTGGAGGGTCATTATCTTATTAGCACGACCGATTAATGTAACGTTTGGCAGTGATTGCTGCAGTTCATAAGCAATCGTCGTACCAACCGCACCAGGTCCAATAACAGCAATTTTCATTTTAAACCTTCCTTTCTGATTAGAATTAAACATATATGTATAGAAGTATTTGTGCACCATAAATATAATCATATAGTATAATCATTTTACTTTTCTATGTAAATTAATCTTTTAATTAAAAAGATGGATAAGCAAAGATAAATATTAGAACAGAAAATGATATGATTTTATATAGAAGTTGATATATAATATTGAATTGAAATAATGGGATAGCAACTTATAAAGTTTTGTTTAAAAATGTGGACATAAATAATAGGAGTTAATTTAAAATGAAAAATTTAGCAAAATTAGTTGAAATGAAACAAGACAAAACAAAAATTTCGATGATTACAGCATATGACTTTCCAAGTGCCAAACAAGCACAGGATGCAAATATAGATATGATTTTAGTTGGTGATTCACTTGGAATGACGATACTAGGTTATGAAACAACAACACAAGTGACATTAGAAGACATGATCCATCACGGCAAAGCTGTACGTAGAGGTGCTGATGATACTTTTGTAGTAGTGGACTTACCAATTGGCGCAGTTGGTGTAAGTGATGAACATGATTTAAAAAATGCGATAACACTTTATCAAGAAACAAATGCCAATGCGTTAAAAGCAGAAGGTGCACATTTAGTTAATTTCATTAAGAAATCAACACAAATTGGAATACCAATCGTAGCGCATCTAGGATTAATGCCACAAAGCGTTGGTGTTATGGGATATCGATTACAAGGTAGCACGAAAGATGCGGCTAAACAGTTAATTCAAGAGGCACATGCAGTTCAAGAAGCAGGCGCAGTTGCTTTAGTATTAGAAGCAATTCCAAGTGACTTAGCTGGTTTAATTAGTGAGCAATTAGATATACCCGTTATTGGTATTGGAGCAGGAAAAGACACAGACGGTCAAGTATTGGTTTATCACGATATGTTAAATTATGGCGTTGATCGCTATGCTAAATTTGTAAAACAATTTGGCGATTTTTCAGTAGGAATTGATGCCATCATACATTATGATGAAGAAGTTAAGGCAGGCACTTTTCCAGCTGAAGCCCACACATATAAGAAAAAGATATTGAATGAGGTAAACAACAATGACTAAAGTGATTCAAACTGTATCTGAGATGCAACAAATTACACAGGAATTGAAGCGTACAGGTAAAACGATTGGCTTTGTTCCAACGATGGGAGCCTTACATGAAGGTCATTTGAGTATGATGCGTCGCTCAGTTGAAGAGAATGATATTACTGTAATCAGTGTATTTGTAAACCCTCTACAATTTGGTCCAAACGAGGATTTCGATGCCTATCCACGTCAAATTGATCAAGATTTAGCCTTAGTTGAAGCAATTAATGTTGATTATGTATTCCATCCAGCAGTAGAAGAAATGTACCCAAACAAGCTAAGTGTCACGTTAAAGGTAGGACGTCTAGCGGAAGTCTTAGAAGGTGCACAACGTCCAGGTCATTTCGATGGTGTAGTTACGGTCGTAAACAAGTTATTTAATATTATGAGTCCTAATAAAGCATACTTTGGTAAGAAAGATGCACAACAGCTCGCAATTGTTGAAAAAATGGTAGAAGATTTTAATCATCCAATTGAAATTGTAGGTATTGATATTGTACGTGAAGCGGATGGACTTGCACGTAGTTCGCGAAATGTATACTTAACTGACGACGAGAGACAAGAAGCTGTTCACTTGAGTAAAAGTTTAGAAATAGCTCAAACATTGTATAAACAAGGAGAACGACGCAGCCATATTATTGTTGGTGAGATTAAGACATATTTATCGGAATATACAAGTGGTCACATTGATGAAGTTGCAATTTATAGTTATCCTGATTTAGAAGTTGCGACAGAAATACAAGGACAAATTTTTATATCTTTAGCTGTTAAGTTTTCGAAAGCACGATTGATAGATAGTATAATTTTAGGAAGTGAATAGTAAGTTATGATTAGAACGATGATGAACGGTAAGATTCATAGAGCACGTGTGACTGAATCAAATTTAAATTATGTCGGAAGTATTACAATTGATGCCGATATCTTAGACGCAGTCGACATTTTACCTAATGAAAAGGTAGCCATCGTAAATAACAATAATGGTGCCCGCTTTGAAACATATGTTATTGCTGGTGAACGAGGTAGTGGCAAGATTTGTCTTAATGGTGCAGCATCTCGATTAGTTGAAGTTGACGATGTGGTGATTATTATGACCTATGTTCAATTAGATGAACGTGAATTAGTTGACCATGCGCCTAAAGTGGCTGTTATGAATGAAAAGAATGAAATTATTCAAATGATTCATGAAAAAGAAGGAACAATAATCAAATAAATAAGTGTGACAGCAGTCTAAATAACAAAATTGATTTGATCCGGTAGCTTAAAAGCTATCGGATTTTTGTGTGGGCTGTGTATCAGAGTGTTATAAACATCACCTAAAATTATAACATTTGTATAGTATAATAATATTATATAAAAATGTTATAAGATTAGAGGGATCGCTAATGAAAAAATTTCTATAACTTAGCATCACATTTAAGTTAGTGTTAACAGCCTGAAGTACACTTGAACCATCTAAAGAAAATAAAGCGGAATCTCACACGAAACAAACGGATACTAAGACAACAAAAGACAATAAAAAGCAAAATAAGGTTGATATTAAAAAGAAGGATGAAGAAAAAAACAAAGATATTATACCTAACTTTTCTGAAAGGGAAAAATTGGCTTTAGCTTTTTGTGTCGACCATGTTGACCAATATACATTAACGAAAAATGAAATTTTAACTGGATTTTATTTACCTATAGATCCAGCTGGAGAGGAACACTATAAATTAGTTGATTTTACATTAGTTAAATATGATAAACCTATTACAAATGCGCCAAAAGATATGCATTTTTACACCGTATATCCTGACAAACGAAGTTTCGCTGCCATCATCGGTGTGAATAATGAGAAGATATTCTTAGGAGGAACGCAAGCTGCAATCAGTGATTATAATGAATTAATGCAACATGGAAGAGAAGTAAATTTAAAAGATGTCTATTTAAAAAATAATAAAGCCTTGCCAGAATTAGTAAGTAAAATGCATATTGATAATAAGTATCTTGAAATAAGTTATGACGAGAATGGAATGTCTAATAAAGAGATAGAACGATCGGGTGTAGTAGGTTTACATCTTTGAAATCAAATCTATCAAATTATTGCAGACTTTGAAGGTATTAGTTTAAAAGATTCAGGTTATTTATAGGAAGATGTGAAGCTACTTAATTCAAATGAAGATTGGTCGGTACGATATCGTAATCAAGATGGAGAAATCGTTGGTTCTTATAGAAATATGAATGACAAAATTCAAAAGCTCGATGCTAATGGAAATGTAGTTAAAGAAAAAAAGTTGAATAGTATATAAAAACGCTCAGAATGCAATATATTAGTTTTCTGAGCGATCTTTATATTTAACATATTCCTCTAAGGATTGACCAGATTGTTGTACTTTAGTCGCATTGTTTTTTCCTAGGTAACGCAAATGCCACGGTTCATATTGGTAGCCTGTGATCTGTTCTTTACCTTTTGGATAACGCACGATAAAACCATAACGATGCGCATGTCGCGCAATCCATTGTCCTTCCTTTGTTTCTCCAAATTGTTCACGTAAATTAGCATCTGATCCAATAGCACCCACATCATAACTTAACCCACTTTGGTGTTCAGAAGTGCCAGGACGTGCACTATAACGGTCTGCATTTTCTTCACCATCGCGCGCAACATATTGATTATATAAATTCACTTGTGTTTCGTAACTTCTAAATCCACTAATCTTATAAAGACTCACACCATCTCTTTCAGCATCAGTAAACATTTGTTGTAATGCACGTTGTGCTTTAGGCTCCTCACCAGGATTGTAATCAGATGGTAGTTTAGTTGTTTTATTAACGATTAAAATGCCGTCATAGTATGTTCTACCGTTTATGACTTCCTTCTTCTTTTGTTCATTGCCAGTAGTTTTAGTCGATGCATTACGATCATTCTTATTTTCTACGTCTCGTTCAAAGCTACATGCACATAAAATTAAGGTACTCAAAATTAAAATTGAAAGAAACTTCTTCACAATATAATTCCTTTCCAAAAATATTTTAATATCATATTATTCATTACAATGTAAGATTAGCATAAAAAAGCAAATGAATTAAGATGAAATATAACAATATTACATATAAATTAGATTTTGACAAATGTAATAATATTTTGTAAATTGTAATTAAAGTGAAATATTATTCTTTTTAGAGGTGATGTTTATTGCATGGTAGTTTGATTATTATTGAATCATCTTTAAGCGATTTAAATCCCTCGGAACGTAGAGTTGCAGAGTATATTCTTGAGCATCCAGATGAAATTATTAATTATTCCGTACAAAAACTAGCAGACCTAACAAACGTCAGTGTGGCAACTGTTGTTAGGTTATCAAAAAAATTAAAATGTAAGGGCTTTCAAGACTTAAAGCTAAAAATCGCTTATGACTTAAACGAACCGGGGAATTATCAACGTGGTTATGCAGAAATAGATAAAGATTATTCAATTGAAGAAGTTACGCAATCTGTATTTCATAACAATACTAAGACTTTAAGAGATACAGAAAGAATTTTATCAACAGAAAACATTAAACATGCTTTTGAGTTAATTGTTAATTCGAGAAAAACTTGTATCTATGGTATTGGAGCTTCAGCTCTTATTGCACAAGATTTTAAGCAAAAACTAACACGTATTGATTATTGGTGTGATATCGGAAATAGCTTTGATGAACAAGTTACTTTAAGTGCTAATCTTTCTTCAGAAGATGTAGTAATTGCTATATCAAGTTCAGGTCAAACTAAAGATATAGTTAATTCTACTCAGTTAGCCAAAGAGAAAGGTGCAAAAGTAATTTCTATAACGAAATATGGTAATAATCCTATATCTAATTTATCAGACGTACAGCTGTTTGTTAGTTCTTCCGAAAAAGCAAAAAGAAGTGGAGCAATGAGCTCAAGAATTGCAATGTTAAGTATCATTGATATTTTGTATATTTGCATTGCTAGTAATGATTATTTAAGCAACCGTCAGAAACTAGAAAATACAAGAAAAGCTATAAAAAATAATAAATTCAAATAGAGGAGTGTTTTAAATGAAAGTAATTATGGTTTGTTCAGGTGGAATGTCAAGCGCAATGGTTGTTGACTCAATAAAGAAACAAGCAGATAAGGAAAATTATGATCTTGAAATTAAAGCGGTTGGATCAGAGGAATTTGAGAATCAAATTGAAAATTACGATTTAGGGCTAGTTGCTCCACAAGTTAAGCATCGTTTAGATAAGTTTAAAAAGATGGGAGATGAAGTTGGGAAACCAGTTGATGTAGTTGATCCAATGGGTTATACACCAATAGGTGCGCCTAAAATTTTAAAACAAATTAAAGGATACGATAAATAATATAAATGTTTGGGAGATGGTTTTATGCAAAAGATATTACAATGGCTTGAAAAAGTATTAATGACACCAATGGCAAAGGCATCTGAGCAAAGACATTTAGTTGCCATTCGTGATGGTATTATTGCAACGTTACCATTGATTATTGTCGGATCATTCTTCACTTTATTTGCGTCACCACCAATACCCTATCTTGCAGATTTAGTACAACCACATGCTGAGAAGATAATGATCGCAAATAGAATGACATTAGGTTTAATGGCTTTATACGCAGCGTTTTGTATGGGGTATAATTTATCAAAATCATACAAAATGGATGGTCTTTCAGGTGGTTTACTTTCATTAGCAACCTTTCTAATGATGAATATTCCATTAAATTTAGATGATAAATTAGCTAAAAAAGATGCTGTTGGATATGTGTTGCCTATGGCAGATTTAGGAGGTTCTGGTTTATTTGTAGCTATCATTTCTATGATATTTGCAGTAGAAATAAGTCGATTAGTTATTAAATCAGGTTTTACTATTAAAATGCCGGAACAAGTTCCTAGTTCAGTTGCCAGATCTTTTGAATCCTTAATTCCAGCAACTTTAGTTATTATCATTTCATGGTTCATTCGTGTGATTTTAAATATAGATTTAAATAAGATTGTTAACATGCTATTTGAACCGCTTGGCAAATTTGCAGGTGATTCATTATTAGGTGCTTTAATACCAGTATTCTTTATTGTTCTTTTATGGGCTGCAGGTATACATGGTGTTGCTGTTATGGGAGCTGTTTTCCAACCGATTTGGTTCTCACTTTTAGATCAAAACATAGACGCAAAGGCAGCTGGAGAGCAACTTCCTAATATAGTTGTAGAACCGTTTTTCCAATGGTTTGTTTGGATTGGAGGAGCAGGTGCAACGTTAAGTTTGTGTATATTAATGGTTTTCTCTAAATCAGAGTATCTTAAAAAAGTAGGGAGATTCTCAATTATTCCTAGCATATTTAATATAAATGAACCTCTTATTTTTGGAACTCCATTAGTAATGAATCCTATTCTAGCTTTACCATTCATATTTATTCCTTTGGTTTTAACGACTATCACGTATTTTGTTTTTAAATTAGGATTAATTGCAAAAATTACAATTTTAGCACCTTGGACATTACCAGGACCTATCGGTGCATTGTTTGCCACTAACGGAGATTGGAAAGCACTGATATTAGTATTAATTAATTTACTTATTGCAATCGTGCTTTATTATCCTTTCTTTAAAAAATATGAGCGTGAAATGTTAGCTCAAGAACAAAGTCTTTATGAAGATTCTGTAGAAAAAGAATAGGATAGGTGACTTGTTATGGAAAATAAAAATGAAGCAGAGATATTTGAAATTATTGCACATGGAGGAAATGCGAAAAGTTTAGCTTATGAAGCATTAAATAGTGCTACTGAAGGAAATTTTGAGGAAGCAAAAAAATTTTTAGATGAATCAGAGCAAGAAATGGCAGAAGCTCATAAAACACAAACACGTTTAATTCAAGATGAAATTAATGGTGAAAAAGTAGATACTTCGCTATTAATGATTCATGCACAAGACCATCTTATGACAGCATTGAGTGAAAAAAGTTTAATTGAAAAGATGATTGAACTATATAAAAAGTTAGAAGAGAAGTGATATTCCATGAGACTTTTGTATATATTAAGTTTATTAATTCTATTAATTTTTTGCTTAAAGCTATCACAATTGATTATTAAGAAAGTAGTGATTAACAGATGGTTACTTTTAGTAATTATGCCATTTATCATTGGTATTCCAATTTTAATTTTCGATGAAATTAATAAATTCGGATGGATAATTATATATTTTTTGATTACATTCAATAGTATTTTATTTTTTGAAAAATCAAGACAATTACTTGAAAATAAAAAAATTAAAGGTGTTATCTATAAATCTGAGGAGGGCAAATAAATGCATCGATTAGGTATCTCAATTTATCCTACACAATCTGACTTAGAGATGATGAAAGATTATATTGATAATAGTGTGAGATATGGTTTTAAACGAATATTTACTAATTTGCTATCTGTGAAACAAGAAGAACGTGAAATTTTTGAAAAGTTTAAGGAAATTGTTAAATATGCCAATAAGAACGGTATGGAGGTCATAGCTGATATTAATCGAGAAGTGTTTAAAGACCTTCAAATAGATAATTTAGATTTAACATTTTTCGATCAATTGGGAGTTTCTGGAATTAGAATTGATTCAGGCTTTTCAGCACAAGAAGTAGCAAAAATGACTCATAATAAGCAAAATATGTATATTGAATTAAATATAAGTACGAGTGCAACATTTATTAATGATGTTCTAAATTATAAGCCTAACAAAGACAATTTGATTGGATGTCACAACTTTTATCCACAGCAATATACAGGTTTATCATTTAATCATTTTCAAGAAACATCAGAATCATATAAGCAACATCAATTGACGACTGCAGCATTCGTAACATCTCAACATGGCAATATAGGACCATGGAAAGTAATGGAAGGATTACCTACATTAGAAGACCACAGAGATTTACCCATTGAAGTCCAAGCAAAGCACTTATTAATGACTGGACTAATTGATGATATTATTATTAGTAACGCTTATGCTACCAATGAAGAGTTATATGCATTATCCAAGATTAATTTATCAATGCCTACACTTAATATTGAGTTGAACCCTGATATTTCAAATTTAGAAAAAAAGATTATTTTGGAAGAAGAGCACTTTAATCGTGGCGATGTCTCAGACTATGTTATTCGCTCAACAATGAGTAGAGTACATTTTAAAGATAGAGAATTTCCACCACATAATACTTCTAAAATTGAAAAGGGAGATATTTTAATTTGTAATGAAACTTATGGTCATTATAAGGGAGAAATGCAGATAGCACTTCAAAATATGGGAAATAGTGGTGTGAAAAATGTTATTGGTAAAATTACTGAAGATGAACATTTTTTATTAGATTTAATAGAACCTTGGCAATCTTTCGTGTTGAATGTGAAAGAATAGGATTGATTTAACAATGAATATTAATAAGAAATATTATATTGGTATTGATGGCGGAGGAACAAAAACGGCAGGTGTGATTGGTAACAACTATGGAGAAATAGTTGGATATACTATAGCTGAATCTACAAATATACAGGTTAAAGGGCTAGATTCTGCCAAAACGACATTAATGAATATGATATCGATATTAAGAACACAAGCGAAGATAGAGTTAAATGATATTAACACTATATATTTATCTTTAAGTGGTGCCGGGAGAGAATTAGAAAAAAACTTAATCATTAAATCATTGGAAGAGTACAAATTGCATAGGATAAAAGTTATTGTTGAAAATGACGCCATATGTGCTTTGGCATCGGGTACATATGGAGAATCCGGTATTGTACTTATAGCTGGTACTGGATCTATATCATATTGCTATAATAAGAAAACAAATGAATTAAATAGAGTTGGTGGATGGGGATATGTACTAGGTGATGAAGGTAGTGGATATGATATAGGTAGGCAAGCACTTGTTGCAATAATGAAAAGTTATGATGGAAGAGGTAAGTCTACTCAATTAACTGAAGCAATTAAGAAACATTTAAGTCTAAGACATGAAACAGATAT
This sequence comes from Staphylococcus sp. AtHG25, assembly GCF_003217445.1. Taxonomy (NCBI): domain Bacteria; kingdom Bacillati; phylum Bacillota; class Bacilli; order Caryophanales; family Staphylococcaceae; genus Staphylococcus; species Staphylococcus sp. AtHG25. The sequence goes on along the minus strand of NZ_QJSN01000001.1, from coordinate 258,993 downwards.
AATTCCATACGTGTATCAAAATTTAGAGATGCGATCAAATATCGCTTCATTAGCAAAAGTAGTTTTTGAAGTTGCTCGAAATGGTGATGATGTTGCTATAGAAATTATTAATAACAGTATAGATTCATTGATTGAGTTAGTTAAGGGTGCGTTTCTTTCAATTGATAAAAAACAATATAAACCACCTATCGTATTATGTGGGGGTCTATTTTCTAATCTTGAGTTTAAAGATAACGTTATTATTAAGTTGAAGAAGACATATCCAAGTAATGAAATTATAATACCTAAATTCCCACCCGTAATTGGAGCTTATGTATTGTCTTTAATAGAAAATAATCAGAATAAATTTACTCGAACGATTCAACAAGCTGTTGAAAATAGTTGGAACGACATTAATAAATTATATTAAAAAAGAGTGCTCCAAAAATTATAATGGAGCACTTTTTTTGCAAGAAATACTTTCAAATAAGTATTTACAAAGTACACTTTTATAAATAAAATATAGTATAATTAATTGATTTTAAAAATGCAAATGATATGAGGAGACATAGATGAAGAAACTATTATTTATGTGTGGGGTGTTTTTACTTTTACTTGCAGCTTGTGGTTCTAATGATGGTTCCAAAGAAGATAGCGCTAAAACGAAATCTAACGCGGAACAAACAAAATCTAAGAAGTCTAAAAAAGACCAAAAGCTGGAAAAGGAAGTAGCAAAGCTTTCTGAAAAACAAAAATTAGCACTTGCCTTCTGTGTGGAGGATGTTGACCGATATACATTGACTAAGAATGAAATTCTAACTGGAATTTATGAATACAAACTTGCGACTGGAAATAAAAACTTTAAACTAGTTGATTTCAAACTTGTGAAGTACGATGATAGCATCAAAAATGCTCGAAAAGGTATGAATTTCTATAATGTATCACCTAATAAAGGGAACTTTGAAGCATTAATCGGAGTTAGTAATGATAAAATCTTTATCGGACGTATGCAATCTGGTTCATTAGATTACAAAGATTTATTAGGAAAAGGTAAAGAAGTAAAATTAATTGATGTCTATAAAGCGAATAAAGACAACAAAGCTTTACCAGAATTAACTGATAAGATAAATATTGTAGATAATTTATCTAAAAAAGATAAAGAAAATAACAATCCATTATCTGCAGAATACTTAGAGAAATCAGGAACAGTTAATACACATTTCCGTAACCAAGTGTATCAAATGATTTCAGATTTCGAAGGTATTGCAGTAGGTAAGACAAACTATTTATGGGACGATGTTAAAATGGTTGGTCATAGTGGGGATTGGATTGTGAATTATCGAAATAAAGATGGAGAAATTTTAGGTACATATAAAACTAAAAATAATAAAATTATTAAGTTAGATGCTAACGGTAAAGTTATAAAGCAAGAAAATTAATAAGCTCACACTAAAGTTCTTAGGTTAATTGAATTAGCTTGAGAACTTTTTATATAGGGTTTTATAATTATGGCAGTATGATACGATAAAGATAAGGGGAAGACGGCAATTAAAATCATACAAAGGAGTTTATGCTTATGAATCCAAAAGTAAGTTTTGGCGAAGCATTTAAGTTGTTTTGGAAAAATTATTTTAATTTCAAAGGTCGCTCAAGACGAAGTGAATACTGGTTTATGCAATTATGGCATTTAATATTTTATGGACCCGCTCTGATTCTTTATATTATGTCATTAATCATGATTATGCTCTCAGCAGGGTTTCAATCTGAAGCTTTATCCATTGTAAGCGTAGTTATGTTAGTTATCGCAATTATTTATATAGTTTTATACGCAATTATTACATTCATTCCTAATTTAGCAATGACAGTCAGACGTTTCCATGATACGAATCGTACGATGTTTATTCCTATTTTATCAGTTGTATTAGGTGTGATATCTTTTATTGTCCAATTGATTTGGAATATTAGTGACCCTAATGGTGAAAATGGTTGGGCATTGCTATTTATTCTCCTATTTGCTCTAGTACAATTTGCTATTTCAATTTATCAGTTAGTAATCACATGCTTAAATAGTAAATTTAATAAAAATAAATATGGAGAAAGTCCTAAATTCAAAGGACATTATGAATAATTCAATGTTCTAATTCAATATGCTTATCAACATAAATTAAGGTTCAACGTGCAGTTAATGATTAACCACGTTGAACCTTTTTAGTATATCTATTTACGTTTACCTACATGCCATTTCCAATATGTGAACATGCGTAGGAGATATTCTAATGGACCATATCGGAAGTGTCTTTGATGCAATGTTGCTAATAGCACTAAAACAATATAGATAAATACGAATAAAATGCTTGTGTAAATGAGTATATCTTTGCCAAATAATCCTAGACCGTAACTATAGAAGATGAGTGTACCAATGATACTTTGTGTAATGTAAACGGTAAGAGATATTTTGCCGGCATTTTCCAAACCTTTAAAAATTGGATGTTTCTCATAGTGTTGATATAAATATTTAAATAAACTCATGTAACCTAAAGATAAAACAGGTCCAAATATAGCTACAAGCGTTCCTGAAATTTTGTCGTTGCCTAACCAAAGTAGAGTTGATTTGGCAATAATAGATACTGGAATAAGGTATATAAATAGTTTCGACGACCAAAAGTGCCTTGCATCTTTCTCGAACCAACCACATCTAGAAAGAAAGATTCCTAAAGTGAATAATGGTATTTCAAAAAGTATAGCTATCAAGAAGATAGCACCTTTATTATCACCTAATTGATCTTCTAACTCCGCAAATTTAGGAGATGTCGCTATATCATCTACGTGATGGATATCGTTATAACTACCTTCTGTATAAATCTTTTGCACTTTATGAATATATGAAGCTGAATCATATTTGTCAGATGATGTAGACGCTTTTGAATCATCAAACATAGACCAAATACCCATCACGAGCATGAGAGAAATAATTACAATATTAAACCATTTGAAAGCTTTGGTACTTAGTGAAATAAAAGGTATTACACATAACATAGCTAAACTATAAGCCAATAATATATCGCCTTCCCATATGTAACTTGCATGGATAAAGCCTAATATAAGTAAGAAAATGGCACGACGTAATAATTTTAATCTAGGCCGTGGCAATCCTTTTAATTTCATAGACTGATAAAGTTTATCCATCGAAAAGCCAAACAGTATTGCAAAAATAGGTAAAAAACTTTCTTCAACAAGTATGATGATAAGGTTGAATATTCCTTGGTTTACAGGGTTTAAATGGAAATGTTCGATGTAGTCTTTGCCAGATAAACTAAATTGAAATATAAGTAGATTAGCAAGAAATATACCTAATAAGCTGAACCCTCTTAAACTATCAGCAATTGTAATTCGTTTCATAATGTCACCTCAATACTCACAGTAAACAATAATGATAAAATCTAGCATAATTTCGTCTTAAATCTACCTTAAATCATCAATTAAACTATAAAGAAGCGTGGTGACAAAATCACAATTTGATCTCATCATCCCACTTATATAGATAATGTTTTACATTAAACAATGTTAATACAAATCTTTAACCTGATCCTTAGCTCTTTTGTAGATTTTGTTAGGGAAGTTAGTAATTCGCAACAATTCAATTGCATTTCTCGTATTCGCTTTACCTTTTTTAATCTTGTAATCAAAGTGGATTTCATCGTTTTCAATCGTTTCATTAAAGTGATAGTTTTGATAATTGTCCTTTAATAATTCTGAAAGTTCGATATCATGTGTCGCTGCTACAATTCTGTACTCTGGTTGATGATTCAAATATGATAATACAGATTCTGATGCTGCAATACGTTCAGTTGTATTCGTGCCTTTAAAGATTTCATCGATGAAACAGTACACTGGCATATGCGTCTCTATATCGAAAAGACGACGAATAGATTTCAACTCAGCCATGAAGTAACTATCGCCCGACAGAACATCATCGGCATTAGCCATTGACGTATAAACTAAGCCGGGACGATAGCTAAACGCATCCGCCGTCGCAGTTTCTATCGTTTGTGCAAGAATAAGGTTAATTGCTACAGCTTTCATAAATGTTGATTTTCCTGATGCATTCGACCCCGTTAGTAGAATATTGTGGTTAATGTCGAGGTCGTTTGGGACTGCATTTTCCAGTAAAGGATGAATCAAATTAGTGAATGTTAATGTTTGCTCATTTGAAAAGGCAGTCGGCTCACAATAAGTGTCTAATGTGCGTCGATACATGGCTAATGAATAGTGATTATCTAAGGTGCTTACATAGTCATAGCAGGCCATTACCTCGTCTTGATATCGATAATACGTATGCTGGATGATATGAAAAAGGAAATAATCTACCATGAATGCCATCTTGAGTAACATGATAAATGCGCCGCCGATATCTTGATCGCCCACTTTACCTAGTAGACCACTAAATAAACGTGCCCCTTTAAAGTGACTAAAGTTCGTATTAATTTCTGGTGTGCCTTTAATTTGGTCGAGATGATAACCTTCCTTAAGGACTTTCGCTGTATAGAATAATGACTTTAAATCTTGATCATAAGTACGTTTCAGGGTACCGGATAATACAATATTTAGTAGAATCGAAAATAAAGTTATAAGTACTCCAGTTGATGGAGAAATGAAACAAATAATGAGTCCAATAAATGGTAGAAATGGACAAATCATAAATAAATTATTTCGCTTTATTGCTTTAAGTTGATCAGGGAAGATAGGGTACACCACTTTACCAATAGAAGCGAGATGATAAGATACATTGACCCTAAATGTTTCATCATTATTAAATTGGTCTAATAGTTGTTTGTTATTAACCTTAAACATATTGCGTAATGTGGCAAACCAACGCATTTCCCCAATAGCCGTGAAGTTAAAGTTACTATGATGGAAGATTTCTTCCATATTTAAATCTGACCACGTTTTATCATCGATGAGGTTGTTATGTTGTTCACGTTTGAGTTTGAATTGATAATCGAAGTGGGAATTTGGGCGTATGAAGTTCTCAATAGGCTTCTTATTACGCCAAAGTGTATGTATGTGGTTGATCAATTTCCTCTTGTCTATTATTGTCACAACAACATTTACAATCAAGCCTAATATGATAATACCGATTACCAATAATGCATAGGTCTGATAAATATTCATAACTAAACTCCTTATAAAAATTAAATCATCTACACAATTATTTCATAATTTTATGCAATTAACAAAAGTAGATAAGATAAAAAATTTCAATTCATACATTAGAGGTTTATACACATCGAAATGATTAAATTTTTAATTGCTTCATATTGGTTTCTTAGTGTACATCAGTTATGCTTATAGAGAAATGTAAAAACACAATTGGGTTGGTAGTCCCAATGCAAATGTAATCATTTGTCAGTAACCTTCCTCCTCAGGTCGTCCCTCATTTCAAGTTATATATAGAGGAGGGACAATCATTGGAATTATCAATATTTCATGATGGTCAGTTTTTCATAGGATTGGTTGAATATAGGGAAGAAGATAGGGTTAAGTTGGTGAAATTTACCTTTGGAACTGAGCCAAATAGTGCTGAAATTTTTAATTTTATTTATGGTCATTTAGATGAATTGATAAATCAAACGAAAGTTTCCATTGAAAAAAAGAAACCAAAAAAAGTAAATCCTAAACGTTTACAAAGGCAAGTTGCTAAAGAACAGAAACAACCTAAAACTTCTACTTATGCTCAAAAAGCAATCAAAAAAGAGCAAGAAATGAAAAAAGTGCAAAGTAAAAAGAGTAAGAAATTAAAGAAAGAACAGACAAAAGCATGCAAACGACAGCTTAAAGTTCAAAAAAATAAGCAAAAGAAAAAGGGACATTGAGTCTCGCGAAAATAGGATCTCAAACATTTTATATGTATGAGGTTCTATTTTTATTTAATCATTCGCCTTATAACTTTGCCACATAGATTTCATGTCATTGCTCATGATATGCTTATTGATGACATAGGAGGATTTGACTGATATGAAAGATAAATATATATCATCTATAACTCATTATTCACATCGCCATCAACGACATTTTGTAGGTGAACGTTTATGATGACTTTTTTAGCCATTCTCGTTTTTGTTATTACTTTGATTTTTGTTATTTGGCAACCTAAAGGACTAGATATAGGAATTACTGCTGTTGTAGGCGCAGTTTTAGCACTTATTACAGGAGTTGTTGGTTGGTCTGACATCGTGGAAGTAACAGATATTGTTTGGAACGCAACTTTAACATTTGTCGCTGTCATCTTGATTTCACTTATTCTGGATGAAATTGGTTTCTTTGAATGGGCTGCATTACATATGGTTCGAGCATCTAAAGGGGACGGTTTCAGAATGTTTGTTTACATTATGCTCCTCGGTGCGATAGTGGCAGCATTTTTTGCGAATGATGGTGCTGCACTTATCTTAACGCCAATCGTTTTAGCGATGGTACGTCATCTTGGATTTAGTAAGAAAGTGATCTTTCCTTTCATTATCGCAAGTGGCTTTATCGCTGATGCAACGTCGTTACCTTTTACGGTGAGTAACTTAGTGAATATTGTTTCTGCGGATTACTTCTACATTGGATTTGTAGAATATTTGAGTCATATGCTAATACCAAATATATTCTCACTTCTAGCAAGTATCATTGTATTATGGATTTATTTTCGAACAACGATTCCAAAGACCATTGATATTCGAAAGGTTTAAAGTCCTGGTGCCGCGATTAAAGATCAGAAACTATTTCGCATATCTTGGCTTGTTTTAGTAATATTATTAATAGGTTATCTTGTCAGTGAGTTTATACACGTACCAGTGTCTCTGATTGCCGGAATTGTCGCTATTATCTTACTACTCTTGGCACGCCAATCAGATGTTGTTTCTACTGGAAAAGTAATCAAAGGTGCGCCATGGAATATCGTGATTTTTTCATTAGGTATGTATTTAGTCGTATTTGGACTTAAAAATGTTGGCATTACAACCATCTTAGGTCATATATTTGCATCTATATCTGCGCATGGTTTATTTACTAGCATTATGGGCGTAGGTTTTATCTCTGCAATTTTATCATCTATCATGAATAACTTACCGACCGTTTTAATTGATGCGATAGCAATACATCAATCACAAGTGACAGGTATCCTTAGAGAAGGTATGATTTATGCGAATGTAATAGGGTCTGACTTAGGTCCGAAGATTACACCTATAGGTTCATTAGCCACTTTATTATGGCTTCACGTTTTAGCTCAAAAAGATGTCAAAATATCATGGGGCGTTTACTTTAAAACAGGAATAGTCATTACGATTCCAGTACTCTTTTTCACGTTGCTAGGACTATTTCTTACATTACTCATTTTTTAAAAGGTGAAAATCATAATTCGCAATGGGAATAACAGTTAGGCATTCATACGTATCTTTTGAGAATAGACAAACATAGGGTTTGAATTTTTTGATACTATTGTAAAGTATATTCAAGAGAAGTTAGATTGCTCACCATCCCAAAATGTTAATGTATAAATCGACCATTCAAACAGTTAATTGCTAACTTTTATACACCGTGCAGTCTAACCTCCTTGTAATATAAGGCTTAGATATATACATAGTTGAATATACATATTTCGTCACTATTAATTGGAAGTATACTTTTTAAAGATAATTGATTAGTTTAGTGAGAATAACTTAAGTGAGGTAACGGATGTTTCGTCTATGATCCGTCTATCTCATTTTTTTACGTTTTAGAGTTGATTTGTAAGTACAATATGCTAATTACATTTAAACGAGTATATATGTTTGTGAAAATAGAGATTCATAGTATCTTGAACGTATAAATATTCTAATTCTATTGAGTTGAGAATGTGAAAGCATTAATTGTAAGTATTTATAGGTTTAGCACATCGCTGAAATGATAAAAATAACAAATGTAATTTAAATTGTAAATGTATATCATATGATAAATAGGGTATGATGTATATAATCATCTGATGATATACATTCTATTCTATTTAAGGTGTTGATGAGTTATGGAAGAAAAGAAGCATAAGAAATTTAAGTTTAAGACGCCTCATACATATGCTTTATTAATGTTTGTTATTTTTCTAGCTTGGTTATTAACTTACATTATTCCAGCTGGTGAATATGCGCGTGAAAAGAAAGGTGATCAAACACTTGTCGTTTCAGGAACATACCATACTGTGGAATCGGCAAATGTCAATTTCCTCGAAATATTCAGGTCAATTCCTGAAGGACTAATCAGTGGCGGAGAAATCGTATTCTATATATTCCTAGTAGGTGGTGCCTTTGGCATTATTCATAAGACGGGTGCTTTCGAAAATGGTGTAAACAAAGCAATGAGAATGTTAGGGAAGGCCAATTTCCTAATGATTCCATTGACGATGACGATATTCTCTATATTAGGATTTACAATTGGATTAGCAGAAGAAACAATTATCTTTGTTCCAATTGGCATTATAATCGCTCGAACATTAGGTTACGACGCCTTAACAGGTGCTGCAATGGTTATTTTAGGTGCTGCCAGTGGTTTCAGTGGAGGTATGTTAAATCCCTTTACAGTTGGTGTGGCACAAACCGTTGCTGAACTACCAATGTTCTCAGGCTGGGGTTTACGTACAATTATCTATTTATTTATCTTAACTGCAGCCATTTCTACAGTTATGTTATATGCACGTAAAGTGAAGAAAGATAAGTCAAAAAGTATTGTGTATGAGCTAGAAAAAGAAGAAGGTCATATTATTCAAGAAATCACTTATCAACACTTTAGTAAGAGACAAGCAGCTAGCTTACTTATTATAGTTGCTACAATTCTATTTAACGTATTTGGCATATTTGTATTCGATTGGACGTTTAATGAGATGAGCGCCAATTTCTTACTTGCTGGTATTGTTGCAGGTTTAGTAAGCGGACTTGGATTAAATGGTACATTTGACGCATTAATTGAAGGAATGCAGAACATTTTATTTGGCGCAATGATTGTTGGATTCGCTAAAGGAATCGTTGTTATTTTGGAAAATGGTAAAATCATCGATACGATTGTTCATGGCATGACAACATTGCTATCAGATATACCAGCTTCATTTGTTATTATTGCTATGTTTATATTACAGTTCTTACTTAATTTCTTTATACCATCTGGATCGGGTCAAGCATTAACAACAATGCCATTAATGGTACCAATATCAGATTTACTGCATATTAATCGTCAGTTAACGGTACTCGCTTTCCAATATGGTGATTCAATCAGTAACATTTTATTCCCAACTTCAGCAATCTTAATGGGAGCATTAGCTGTTGGACGAATTACTTATACTCAATGGATTAAATTTGTGTGGAAGTTGATACTATTATGGGTAATTATTTGTGCTGTGGCGATGTCGATTGCGCTTATAATTGGTTATTAAAAATTTCTCAAGAAGCACTTGGAAATTTGTTTAAAGGCTTGACAGGTAAGACTGACGCTTGTCTGAAGTTAGTAGGAAGTACGTCTAACAAACGCTGTCATAACAATGTAAAGGCGGGTTTCTAAATAAATAGGAACCCGCCCTTTAAATGCTTGAATTTATCAATTGTTTAAAAGATTATAAAAATCTATAAAACAACACATAACAAAAATGTGTCGATTTTGTTATAAAGATTTTGCTCAATTCAAAATAGTTTTAGTATATAATACTGTGTAACACCAATTGAAAGGAGCAACTTATGAACTTAAATAGTATTAATTTAGTTTCAGGTATTTTATGCTTATTATCATTTTTATTAGTAGTTTCTATCATTTTTACGAGCATGTTCTGGTTTCTTCCAGGATTGTTTGTGATGTTATTAGCTATTATTGCAAATGTCTTAGGCATCTTGAAAGGCAATAAAGCCATAAATATTACAATGTTAATTTTAAATATTGTATTTTTAGTTATTTTCTCAAGCCCTTTATTATTAGCTTAATATTTTGAGAAAATTATATATATCTTAAATTTCCAGAGGAAGTGGGATAGAAATTAATGTAATGATTAATTTCTGTACTCGCTTCTTTTTTATTTATCCTTAATAAGGGTATATAGAAGGTATAGATAAAGATAGCTAAGGGGGATTTATAATGGATGTAAGATTTCCAATAGGAGAATTTGAAGCGCCAACAAATTCAACATTAATTGATGTGAAACAATGGATGAGTGAAATTGAAGCATATAGTGATCAGTTGAAGGAAACGGTTCATCAATTGAGTGATGAGCAGTTAGAACGTTGTTATCGAGAAGGAAGTTGGACGGTTAGACAATTAGTACATCATATTGCAGATTCTCAGATTAATTTGTATGAAAGATTGAAAATGGCACTGACTGAAGATGACGTAACGGCGTTCATGTTTAATCAAGAACGTTGGGCAGAGTTGCCAGACTCTAAATTACCTATGCAAGTTTCAATTATTATTTTAGAGGGACTCAACCAACGCGTTGTAGAGATGGGAAATCATGTTACTGAAGGTGAATTAAATCGTTCTATCAAGCTATCAGATGGTAGCAATGTACCGGTTTCAGAATTACTTGCGAAATTATCATGGCATGAGCGTCATCATTTAGAGCACATTAAGATTGCATTATCCGACCAAGGCGTATCAAAAGAGTAGCAAATACAGTTATAGAGTTGAGCGTCTACAACTTAAGAATGAACTTTGTCAAAAGCAAGCGTAATTCATCAAACTAATATGATAAAACTGTTATAATCTGTACCTACCAAGAGAAAGATAGGGGAGGAAGTTTCATGAAGGAACAAGTTTTAGTAACTGGAGGGACAGGTTTTTTAGGTTTACGTATTGCCGCGGAATTATTAAAGCAAGATTATAGTGTACGTGCAACAATTCGTTCGTTATCTAAGAAAGATACTATTTTAGAAACATTAAAGGCACAAAATATTGATACGTAAAATTTAGCATTTGTTGTAGCGGATTTATCTAAAGATGATAACTGGGAAGATGCTATGAAAGATTGCACCTATGTGATGAGTGTAGCATCGTCTGTAGTGATGGGTAGTGTTAGCGTAACTGATGAACAATCGATCAATAAACAAGCCGTTGAAGGTATTCAGCGTATCTTGAGAGCTGCCGAGAAAACGAATGTGAAACGTGTAATAATGACTGCAAACTTTGGCGCAGTAGGATTTAGTAATAAAGATAAATCTAGTGTGACAGCAGAAGAACATTGGACTAATCCAAATGAAAAAGGACTTTCTGTTTATGAGAAGTCTAAATTAATTGCTGAGCGAGCAGCGTGGGACTTTGTGAATGCTACTGAAAATCACATTGAGTTTGCGACAATCAATCCTGTTGCTATACTTGGACCATCATTAAATCAACATATGTCATTAAGTTTTCAATTTGTAGAAAATATTGCTAGTGGCAAAATGAAACGTATCCCTAATATTCCAATGAATATCGTAGATGTCAGAGACGTTGCACAATTACATGTTTTGGCAATGAAGACGCCAGAAGCAAATGGTAAACGTTTTATCGCCACTGCAGATGGACAAATCTCTATGCCTGAAATCGCACAATTAATTAAAAAAGAACGCCCTGAATTAGCAAGTAAAGTTTCAACTAAGACCATTCCAGATTTCGCAATTAAGCTAGGCGCTAGATTTAATAGTGAAGCACAAGAAGGTAAGTTATTACTTGAAATGAATAGAAATGTTAGTAATCAGCAAGCACGAAATGTTTTAGGTTGGACGCCAAGTTACACTCAAGAAGAAGTCATTCTAGCATCTGTTGACTGTATGAGAGACTATCACATTTTAAAATAAACATAATTGAATAATACATTTAAGCAAACACTTTTACCTTCATTGTTGTAAATAGAAGATAAAGGTGTCTTTTTACTTACAAATTTAGAAAACGCTTTCTTTTTTCTTGTTTCATGAAAAATACATATGCTAGGATTAGTATATGATAACGTTTTCATAATAAAAAGTAAGGTGAAACGATGGATAATACACAAATCAAACAATTTATTGAAGATGGTCATTTAACAGTGGGTATTGAGTTCGGTTCAACGCGTATTAAAGCAATTGGGATTGATGACCAATGTCAAACCCTCGCAACAGGTTCATTCGAATGGGAGAACAGTTACTGTAATGGTTATTGGACGTATTCGATGAACGATGCATGGGTAGGCATTCAAAAAGCATATGGCGCAATGACTCAAGAGTTAAAAGAGAAATACGATGCAACCGTGAAACAACTTGCTTCTTTAGGTATTAGTGGTATGATGCATGGCTATTTACCGTTTGATGACAATGACGATTTACTCATTCCATTTAGAACGTGGCGTAATAACAATGCTAATAAAGCAGCTGAAATCTTACGAGAGGACTTTCAAGTGAATATTCCTGAACGTTGGAGTATTGCACAACTTTATCAATCTGCATTAGATCAAGAAGCGCACGTTGAGAAAGTAAGCTATATGACGACACTTGCGGGATACATACATTGGTATCTAACCGATGAGAAAGTATTAGGTATTGGAGATGCGTCTGGTATGTTCCCAATTGATAGTGGGACACAAGACTATCGTGACGATATTATTGAACGCTTTAATAAGAAGTTTTCTGAAAAGGGTTACACACAAGATGTTAGAGATATCTTACCTAAAGTAGTTGTAGCAGGGGAGTATGCCGGACGTCTTACTGAAACGGGTGCGAAATTAGTTGATCCAAACGGTGAGCTACAAGCCGGATGTCCATTATGTGCACCTGAAGCGGATGCATCTACAGGTATGGTAGCTACAAATAGTGTTGCACCAAGAACTGGTAATATTTCAGCAGGTACAAGTATCTTCTCGATGATTGTCCTTGAAAAGCCAATCAAAGATGTCTATCCAGAGGTAGATATTGTTACAACACCAGACGGTTATGAAGTAGCAATGATTCATGCGAATAACTGTACATCAGATATAAACGCTTGGGTCGATTTGTTTGGAGAAGTATTTGAAACAATGGGAGTTAAATACGATAAAGGTGAATTGTTCACCAAATTATTTGAACGTGCCTTAAAAGGTGACGAAGATTTAGGTAAGTTATTGTCATATGGTTATATTTCTGGTGAATTTATCACAGATGTACAACATGGTTATCCAATGCTTGTACGATCAGTAGACAGTAACTTTAACTTAGCTAACTTAATGAAAACACATATTTACAGTGCTTTCAGTACGTTGAAGATTGGTATTGATTTATTAAAAGAAAGAGAAAATATTCATATTGATTCAATGTTTGGTCATGGTGGCATCTTTAAAACTGAAAAAGTTGCGCAATCATTCTTAGCAGCTGCCTTAGACAGTCCTATTCGTGTTATGCAAACTGCAAGTGAAGGTGGCGCTTGGGGTATCGCAGTATTGGCGAGATACATGATTGAAACAGAGACATCAAATTTAGCAACATATTTGAATGACTTTGCGTTTAAAGGAACAGAATCAATGACAATCGAACCAACTAAAGATGAAGTTGCAAGCTTTGAGCAATATACAGAACGCTTTAAACAAGGCATTCCACTTGAACGTCTTGCACATGAACAATTTAATTCAGAACAAAAATAATGAATAAAACAAAGGTAGAAAGTGGGATTAAAATGGCGAACGAGATAGACAAACGAGAACGTCAATTTCTAGGATTGCTTATGGTATTAATATAGGGATACATTGCCGTAGCGATCTTTATGACCGGAGACGGTATGGAGCAAGCATTTTTATCTAAATATATTATGAGTCTTGGCTTTGATAATTCTGAAGCCGGCAATGTCTTAACCGTTTACGGTTTAGTCGTAGCTATCGCTTCATGGTTATCAGGTGTGATGGCTGAGATTTTCAGTCCACGACGTGTGATGACATTCGCGTTTATTATTTGGATGATCTTCCATTTAAAGTAAACGGTAAAGTAGCAATCGTAACAGGCGGTGCCATGGGACTAGGTAAAGCTATGGCAGAATCATTAGCACAAGCAGGTGCAGATATTGTTATTGCAGACATTAAATTAGATTTAGCTCAAGAAACAGCAAAAGCAATTGCAGATAATGAAGGCGTTAAAACGACAGCATTAAAAGTAGATGTTACAAATCCAGAAGATGTTAGCAAAATGGTAGACGATGTCGTGAATGAGTACGGTAAAGTTGATATCTTAGTAAATAATGCTGGTATGACAATTAATGAAAAAGCAGAAGACGTATCTTACGAAAACTGGTTAAAAGTAATTAACTTAAACTTAAATGGTGTCTTCTTAGTAGCACAAGCAGTAGGACGTCAAATGATAAAACAAGGCTATGGTTCAATCATTAATACATCATCAATGTCAGGATTAATTGCCAATAAACCACAAGAACAAGCATCTTACAATGCATCTAAAGCAGGCGTTATCATGTTAACGAAAAGTTTAGCAATGGAATGGTCAAAATATGGCATCAAAGTAAACACAATTGCGCCAGGATACATGAAAACGGCATTAACTGAACCAATGTTTAATACTGGATGCGAAATGATCGATTATTGGATGGAGGCGACACCAATGGGTCGTCCAGGTGAACCAGAAGAATTAGGTGGCATTGTTGTATACCTTGCATCTGACGCTTCATCATTCGCACAAGGTAGCGTATTTACAATTGATGGTGGTTATACTGCATTATAATTATATTTGGAAAAGTGCAAGATGAGTCTTTGTACTTTTTCATTATTAGTGAAAATAATTTTTTGAGAGGTTTTAATAATTCGATGATATGCATCTCAGCTGAAGGATGAAAATCCAATGCTTGAGATGCATTTTTTATATTCAAATCAAGAATTTCTTGAATGAAGTTATGCGTGCCGGTTAGGTTGGGTAAACTGTGAATAGACACTTACTGAACGGAGGAATAATGATGAAGCGCTCGATAGATCTCGAAAAGACATTAAAATCGTTAGATGGACAAAAATATGGAGCGTATAAACGAATGAAAGGTATATATGCCTTTGATCAATTTCACTTAGCAATCGATCATGTACAGGTGGATCCTTATGCGCCACCTTCAAAAATGCGTCTTATCATTCAACGTGATGTCGCCAAAATTCCAAGTGATTTATTAGATGAGAAAGACAAACGTATTGCAGTATCAGATTTCTTAACTAGAGCATTTGGCCATCAAACTTCGGCATTTAATCGTACTGTTAAAGGTTCAGGTAAAAACGGTAAAATTTTCATCGATCATTGTGGTCAAGAAATGTTAGAACGTACATCAGTCGTAATTAATGATAAAGAAATTGAAGTGCGCATTGAAGTTGGTATGCCAGCAACAGGACGTAAGATTCTTGGAAAAGTTGCGGCCCATACACTTATAAATGGCTTACCAAAGATAGTAAATCAAGCTATCATGTATCAAAATATTGATCAACAAGCACTTCAACATCAAGTAACATTAAAATTAGACCAAACGTATATTAGGAATCAACTTGAACAACAACACTTAGTCGCTTTTGTCGAAAATAACGCCATTTTACCACGAAAAAGCGGTGTATCCGATGAGCCAATGAAAGGTGCTATTCAATTTACGAGCCCGCAAGCTTTCGAAACAACATTCAACTTACCAAGTGGTCGGGCAGTCACAGGGATGTCTATTCCTGAAGGCATAACGTTGATTGTTGGCGGTGGTTATCACGGTAAATCGACCCTATTAGAAGCGCTTGAACGTAGTGTCTATGACCATATTCCAAATGATGGTCGTGAGTTTGTTATTACGCGTCATGACGCTATGAAGATACGAGCTGAAGATGGCCGTGGAATTCAAAATGTTAACATCAGTCCATTTATAGATAACTTACCTGGCAAGAAAGATACAACGCACTTTTCGACTGACAATGCGAGTGGGAGCACGTCACAAGCAGCTAATGTCATGGAAGCATTAGAAACACAAACGTCAACGCTACTTATTGATGAAGATACATCGGCGACGAACTTTATGATTCGTGATGGACGTATGCAGAAGTTAATTGCGCCTGATAAAGAACCAATAACACCATTTTCTAATAAAGTGAGACCACTTTTTGAAGCGCATCAAGTTTCAACTATTCTAATTGTTGGTGGGTCTGGTGATTATTTTGACGTGGCCGATCAAGTCTTGATGATGGATGAGTATCATTTGAAAGATGTAACTACTGAGGTGAAAGAGATTGCTCAATCAGATGGATACCAACGTGACCTACAGGCAAATACGCAATTTGGTGCGATTCCATCTCGTGTCCCTTTAGATGCTTCATTCTCTAAAAAAGGGAAAGATGATCGAATGAAAGCCAAAGGGCTACACACAGTGATGTACGGCAAAGATGCAATAGATATATCTGGTTTAGAACAATTAGTGGATGACAGTCAAACCAATGCGTTGACCGTTATGATGAATTACTTTAGACATCACCTTATAGATAATCATAAGAGTCTTATTGATGCAACGAATCAAATGTACGACTTAATTGACGAAGAAGGCATCGAAGCGATATCTAACTTTGATGGACATCCTGGTAATTTAGCGCTTCCTCGTAAGCAAGAATTTATCGGAACATTGAACCGTTATCGTGGTTTAAAAGTAAAATAAAATAACAAAAGCACATTGCACTTGATAGTTAATCAAGCTTTGCAATGTGCTTTTAATTCGTTAAGAAAAAGTCTACAGTAAGATCATCAACATAATATCTTTCGTCATATTCTTCCATTGACGTATTAGGCAGTATGTTTAGGCTTTTGACATAATCAATACCATAATCTTCGACGTAGCCACGTTGGCCATGTTTAACATAAGGCGTTACTTTAGACTTAAACTTTACAACTTGTTGTAAAAAGGGTTCTTGGTTATGAAAGTATCTCTTTGATGCATAAACCCAAACGTGATCGAAATACTGACCGCCAATATTAACATCTAATAATAAAATTTTTGAGAAAATAGGCTTGTTTGGAATTTTTACTTTAGGTGTTATAGTAATATGTTCAATTCGACCTATTACGGTTACAGTTTTATTTTTCAAAGATTTCAAGCTATCGCGAGGCATACCATCACCTTCTTTTGCAAAAAATTGTAAAATTGATAACTATTAATTAAAAAAATAATATGTGATATAATTTTACAACAAAATGCATAAAAAGTGGTGGGATATACATTTTGAAAATACTTTATTTTAGAAGTGTATATTTATGAAATTTACTGTATATGATGGTGGATGCCTTCAGTTGCACGAATACCACTAAAGATACAAATCCCTAGGAAAGTACCTTCTAATGAACGATATCCGTGAACACCGCCACCACCAAAACTAGATGCTTCCCCAGCAGCGTATAGTACTTGAATCGGTTGCATGCTTGGATTAAGTGCTTGGTCATCGAGATTTGTTTGAATACCGCTGAGCGTTTTACGACTAATGATATTTAATTTTATGGCAATTAAACGTCCGTTTTTTCCACTTAATATTTTATGAGGTTTAGCAGTACGAACGAGTTTATCACCTAAGAATTGATATGCATTATTGATAAATGCGACTTGTGGATCTTTAGTGAATGGATTATCAATTTGTAAGTCGCGAGCTTTAATTTCATGTTTGATTGTTTCATAGTCAAGTAAGTCATTTTTCTCAAATTGGTGTTAGTGTTCAAGAAGCTGAGCAAAATGAACGTTACACAGTTAAACATATTCCTTTTGGTAAACAAATGGTAATTGAATATAAAAATGAAACGGATGCAGAAATGTATGTCGTTTTAGATGAAGAGAAACGACTTGTTGGCGCAGATATATATGGCGTCGATGCAGCTGATTTAGTAAATTTACTCGTATTTATTATTAATCAACGCATAACAGCACAAGATTTAAATAAATTAATCTTTGCTTTCCCTAGTGCCTCTAGCGGTGTCATTGATTTGTTAAAAGTGAATATGTTGTAATTTAATATAGATAAATAAAGATGCCTACATATTGGAATCAAAGCGTTATTGTTCCAAATCATGTAGGCATCTTTGTAAATTTTACTATGCGGGCAGTCTAAGAATTTACTTTTGTGATTCTAAGAATTTTTCTGCTACGGCTTTACCAGATTGTGGATTTTGACCAGTAATAATGCGACCATCAGCGACTGCAAACTCAGTCCAGTTATCACCTTGTTCATAGTTTGCACCACGATTTTTAAGTTCATCTTCAGTAAGGTAAGGAACAACGTCGGCTAAGCCCACTGCTTGTTCTTCACTATTTGAGAAGCCAGTAACCGTTTTGCCATCGATAATATGTTTACCTTCAGCATCTTTTACATTTAATAAGCCAATTGCACCATGGCAAACTGAAGCAACAACATCGTTATTTTCATAAATTTCTTGAGTTAGCTTTTGTAAATCTTCATTATCTTTGAAGTCCCAAATTGTACCATGACCACCAGCGAAATAAATGACGTCATAATTTTCAGCTTTAACTGCGTCAGGTGTAACTGTATGACCAAGACGTGTCATAAAGTCTTTATTCTGATAATATTCCCAGTCTAAATCTGTCATCATATCTTCTTGTAAACTTTGAGGGTCAATGGCAGTATAGCCACCTTCTGGACTAATATAATGTACTTTATAACCATTTTTATATAAGACATCCGCGAAATGAACAACCTCACCAAACCATAATCCAGTTGGACGATTCATATCAGGATATTTCGTTACACTTGTTACTACAACTAATGCTCTTTTTGTATTCATTGATACGCCTCCTAATTTTATACTACGTTTAGTCTACCCTTTTCGGAAAAGTAAGAAACTGAAGAGTCGTGAATTAAATATAATATGTTTCATGTAAAACGATGTAAGATGTATTCGTTGTTAGTCCAACGCAACTTCAATATACTTGATATAATGGCTATTTTTTAATGAGAGGAGGATTTTGAATGGTACAAGACAATGGAAAATTAAAATGGTCAAGCTTAATTATGGGAACGTTACTATTAATTGTTGCAGTTATTATTTTCAGTTATCCTGTTAAAAATTTCTACACACTTACTTGGCTTATTGGCTTATAAATTCTTATTAATGGTGTGATTCAACTATTATTCCGTCGTGCTGCGAGAGCGATTGCCGGTAGCGGTTCAGGATTAATTGTTGTCATAGGAATTATTGATATTATATTTGGACTACTTGTGATATTTAACGTTGGGGCAAGTTCAACCTTATTCATATTTATGTTTGCCGCATGGTTTATTGTAAGTTCAGTTATTGGACTAATGACCATTTCAAAACAAAACCGTTTGAAGGGACTATCTATCATTGTTAACGTTTTAGGCTTACTATTAGGAATTATTTTACTTTTTAATCCTATGATGGGGATGATTCTAGTATCAACGATGATAGCCATCACATTTGCAATTCTAGGTGTGACTTACGTTATTGATGGACTTGCGTAAATTTTTGGAATAGGGAGAGGGGCAGAATTTTATATGAATTCTTTGTCTTTCTCCCACTTTTTATATTTAGAAGTGGAAATCTTAAAAAGTGAATTCATAAATGGGAAGTATTACAATAAGACTTATTAAACAATGATTCTAGGAGGCATTCATGTGACGTACAATTTTGATGAGATCATAGACCGTCTTTCTACAAATGCGATGAATGTAGAAGGTTATAAAGGCTATTTATTTGGAGACGCAGATACTTCAGATTTAGAAGAACATGATGAACTGATTCGTATGTGGATAGCTGATATGGATTTCGCGACACCTGAAGTTGTGTTAGATGCGATAAGAGACAGACTCGATAAAAAGATTCTAGGTTATACCAACATATTTGGCACAGATTATTATGAGGCTTTTGTGTCATGGACAGAACGACGATTTGGTTATACATTTCCACAAGATCACCTTGTATTTTCTCATGGGATTGTTGCAGGTTTAATTGAACTTGTAAGCTATATTTGTGACAACGACGATAAAGCGTTGATTTTAACACCGAGCTACGGTCCTTTTAAAATGGTTTGTGATAAAAATAATATTAAGACGGTATATTCTCCGATGATAAATCATAATGGATACTATGAAATCGACTTTGAAGATGTTCGTCAAAAAGTAGAAACAGAAAATATTAAATTATGTATTTTTGCTAATCCGCATAATCCAACAGGTCGTGTATGGTCAGAAGCGGAATTAAAGCAATTGGGACAAATTATGGTCGATAATGACGTATGGATCATATCAGATGAAATTCACTGCGACATTAAACGTGACGGTCAAACACATGTACCTTTTGCTAAAGCAGTGCCAGATTACGATAAGATTGTTACCGCAATGTCGCAAAGTAAGGCATTTAATATAGCAGGCTTAATGTTCTCAAACATCATTATTCCGAATAGAAGATTATTAAAGACATGGAAGTTACATCACTTTAGTTCTGAGAATCCATTAAGTATCGTTGCGACACAGGCAGCTTATGAAAAGGGCGAAGACTGGTTAGCTGCTATGAATGATTATCTAGACGATAACTTTAAATACCTAGCACAATTTTTAGAACAAGAACTGCCACATGCAGAATTTAAAATTCCAGAAGCAACCTACCTCGCATGGGTTGATCTAAGCTATTACATTAAAGCAAAACACATAGATGAACCAATCGCTAAATATTTCATCAAACACGCCGGCGTTATCATTGAAGGACAAGAACAATTCGTTCATAACGCAGAAGGACATATCAGAATAAACATCGCTGTTCCACGTGAAATCATGATAAAAGGACTGCAAAAGATTAAAGACGCATTAGTTTAAAAAGGAGATAACAAATGTCGATTATAGAGTCTTCGAACAATGGTAATACACCCTTTAAAAATTATTAGGTCATCAAGAAGAATTAATGCAATTATGGACACAACTAAGTGATGTGTTAGAAAGTGACAGCGCACTTAGCAAAGAATTAAAAGAAGAGTTAAGAAGAATGTTAGCGCAAAAGAACGGTTGTCAGTACTGTAAAGCTAAAGGTCAACCTACCGGCAGTCTTAAAGATGAAAAATCGTCCGTTTGCATAGGATTCACAGAAGTTTTTATTAAGATGGGTGATCAAATTCCGGACAATATTATAAAAGTACTTAAAGACAGTTTAGCAACAGAAGAAATTGTTGAACTCATTGCATTTATTACATTCACAAACGCACAACAAAACTTTGGTGCAATAATGAAATTGCAACCGTAACACAACCCTCTAGCCAACGTGGTTAGAGGGTTTTTTATTTGAGTGAGTAGCAAGATAATCTTCCAAATCTTATAAAACTTATATGAAATGATAGAAATAAGTATATAAAAATTTAATTTTACAATTATTTGAAAATTCAGAATCATGAGTATAGAATGTAATTAAAGAAATGAGAAAACGTTTACATTAAGAATATGCTATATCTCATTTCTATGTTTTTACAGAATATTTTGGGATGCACAACGATATGATCTTAAGGAAGTGGGTGATAGTGATGACGGACTCATATGATTTGATTGTGGTTGGTGCAGGACCTGGTGGATATGTTGCCGCTATTCGCGCTGCACAATTAGGTCAAAAGGTTGCAATTGTAGAGAAAACAAACGCAGGGGGGACTTGTTTAAACGTAGGTTGCATACCTTCTAAAACACTACTCGAACATGGAACGAAAGCACATGATATACGTAAGGCCAATGATTGGGGAATTGAGACACAAGGGATGAAAGTAAACTTCTCTAAATTAGTACAACGAAAACAACACATTGTTAGCACGCTCACAGGTGGTGTGAAGCAATTATTAAAGAAAAACAAAGTTAATTTCATTAAAGGTGAAGCTACTGTAACGAAAGATTTAGAAGTTAAAGTTGGTAATCAATCATATCAAGCGAAAGATATTATTCTAGCAACTGGTAGTAAACCTTTTATTCCACCTATTGAAGGATTAAATGACATAAAGTATGAAACGACAGACACATTTTTTGATATAGAAACGTTGCCTAAACAACTCGCAATTATTGGTGGCGGTGTTATAGCTACTGAGTTAGCATCTTCAATGGCTGATTTAGGAGTCGAGGTTACGATGATTGAAGTTAATGAAGATATTCTTCTCACCGAGATTGAAGAAGTACGTGAACTGTTAAAGGACCATTTGAAGAATCAAAGTATAAGAATTTTAACAGGCGCAAAGATATCTAAAGTAACAACCTCTAAAGTGATTTTGGATAATCATGAAGATGTGTCATTTGATACTTTATTAGTGGCAACTGGTCGACAACCGAACATCAAGGTAGCTGAAGATCTAGATATCGATATGGATGGTAAATTTGTACAAGTCGATGAACACTATCAAACAACAATTAATCATGTATATGCTATTGGAGACCTTGTTAAGGGTTATCAACTTGCACATTCAGCGAGTTCACATGGATTACATGTTGTTGAAACTTTGGCTGGATTAAAACCACCGCCAGTATCTCCAAACAATATTACACGTTGTATTTATACTCGTCTTGAAGCAGCATCAGTTGGTTTATCTGAGTCTCAAGCTAAAGAAGCGGGTTATGACGTATCTGTTACACAATCTTCTTTTCAAGGAAATGCAAAGGCGCTCGTAAAAGGAGAAGTACAAGGCTTTATCAAAATTGTAACTGATAAAGCATATGGAGAGGTCTTAGGTGCTTTTATTGTTGGTCCACATGCTACAGATTTAATCAGTGAAGTATTAGGTGTCAAAGTTTCAGAAGGTACAATGAATGAGTTATCTAACATCATTCAACCACATCCTTCTCTATCCGAAGCAATTGGCGAGAGCGCGGATGCATACTTTGGAAAAGCCATTCATATGTGATAACAGAACAAATCAATGAATGATAGGAGGAACTAACGATGGAAAAAGAACAAGCACGTTGGATTTATAAAACGATGAATGAAATTCGATATTTTGAAGAAAAGGTGCATAAAATCTTTAGTGATGGTAAGATTCCTGGTTTTGTTCACTTATACGTAGGCGAAGAAGCTGTAGCAACTGGTGTAATGTCACAACTTGAAGACGACGACTATATTACAAGTACACACCGAGGACACGGACATGCAATTGCCAAAGGATGTGACCTTAATGGCATGATGGCGGAGATAATGGGTAAACGTGATGGACTTGGTCATGGTAAAGGTGGTTCCATGCATGTTGCAGAAATAGATAAAGGAATGCTCGGTGCCAATGGTATCGTAAGTGGTGGCTTCGGACTTGCTACTGGTGCAGGTATTTCTATTCGAAATCAAGGTAAAAAGAATGTTGCTGTATGTTTCTTTGGTGATGGTGCAGCCAATGAAGGTAATTTCCATGAGGGCCTTAACTTTGCCTCAATCTTAAACCTTCCAGTTATTTTTGTTTGTGAAAACAACCAATTCGGTGAAGGTACAACACATGATTATGCCAGTGCTTCAGAAACAATTGCAGAGCGTGCTTCAGCTTATAACATGCCAGGTGTCAGAGTGGATGGCATGGATGTCGTTGAAGTTTATAAAGCAGCGCAAGAAGCTGTAGAACGAGCAAAAAATGGTGAAGGCCCTACGCTAATTGAGTGTGACACGTATCGTAAATATGGTCATTTTGAAGGGGACGAACAAAAAGTTAAATCACCAAATGATCGTAATGCGGACAAAAACGCAACAGAAGACTTTAAACGTCAAGCACTTGAAGAAGGTTGGTTAACAGAAGAAGAATTAAATGAAATTGAACGAGCAGCTGAACAAGCAGTAGAAGATGCAGTGAAATATGCAGAGGAAAGTGAATTACCAGATGTAGATTCATTACACGAAGATGTATTTGCCTAAAAGGAGGTCATAACTATGAGTGAAGAACGCAAGTTAACATTTATGGGTGCAATTAACGAAGCAATCGATCAATCAATGGAACAAGATGATAATGTTATTCTCATTGGTACGGACGTTTCAGGTGGTGCAGGTGTAGAACATATTAAAGATGACGATACATTTGGTGGCGTTTTTGGTGTAACTAAAGGGCTTGCGAAAAAATATAGTCGAGATCGTGTTATTGACACACCAATCGCAGAGCATATTACACTCAGCTCTGCTGTAGGTGCAGCAGCTACCGGTATGCGTCCTATTGCAGAATTAATGTTCAATGACTTTATTGGATTCGGTTTAGATCCTATTTTGAACCAAGGTGCAAAAATGCGTTACATGTTTGGTGGTAAAGCTAAAATTCCATTAGTTGTACGTACAGTTCATGGCGCTGGTGCAGGCGCAGCGGCACAACATTCTCAATCATTGTATAACATGTTTGCAACAATACCTGGTGTAAAAGTAGTCGTTCCTTCTAATCCTTATGATGCTAAAGGTTTATTAATGGCAGCAGTACAAGATGATAACTTAGTAGTCTTTTCAGAAGATAAAACATTATTAGGACAAAAAGGTGATGTGCCTGAAGAACCTTACACAATAGAAATTGGAAAAGCGAAAGTGACGCGTGAAGGTGATGATTTAACAATTGTTGCAATCGGTAAAATGGTGGCAGTAGCTGAACAAACAGCAGACAAATTAGAAGAAGATAACGTTTCAGTTGAAGTTATTGATTTACGTTCTGTGTCACCATGGGATAAAGAAACAGTTCTAGAATCAGTGAAGAAGACAGGTCGTTTAATTGTGATTGATGAATCAAATCCACAATGTAATGTAGCGGGAGATGTTGCATCTGTTATTGGTGATATTGGTTTTGATTATTTAGATGGACCAATCAAGAAAGTCACTGCACCGGATACACCAGTTCCATTCGCAGCAAACCTTGAACAAGCCTATATACCAAATGTAGATAAAGTATTAGATGTCGCATCTGAACTAATTGAAGACTTGAAAAAAGTTAATTCATAGGCAAGGAGGTGTTGAACGATGAGCGAAAATATTATTATGCCAAAACTCGGTATGACAATGAAAGAAGGAACAGTCGAAGAGTGGTTTAAAGCAGAGGGAGATGTGGTTGAACAAGGTGAAAGTGTATGTACGATTAGTTCTGAGAAATTGACTCAAGACGTTGAAGCGCCAGCTAGTGGTATATTACTCGAAATTAAAGTTCAACCCGGAGAAGAAACTGAAGTTAAATCTGTACTTGGTATTATAGGTGATGAAGGAGAAAGTACTGAATCAATTAGTACGACTGAATCTGATAATGAAGAATCCAATAACTCACAATCAGACGATGAAGAGCAACAAACCAACGATACAACTTCTGATAATGAAGATGATAGTAATCATGATGAAGATACAAATAAGTCTAATAATGTTGAACCCCAAAATGGTAAACGTATCTTTATATCACCACTTGCACGCAAGATGGCAGAGGATAAAAACTTTGATATCACTAGAATTCAAGGTACAGGCGGTAATAATCGTATAACAAAATTAGATATTCAACGTGTAGCAGAGCAAGGATATAATATTGAAGCAAAAAATGAGGATATGCAATCTAAAGAGGATAAGAACACTAAATTTAACAGTGCTAATGTCGGTGAAGGACTAAATCCAATGCGTAAGCGTATAGCACAGAATATGCGTCAAAGCTTGGCCGAAACAGCACAACTTACGTTACATCGTAAAGTGGATGCTGACCGTTTGTTAGATTTCAAAAACAAACTATCAGCTGAACTTGAAAATGCAAATCAAGATACTAAATTGACTGTCACAGCATTGCTAGCTAAAGCCATTGTCTTAGCACTTAAAGATTATGGTGCAATGAATGCTAGATATGAAAATGGTCAACTTACAGAATATGATAATGTTCATTTAGGTGTAGCAACGTCACTCGACGAAGGGTTAATGGTACCAGTTATAAATAATGCAGACACTAAAAGTATTGGTGCTTTAGCTAAAGAGATTAAATCTTCAGCAGAAGCGGTACGTGATGGTAATACAAATGATGTTAAACTGGCAGGTGCTACTTTTACAATTACTAACATGGGTACTAGTGGCATCGAATATTTCACACCAATTCTTAACCTGGGTGAAACAGGAATCCTAGGTGTAGGTGCACTTTCTAAAGAAGTTGTACTTGAAGGAGATAGTGTTAAACAAGTATCACGTATTCCATTAAGTTTAACGTTTGATCATCAAATTCTTGATGGTGCGAGCGCTGCCGATTTCTTAAAAGTATTAGCTAAATATATTGAAAATCCATATCTCTTAATTCTTTAATAACAAATATATTTAATTTGATTAAGATCCTCAGTACACAAACAATGCTGGGGGTCTTTTCATGTCTCGAACCACACTTCCAATCCTTTCGCGCAACACAAAGCCCTTTATTGAAAAAGTAAAAATTCTGTCACTTACGTTTATTTGAAATTATAAAAATATAACTCTAATATAAAATTGAAAGGATATAAAAGCGCTTACATATTAGACGAGTGGTTATGTTCATAACTAAGGGTATTAAGGGACGAAAACAACTTCAAAGGTGAAAGGGGTACAAATGATGTCTAAATCGTATGATTTAATCGTTATTGGAGCAGGACCTGGAGGTTATGTTGCAGCAATTCGAGCAGCGCAACTAGGCAAAGATGTAGCGATTGTTGAGAAACAGCACGTTGGTGGTGTATGTCTCAATGTAGGTTGTATACCGTCGAAGATATTTTTAGAATATGGTGCTAAAGTGAGAGATATTCATTCTGCAAACAATTGGGGAATTAAAACGAATCACATAGACATTGATGTAACTAGTCTCGTACAACGTAAAGATCAAGTGGTTAAGACAGTGACTGATGATGTTCGAGACGCATTAAGACAACACAACGTTGATTTTATTGAAGGGGAAGCAGAAGTATTAGAAGGATTAAAAGTTCAAGTCGATCAAACTATTTATACCGCGAAAGATATTATCTTAGCGACAGGAACAAGGCCATTCGTACCACCAATCGAAGGGCTAGACCAAGTGCACTTTGAAACAGCTGATACATTTTTCGATATGGAACAGCTGCCGAAACAACTTGTGATTATTGGCGGCGGCGTTATTGCCTCGGAAATAGCCTCATCAATGGCTGATTTAGACGTAGATGTTACGATTTTGGAAAAGGGCGATAGCATCCTATCTAGTGAAATTAAAGAAATACGCGACCATCTATCAACCTATTTGAAACAACAAGGTGTTAACATCATCACCAATTCAGAAACTAAGAAAGTAAATGCCAAGACTTTGGAAATTGATGGAAAAGATGGCCCTAAAGAAATACCATATGAAACATTACTCTTTGCGACAGGGAGACAACCTAATGTTCAAGTTGCTAAGGCGCTTAATTTAGAACAAAATGGCAAATGTTTACAAGTTAATGAACATTATGAAACTAGTTACGAGCACGTCTATGCGATTGGTGATTTAGTGCCGGGCTATCAGTTAGCACATACTGCAAGTGCACATGGTAAATATGTGGCAGAATATATTGCAGGCAAACAACCAGAACCGATAAATCAAGAGGATATACCAAGATGTATTTATACAAGATTGGAATCTGCGTCAGTAGGTTTATCAGAATCACAAGCACAAGAAGCGGGTTATGAGGTTGAAGTGACGACTGCGCCTTTTCAGAAGAATCCTAAAGCAATCTTAAAAGGTGAAACACAAGGAATGGTTAAAATAGTAGCGAATAAGCAGGATGGTAAAATTTTAGGTGGATTTATCGTTGGACCTCATGCGACAGATTTAATTAGTGAAATCTTGGGAATTAAGGTTTCGGGCGGTACATTAAATGATATTTCTCGAATTATACAACCACATCCTTCACTATCGGAAGTGATTGGTGAAAGTGCAGATGTATCTTTTGCAAAAGCGATATATCATTAAGGAAGATCGATTATTATCTTTTCTTAGTAAAATACATTGGTAATCTATACTTTTTAACACATTAGCGATTTGATTATAAATTATACAAAACGAATTATATATACGTAACTAGCATTATTAGCATGAAAAATCCCCCAGGCTCGTCAAAGTTGCTGGGGGTTTTAATGTGTTATTTATGTAACTTATTAATTAGCGTAGCGATTAAACCATTAAAATAAATATATTAATAAAGGTATAAACCTCATTTGCTAAAAATACTAAGTATTGGCTGCGAGATGCTACTAGGAATAGCATTAGCACTGAGACAAAAACTAAATAAAAAAAGAGTTAAATCACAACCTACAAGACTTTGAAAAAGCTTATAAAGTGATTTAACTCTTTTCAATTATAAACAACTTGTCTCAGGCTATACCTAGAGCAAGCGAGTAGCAACAATACGCAGTATTGTGTAAACTGAAATTATTAAAGTAACTTAATAAACTGCGATTTAGAAACCATTAAGCAACCACTATCTTTTATCATAAGATAGTTGACTTATTTTTTAAAATGCACTATCTTATATTATAAGATAGTTAATAAAAGGTGATGACATGTCAGTATCTAATCAAATGATGAAGGGGCTTTTAGATGGCGCAATACTTGGACTTATAGCTAAGGGTGAGACGTACGGGTATGAAATTTTAGAGAAATTAAAAGAAAACCAATTTCCTGAAATTAGCGATGGTAGTATTTATCCGGTATTGCTTAGGTTAAGCAAGAAGGGCTATGTTCACACAACCACGCGCAAATCGGATAACGGTGGTCCTAAGCGAAAGTATTATACGATTTCTGAAAGTGGACAAGAAGAATTAAAACGATTCAAAGAGAAATGGAGTTATCTTAACTCAGGAATGAATAACTTATTCGGGAGTGATGAATATGATGACTAAAGAACAAGAGGACTATATATTTAAATTAAAAGCAGAATTAATGTTTAGAGGTAAGGATGAAGATGAAGTACACGCTATTGGAGACGAATTGCAAGATCACTTTGAAATGGCAGAAGCGAACGGTGATGACGTCAGTAACATTCTGAACACGCCTGTAAAAGATTATGCGGATAACTTTTCTAAAGAAATGAGCTTTACCAAAGGACTACCTAGATATTTAACGTACTTTGTGCTTTTTATGTTTGCGTTATTCACAATTCCAGATTTCTTTGAAAATGAGTTTACCCTAACATTAGGATATATTTTAAATACAATCTTTATCTTTGTATTAAGTGTTGTCGTACCATTATTTTTAATAAAGAAAGCTATTATGAAATATGGTGATGCTAAACGTGTATATGTCTATGCATTTATAGGAGGAATAGTTCTTTTCTCACTGATGATTTTAAGTACGTTTACTGCTAAAAGATACCCAATATATACACTTGTGACACTAAATCAAACCCAAAGCATCATTACTGGGCTCATATTATTAGCAATCGTCATGGTGCTATGTTTCATAGTTAAACAAAAACTATTTGCACTTGTAATATTTATCGTGTGCTTACCTAATTTAATAGGTCAAATATTTAAAGCGCATAGCCATTCTAACGAGCAATTTTTAACGATATCAATTGTACTTTATATCGTTTTAATAATCGGGATGAACATCGCATTCTTCGGACATGCTTACTACACGAACCGAAAAGAAAAAGATAAGTAATTAGAGTTGAGAAAATTGATTGAACTAACATATTTAAATATATCAAAGATATAAATTAACATTGCTAAAAATACTAAGTATTGGCTGCGAGACGCTACTAGGAATAGCATTAGCACTGAGACAAAACCTAAATAAAAAAAGAGTTAAATCACAACCTACAAGACTTTGAAAAAGGCTTATAAAGTGATTTAACTCTTTTCAATTATAAACAACTTGGCTCAGGCTATACCTAGAGAAAGCGAGTAGCAACAATACGCAGTATTGTGTAAACTGCACACATTAAATTACTATCAAACATTTAAGTAACTTAATTTACCTGTTAAGGTAATTAAATTGTTAAAGTAATGAATTACAATTCTTCATAAACAGCTACAATTTCATTTGCTAAACGGTCATTGATTTTCGCATATTCTTGTAAGAATGTTTTTACGCCATGTGCATCAATGTATTCACGCATTTCAACTGTTTCTTTATCGTTCATATCATCATATTTTAATAATAACGCTGCTGCTTTTAATAAGCCTTTGCGACGTAAATTATTTTCATATAAATAAGATAAAGGTTTGATAATACGATCTTTAGGACCGATTTTACGAATTGTTCCACGACCTACACGTGTTACTTCGTCAGAAAGGTATGGATTCTCGAAACGACCAATAATCTTCTCAACATAAGCCGCTTGTTCTTCTTTAGTGAAACTGAAGTTATCAACGATGTACTCGCTTGTTTCACCTAATACTTGATGTAAATCTGCAACGATAGCTTCATCTTTAACAGCATCTAATACAGTATCTCTACCATAGAAGCGACCAGCATATGCTAATAAAGCATGACCAGTGTTAACTGTTAATAATTTACGTTCGATGTAAGGTGTTAAATCATCAACATATTTAATATGTTCTAACTCTTCACCGTACCAAGCGTCTTTTTCAACAACCCATTCAAAGAAAGGTTCAACCATAACGTCTAAGATATTGTCATTCTTTTGAAGTGGGACAATACGGTCAACTGCAGAGTTCGCGAAGTGAATGTTATCACCTAATGGACCAGTGATGTCTAAGATTGCTTCTTTAAGCGTATCAGTCGCCATAATCGCATTTTCACACGCTACGATATTAACGTGATTTTCCTTCTCTTTTAAGACTGGTGCAAATGATTTCGCAATGATAGGAAGGATGTTCACACCAACTGCAGTTGTAATAATGTCAGCTTCAAGAATTGCTTGTTTCAATTCATCTGAAGGTTGACCACTGTTAATCGCACTAACGCCAGTAACGCGTGTTGTTGTTTTTTCTTCATTAGCAAGAATAACGTTATACGCGCCTTCATTATCTAATGCATTAATAATTTCCTCATTAACGTCTGCAAATGTTACATCAATGTTGTTATCTGAAAGAATATAGCCGATGAATCCACGGCCAATATTTCCAGCTCCGAAGTGTACAGCTTTCATTATGCGTCAGCCTCCTCGAAGACTTGTTTAATTTCTTCAGCAGATTTAGCGTTGACGATACGATCAACATTTTCTTCTTCACTGAATGTAATTGCGATTTTAGATAACAAGTCTAAATGTTCGCCATCTTTACCAGCGATGCCAACAACAACTTTAACTGTTTCGCCGTTCCAATCTACGCCTTCAGGAATTTGTAGTAATGTTAAACCTGATGCTAATACATCATCTTTAGCTTCGTCAGTACCGTGAGGAATTGCTAAACCATTACCCATGAATGTTGAAACAAGTTGTTCACGTTCTTTCATTGCTTGGATATACGCTTCGTTTACAGAACCGTTATCTACTAAAGCACGACCAGCTTTTTCAATTGCTTCGTCTTGGCTTCCTACAGATACGTTTAAAAAGATATTGTCATTACTAAATAATTCAGTCATTTTATACACTCCTAAGTTAATTGGTTGTGAATTCGTTTTAAAAAGCTATCTCTCAATATGTGTTTCATAGCGTCAGGATCTTGGATGAAGTCATCAATTTGCTCGAGATGATGTCCTAATTCAGCAGATAATTCCCCAACAAGTTGTGCCATTTCATCATTATTTGGGATGAATAGGCTAACCATATATTTAATTTTGAAAAGGTCATTTTGAGTACTTTGCATGCCCAAACTTTCATTTAATATCGTGATTAAAATGAGGGGGCGTAATATTAAATCATTCTTCATATGTGGAATCGCAACGGGATAGGGTTGCAATATCCAACCAGGATTCTGATTTAATTTATCTTGCAACAGCTCAGCGAATGACGTCTGACTATTCGGCGCAATGACGCCATGTTCCTCAAGATAGTCAGCTAAATAATGATTCCAAATAGTTACATCTTTGTATTCAAATTGCATAGAGTTCAACAATGATAAGCCGTGTTCGATGTTCATGACCACTTGATCAGGGTCTTGAATCGAATGCTTCATTTCGTTCTCTTCATATTGTTTCGCTATATGCTCGGTTGTCTTTAAGAATGATGCTACATACGCTACATCGGATTCTGGTAGCAATGGATTGACGGTAATAAATGGCGTTGTGATATCCAATTTAACCGTTGAAATAATGCCATCGTAATCCTCTAGATTTAACATTTTCAAATCACTGACGGACGCTTGTGTAATCTTCTCTATTTCATTAAAAGATTGTTGTAATCGTGTTGCCAACAATCGACTTGTTCCAATACCACTACTGCAGACAACTAAAACATGTAGTAGTTGGGTGGACTGACTTTTCAAGGAGCCACCAAAATGCAAAACGATGAAGGCAATCTCACTATCCGGGAAGACTAACTCTGGCCATGTCTGATCGATGGCCTTGTGTACAATATCGAAGAGACGAGGATACTTGTACTTAATCACCTCGGTGAGTGGATTGTACGTTTCAATGTTTGCTTCCAAACGATTAATCGCTGGATTAATGTGCAATGATAATCCATGAACAAGCGTTGCATAGTCTTCGAATGATTGGCCTGATAAGCGCTCTACACGATTTACAAATGCTTGTATTTTACGGTCGTCAAATTCATTATTCTCAAACATCTTGGAGGTTGTTCGACGGTTTGCACCACGTAAATGAATTGTTATAAAAGTGACTTCCGCTTGGTTAAAGTCGATGTCGTATAGTGTCTCTATACGTTTCGCAATTTCTGTGGCAATTTGATGTTCAAATGTGTCTTTTACAGAATTATGAATATCTTCATTAATCGATACATATTCACCATTTTGAATACGTGCAATACTTAACACGATATGGACGGTTAAGGTCAGATAACTCGATTCTGTTAAGGTATAAGGTAATTGACCTAGGTAATCCATTAAAATACGTTCAATCTTAAATATGCTATCAAGGTCGACTAAAGCTTGTTGTGATTGATTAATCGATTGATAGACGAAGTGGTTCTCGATAACAGAGTAAACACTTGTACTATTCAAGTTGTTGACCATCAATTGACTTAAGAACTCACGTTTCTTTGATTCGGGGCCATCAAGATATACCCCTTCACCACGCTTGCGATAAAGGATAAGTTGATAGCTAGCGAGATCATTCTCTAGGTCATCAAGCAATTTGGTTAATGACTGAACAGATACGCCAATTTCTTGAGCCAAGCTGTATTGCTTAACAGCATGTTTTGATTGAATGAGCGCATATAGAATAATTGCCTTTTGTTCTTCAACAGACAAGTCAATGGTATCGTGTTGCGCCATTTCTTGTTTTAACCGTCGGATCTGGTCATAATCACAAGATAACTTAATCCCTTTTTTATTTGCCCGTTCAAGTGTCATATTGAAGCCTTGGAGGTAGGTTTCAATCCCTTTTAATTCACGATGAATAGTACGAGAGGACACGCCAAGTTGTTGAGCAATTTCATAAATCGTAACGTATTGACCGTAATACTTAATTAGCAGTTCAATGATTTCCTTTTCACGTGTACTCATTAACATGGTGTGTCCCCCCTTGAAAGGAGTCTTAACATAAGTGATAGAAATAATATGTTCGACTCCCAAACTATTTAATTATGCTTTGTCTTGATCTTTCTTCAAGTTGTTTAATAACTCTTCATAACGTGGAGAATTTAAGAAGTTATCCACTGAGATATGAATTGCGTTTGGAACTTGTTTGATTGCACGGTCTGTTAATGTTTTTTGTGTAATAACAAGTTGTGCATTATTTGGTAATTGGTTAATAGCAGTATTTGTAACATTAACGTCTGAAATGCCTGCTTTTTTGAATTTATTACGTAACATACTTGCACCCATTGCACTAGAACCCATACCCGCATCACATGCGAAAATAACATGGTCTACGTTGCTATAGTCGTGAGCGTCTACGTCTTCAGTGTTGTAGTTATCAAGTAAGTCTTCTTCTTCATCCTCTGATGAAGCTTCTTTTTTATCTTCATCATCAGCTTTGTTAGCAGCTACGCCAGCTGCGCCAGTACCAGTTGTCGCACCAGTTAATTTAGAAGACACGCTAGATTTTTTACCTTTAGTAGATTCCATTTTAGCTGTTGCTGCTTCTAAATCTTGTTTAGGTTCTTTAGTAAATCTCATAATTAATGCTGCAACTACGAATGAAACAAGTGCTGCTAAGAATACGCCTAATACCATGTGTAAGAATTCACCTTTAGGTGCATTTAAACAATACACGATGAATGAACCTGGTGAAGCTGGACTCTTGAATCCGAAACCAGTTGCTTGGTAAGTTGCTACGCCAGTCATACCACCTAAAATAACAGCGATGAATAATAATGGACGCATTAATACATATGGGAAGTAAATTTCATGAATACCACCGAAGAAGTGGATGATACCTGCACCATATGAAGTTGCTTTCGCTGTGCCTTTACCGAAGATCATGTACGCTAATAAGATACCGATACCTGGTCCAGGGTTTGATTCGATTGCGAATAAAATTGATTGACCTGCACTTGCAGCTTGGTCAGTACCAAGAGGTGTGAATACACCGTGGTTAATCGCGTTGTTAAGGAATAAAATTTTAGCTGGTTCTACGATGATACTTACGATTGGTAATAAGTGTAAGTGTACTAAGAATTCAACTGCTACAGATAAGATGTGCATGATGAATTGCATAATTGGCGCCAATAATTTGAAGCCAAGGATTGTCATAATGAATGCTAGAATACCTGCTGAGAAGTTATTGAATAACATTTCAAAGCCTTGTGGTGTTCTAGGTTGTAAGAATTGGTCAACTTTCTTCATTAACCAACCAACAAGTGGTCCCATAATCATTGCACCAAGTAACATTGGTGTTTCTGGTAATGCAACAATAACACCCATAGTTGCTGTTGCTGCAACGATACCGCCACGTAAGTCGTGAATTAAACGACCACCACTAAATGCGATAAGTAATGGAATTAAGTATGTGATCATTGGTCCTGCTAATTGAGATAATTCTTTGTTAGGGAACCAACCATTATCAATGAAAATCGCAGCAATAAAGCCCCATGCGATAAACGCACCGATGTTTGGCATAATCATACTACTAAGAAATGAACCAAACGCTTGAACTTTACGGCCGAGACCTTTTTTCTCTTGTGTCTCTGTTTGAGCCATAACTACACCTCTTTTTTTATTCTGATTTGATAATTCAATTGTAATGGCACAGGAAAGCGTATACAACACAAAGAAAATGCGACTTTGTCACAGTAATTGTGACAAGGTCATGGTGAGAGTCTCACAACTATATTTAAGCCCAATGTAAGAAACTTCTACTTATGATAATTATGTGAGAAATTCCATTGAAAATGTTTGAATATGGCAATGAAAAAATGTCATTAATTATATTCTAAATGCGCAATAAGTTATTACTTATTTAAAGATTAAATGATAGGAAACAGGTTATATGACAAGTAAGAAACAATATAAGGAATGTTGTTTATGACTGGAAACACAGGAAACGGATGTGTGAAATGTGGACATACGGAAGTGGAAGAAGGAACATTATCAGCAACAGGATCTGGACTATCTAAGATGTTTGATGTGCAGCATAACAACTTTAAAACAATAACTTGTAAAAATTGTGGTTGTACTGAATTTTATAAAACAAATAATAATAGAACGAGTGATATTGTCGATTTATTCTTTGGTGGATAATTGAATATCAATATTTATGTCAGAATCAGCGACTTTCTAGGGGCTGATTCTTTTTTGTTTGGCGAAAAGGTAGACTTCGGGTTGTGTGATGTTAGAGGTTCGGATGTCTAAAATCAAATAAATTCAACCTAAATTACTAAGAATTTGAATAATTTGAGCAGTTTATATACCTAACTTTCTTAACTATTGGTACCATAGTTTTATTAATTAAAACATATTTCCAGGGTTATACCGTAAGGAGGGTTAGGATGAATTCCGATACTGAATTTAAAAAAGGGATTCTATATGCGTTAGGTGCTTATGTATTATGGGGTATCTTGCCAATTTATTGGAAATTAATTGGTGGCGTTAGTGCATTTGAAATCTTAGCTTACCGCATTGTATTATCTATGATCTTTATGATACTAATGATCGTAGTTTTAAAGAAATCACAAACGTTCAAACGTGATTTAAAACATTTATTCTCACATCCAATTGAACTAATCGTCATTATTATTGCTGGTTATGTGATTACAATCAACTGGGGAACGTTCATCTGGGCTGTGTCAAATGGACACGTACTACAATCTAGTTTAGGTTATTATATTAACCCATTAGTAAGTATATTATTGGCGTTCATTTTCCTAAAAGAGAGATTCAATAAATTTGAAACGCTAGCAATCATCTTTGCGACAATCGGAGTTCTGTATATGACGATTCGCGTTGGAGAATTCCCAGTCATCTCATTAATGTTAGCATTCTCATTCGGTATTTATGGCTTGTTGAAGAAGATTGTTAAAATTGAAGCCATTATCAGTATTGCAATTGAATGTATCGTTACAGCGCCAGCCGGATTAATATATATGATTTATTTATGGAATACTGGAACATCATCAGTAGGTTTGAATATGGACACATTCTGGTTAATGTTATCAGGTGCAGTAACTGCCATTCCATTAATCTTATTCTCAGCGGGTGCCAAACGTATTCCGTTATCTCTAACAGGATTCATTCAATACGTTGGTCCAACAATCATGTTCTTCTTAGGTATCTTCGCCTTTAAAGAACATTTTGATGCGCAACAATTGGTTACATTTGCGCTCATTTGGTTCGGTATCGTATTATACAGTATTTCTCAATACGTGAAAATGAAACGTAACCCTAGACCTGAATAATTTACAATAAGGCTTGGGAATAAAAAATATAATGGTGCTATTTTACAAATTCGCAGTAGCTGAATGGACTGAGAAGTCACTTAAATTAAACTTTTCTCAGTTCTAGTCATCCTTGCGGGGGTTGAACAACGAATTCAATATGAATTCTGTTCAACTCTCTTTTTTATTGGAATAAAAGTTAATAATTTCAAAACTTAGTTATGTATAAGTGAGATTAATTAAACTGTTTGATTCATTCAATTGCCTCTTCTATTGGATAAATATTTCCATCTTTATCTTTATACATGCCCATTTTATTCAATTTATCATCTTCAGATTCAATGTTTGTTAAGTAAAAATGGTGAGCTTTCTTAAGTTGTCTATATTTAATTAAAAACATTAAACATAAGACACTGTTGAAAATTAAAATTAACTTTTTCACTTTACTAACCCCTTTAAATTGTAGTAAATATAAAAAATTATATTTATAAAAACATTAAAAGTAATTACATGTATTATAATATAATAAATAAAGGTTTATATATTTTGGTTACTATTAAATATTGTATTTATATTGTAACGCATATTACCGTTCGAAAGTAGATATATTTATAAATAATTAAAAAAATAATAAAAAATCACTGTAATATTATGGGAATTTGATTTTAGCTGAAAGAAGGGGTTTAATTGCAAACTATTAAACAAGATGGATCAATACTACATATCTATTTTGAGAATCCTATTAATAAGATTGAAAAGCTCTACATAAAAAACGAATTTAATTCAATAGATGTGGAAGACACCAATGGGGATTTACATTTATCATTGGAGGAGGTTGATTTAAAAAAACATATTTTTCAAGAAGACATATTGATAATATTAAAATAAACAACACTGCAGCGTGTATAAAAGGTCAGTTTGCGATACTGAATTTCACATTAGAAACTGTGCAACTATCAATAAAAACGAGGCTGACTGACAGAGAAACATTCGTAAATATCAATCATGAAGAAATTGGAAAGACGAAAAATGCATCTACTTATAATTTTTCGGTAGAAATCTATAAAGATTTGATAGAATTCATGAAGTATGAATACAAAAATGAGGATATTATAGATATTTACTTAAGTATTAAAGTACTAGAATCATCGGAGAATTTAAGAATAAAAATCGGAAATCCTAGAATAATGGCGGAAAAGCTATTAAAAGGTGAAATTATTACTGAGTTTAACGGTAATATAGTGTCACTTACACCTTATTTCACGATGAAAGGTTGTAATTTATCTTTTAGAATTAATACGTATGACATCGATAGTTACTTAACATATGTGGATGAGTTAAAAAGATCAAAATGTCCCAACTTCTTAAAAAAGGAAAATCAAAAAGTGTGGGTAATTGGTGAAAAATCATATAAAGCTCAACTAGGTATTGAAAGTAATAAAAAAATCATTTTATACACACCGACATTTAGAGATGATGAAATTAATAAAGCCTAAAAACACATCATCAATCTAAAACTTGACTTACAAAGATTGAAGGAAAGTATTGGGGATGAATATATTCTCATTTTACGCCCACATATTATTATTAGTAACGCGTTAAATTTAAGTGAATCACTAAATGATTTTGTCGTCGATGGTACCAAATATCCTGAAATCAGTGATCTATACTTAATTACAGATATATGCATCACAGACTATTCGTCAGTCATGTTTGATTTTGCAAATACAAAGAAACCATTATTATTCTTCACCTATGATTTAGAATTTTATAAGAACAGATTACGTGGCTTTTATTTTAATTTTGAAAAAGAAGCACCAGGTCCACAAATTAAAACAAATGATGGCTTAATCGAAGCAATAAAAAATATTGATGACATACAAGAAGAATATAGAGAGAAATATAAAGCCTTTTACAATCGTTTCTGTACCTTTGAAAAGGGCATAGCGTCTAAAACGATAGTAGAAAAATTCTTTAAATAAGACTGCTAAATATATTTTGACTCCTTTGCTAGAAATAGTTATAGGGGGAGTGGGACAGAATTCTTTTTAAATTCGTCGTCCCACCCCCCGCAAGGATGACTAAAACTGGAAAAAGCTTGATTTAAGCACCTTTTCAGTTTAGTCAGCTACTGCGAATTTGCAAAATAGCATCATCCTATTATTTATGTCCCAGGCTCATGTTATGTTTGTTAGTATAAGAGATAAAAGAGAGGTTGCTTATGCTAAAATCATTCGATTTGGAAATTATTAAACGTGCCGTGAAAATCTTTGTAGTTGCTACCATTTGTTTAATCATTACTACGATATTCTGTTATTTTGTTCATCCATCTTTCAATGACTTGAAAAATATGGGAAATGCGAGTGAAAAAATTGGCAACACTAAAGGACTTGAAAAAGTTTGGAAGTATATCGTTAATAATGGTTTCCGAGTTCCACTACAAATGTTTATCTTAGCCTTACTACCTATACCTTATCTTTATTTGATTAATCTAGTGGTTACCATTATTATGCCCGGAATTCTATTAGGCTTTCTTCTGAGCTTTGATTTACATAAAGGGTTGATAGGGAGTATAGCATTTATCCCACATTATACATTTGAAATCATGGGCTTTTGTATTTTAACAAGTGCGTTGTATATGCTAAACAAAGCCATCACACGTCGGTTTACCAATCTCTTTAGGAAAAGTAAAAAAGAAAACTACGCGATAAAAGTTAACTTAATCAATGTAATCAAATCCTATGTATTGATCGCATTACCATTAATCATTATTGCAGCTTTTCTAGAAACCTATGTATCAAACTTTTTATTTAATCTTATGAGTTGATCCTCATACATAAAGCTAAATGAAGCTCACGCTTTCAGTATAATTTAAAATATAATGTTAAGTTCATTAAACTTAATTGAATAGTAGTTGAGATTTTTACTTAGTGTAGAAATCTCTTTTTCTTTTGAATTTCGGTTTGTATATATAAAATTTGGTGAAAACTTGATAAAATTAGTCCGAAAATTGATAAAATGGGATTATCAGACGATATGCTATATAGGTGATGAGATGGGACAATTATTAAAAATTGAAAATATAAAATATTCAATAGACAAACTAAATGAATCAGTGCAAAAATGGGAAACATCTAAAGATGGAAAGTTTTTACTAAGATATCCAACAGTTTACATAATAAATGATAAAAAAGAGAAAAATGATTTTGAAGTTTATGTTGGTGAGACTGGAGATATTAAAAGTAGGACAAGACAGCATCTTAATGCGGATACAAAAGTCAAAGCATTTTGGGAAGAATTTTCAGAATCAGATAATTCTTCAATGTATGTCATTGGTCATGAATTATTTAATAAGTCATTAACGCTAGATATTGAAAATAGACTCATGCAATATTTGCTCAGTGTAGATAATATTTCAATGGTGCATAACAGTAGGACTAATCAACAAAATGAATATTATACTTCTGAAAAATTAGATGAAATTTTCTCAAATATTTGGCAATCACTACATAAAAAGAATGGGGCTTTATTCCCAATTGAAAGTATAATAAAAGATTCTGCTATATTTAAAGCTTCTCCATTTCACAAATTAACTCAAGAACAAATAAATGCAAAAGAGGAGATATTAAATAAAATTAAAGCAGCAATTTTATCAAATGAAGAGAGTCAATTGATAATTGTTGAAGGTGAAGCAGGGTCAGGTAAAACTGTACTAATGAGTACATTATTATACGAACTAGGTAAGTATAACTTAGATTTAAATCAGAATTTAGATATAAATCTTTTAGTAAATCACAATGAACATGTAACTATTTATGATCAAATAGCTAAAAAACTAGGGATTTCTAGTAAATTTAATAAAATAGTACGAAAACCAACTAGCTTTATCAATAGCCATAATCCAGAGAATAAAGTAGATGTAGTAATAGTTGATGAAGCACATTTGCTACTAACGCAAGGACAGCAGAGTTATCAAGGAAAAAATCATTTAGATGATTTATTACAAAGAGCTAAAGTCGTAGTTATTGTATTAGATTTAAAGCAAGTATTAACAACTGGACAAATATGGGAAGAAGAACAGTTAGAAAAATACTATAATCAATCGGAAAATATAAATAATCGAGTTATATTAAGAAATCAAATGCGTATCAATAGTGATGAAACTACTTTCAATTGGATAAGAAATTTAATTGATAATCAAACTATAAACAAACTTCCAAAAGACAGTAAAGGCTATGAAATTAAAGTATTTGATTCACCTAATGAGTTAGAGGTTGCGATAAAAAATAAAGCTCAAAATACAGATAGTGGTATATCAAGAATGCTTGCTACATTTGATTGGAAATATAATAGTAAACCGCCTAAAGATGAAGATTATTGGAGAGTAAAAGTTGATAATTGGTCAATGCCTTGGAACTATCAAATAAAACCTAAAAGAAAAGTTAAAGATTTACCTTGGGTTGAGCAGGAACAGACAATAGATGAAATAGGTTCAACTTTCTCTATTCAAGGATTGGATTTGAATTATGCAGGAGTTATTATTGGTCCTTCAGTTAAATATAGGGATGGACAAATTGTATTTGACAAATCTTGCAGTGCTAATAAGAAAGTAACTCAAAGAAGAACATTGCAAGACGGTTCGAAAGAATATTATTCAGATATGCTTTTGAGAAATGAATTAAACGTTCTATTAACTCGAGGGGTAAATGGACTATATATTTATGCTGTAGACGACCAATTGAGAGAGGCACTTAAAAAAGCTTCACGAGGTGAGAATGATGAATGAAATACATGAAGTATTAAAAGAAATAAATCAATTTAGAGATGAACGTAATTGGAGACAATTTCATAATGAAAAGGATTTATCTTTATCTATCAGTTTAGAAGCTGCTGAATTATTAGAATTATTTCAATGGAAAACACCAGAAGAAGTAGTAGAAAATAAACAAGGAAGACTAGCTGAGGAATTAGCAGATGTATTGATTTATAGTTATATGTTAGCAGACAACTTAGATTTTGATATTAATGACATTATTCGAAAAAAACTAGTGAAAAATGCTGAGAAATATCCTGTTGAAAAAAGTAAAAATAATAATAGTAAATACGATGAGTTATAAAAAGAGTTAATAATCAATATTGAAATTAATCC
Source organism: Staphylococcus sp. AtHG25 (assembly GCF_003217445.1). NCBI lineage: Bacteria > Bacillati > Bacillota > Bacilli > Caryophanales > Staphylococcaceae > Staphylococcus > Staphylococcus sp. AtHG25. The sequence goes on along the minus strand of NZ_QJSN01000001.1, from coordinate 217,084 downwards.
CCTTGTAAGATAAAAGTCGATAAACTTTTATCTTACAAGGGGATTTTATTACGTATGATTAGAAGCTCATTCCACAATTGAATAATTTATATAATGAACACTGAAGTTTAAGTATATTACTATTATCAAATCTGGAATATAAAATTATATTAAAATGATCAAGCACAAGAAGAATGTTAAGGAGGTGTGAGGATGATTGAAAGACATAAGAAGTTAATCAAATTATTTTTAAGCAATCCCTATACATATTTAAGCGCCAATGAAATTGCTGAGTATCTAAATGTGTCCAATAGAACAGTTAGAAACGATATAAAAATTTTGAATGACAAATTTGAAAATACAATAATCAAGAGTGCTAAATCTAAGGGATATGTATTAAACAATCAAGAATACGATATTAAATATATTCAGGCTATGCTAAATCCTATTATAGAAAAAGATAGTAAGGCTATTATTAATTTAGCTTACAAACTTCTAATGAATGATAAAGAGTTTACCTTTTAGCAGAACATATTTAAGAATCGTTAAAAAAGTGTATTTAAATAACCCATTAGCAGGCAATATTAAAAAGCTTTATCCTTTTATTTTTAATATTTTATTTGAAGTTATTGAAAGTCTTTCTGAAGAGTCAGGTATCATGATTCTAGAGACACAACAGTCCTCGGATACTACGTATAGAATTTATGATTATGATAGAAAAGATAAAGATGGAAATACGCGTGACCTACATTTAGAACAAAGTAAAGATGTTATTGATATTTCGAATCAAGACCCTAACACAGAACCTATTGAGAAACATAGAAACGGTCAGAAATTTACTCAATTTGTATCTAATGAATTCTTTACTGTGGAAAAATGGGATATACAAGGTGTTTTAGATTATGAGAAACCACATGACTATTGCTTAATAACAGTAATAGAAGGTAATGGTAAAATTAATATTGATGGTGAAAATTTTGAAATAGAAAAAGGTAAACATTTTATTTTGACAACTGAAGATAATGAAATTAAATTTGAAGGTGAGTTAAGTATTATAGTGAGTTATTCTAGTGTAGAATAATTGTATTAAATTGTTGTGAGTGTGATTATTTGCACTTTACCATTTCTTTACTCACTCCAAATAATCCATAAATATTCCTCTTGTAAGATGGTGGTGTATACACTTTTATCTTACAGGGGGATTTTTTATGGATAAGAAGCAGTTAGGGAATAAGCGTGAGTCGTTTTCAATTCGTAAATACTCTATCGGAGCGGCGTCTATATTAGTTGGGAGTTTATTATTTTTAGGTGGGGGCCAAGCGTCTGCTACCGAAAGTAATGAGACTAATACTTCTGAAAAGGTTTCAACGTCACAAGCGCAATCAACTGAAGATCAACCGAGTCATGAAGCCTCAACGCAACGTGTTGAACAACCACAAAACAAGACGATAGCTACACAAGAGACAAAGACTAACGAGGATTCTTCTACTGAGGAAACGCAGTCAAACGAAGTTATACATAATGATACTCAAAGTAATGAAGCATCAGAACAATCTAAAGAAGAACAAAAAACACAACAAAATAAAGCATCTGATGATGTAATGAAACAAGAAAAAATTTCGACTGAGCAACCTACACAGGAAAAGACACAACCCACCTCTAAACAAGAAGTAATGACACAAGAGACATCAACTACTGAAGTTCAATCTAAAAAAGAACAATCACAAACTGAAGTACAGCCTCAACATGAAATTAAAGAAACATCTTCACAAAGCAACACGCAAAAAGCACCTACACAAGAAACTAAAAATTCAACACAACTAACTACTGAAAACAAACAATCAGAAAAAAGTAATACGACACAACAAACTGACCAAAAAGCAAATTCTGAGGTATCTCAATCCAACGTAACGTCATCTGAAGAAGTTTCAAATATTAATGCGACACGTACTAACGCTCAACCTTTTTCAAAAGAAGAAATGAATAAAGTAACTGCTGCAGAAGAGAATGATGTCGCAGTTTCAGACGTACCTCAAACACAAATGAAGCACATGTCTCCAAAACAAAAACAAGTGCTCTTCAATGCGTTACAACGTGATGCGAATACGCAAGACCAACAACCAATAGCGATTCTATCTACAACGCCTGAATGGACGTCAGCACAACGTACAAAGAATGCATCTCGAACTGGTCAAGATCAGTTAAATATTACGCATAAAGGTCGTTATACAAGTGGCGCGGATTTCGGGAATGGTGGCACAGAAATTGTGAAGTACAATCCGAAGAATGGCTATGCGTATTCGGTAAATGGCGATAAAGAAGCATTGGATATTATTGATGTGAAACATCCTGGAAAAGATGGCGCAATTAATTTAGTGAAGCGTATTTATCTACAAGATAATGAAATTGAAGCGGGTGATTTAACAAGTGTAACGGTACATCCGAGTGGAGACTATGTAGCCGTGTCTGCGCCAGCAGTGGATAAGACGAAGCCAGGATATGTTGTATTCTATGGTTCAAATGGTGATTACATCAATAATGTGACGGTAGGCAGTCTTCCTGATATGGTCACTTTTTCTAAAGATGGTAAATATTTATTAGTAGCTAATGAAGGGGAACCGAGCGACGATTACACTGTTAACCCACCAGGATCTGTGTCAGTCATTGATGTGACAGGTGGCCCAGCTAATGTGACTGACAATAATGTGCGTACAGCAATGTTCACGAAAGAACATCAAGAAGGTATTCGTGCGTTAGGTCATAATTCGGAAGATGCTTACTTGAATATTGAACCAGAATATATTGCGGTAGATAGTCAAAGTAAATATGCCTATGTAACATTACAGGAAGTCAGTGCCATTGCAAAGGTTGATATCGCAAAAGGACAAATCGTTCAAGTGAAAGGGTTACCTTACAAAGATCATTCACTAGCACAAAATGCAATGGATGCATCAGATGAAGATGGTAAATCTGAGTTGCGACGTGTGCCAGTATTAGGACTGTTACAACCAGATGGCATCGATACGTATGACTACAATGGCGAAACCTATTTATTGATTGCGAACGAAGGCGATTCTCAAGATTATGAGGGTTATTCTGAAGAAAAACGTGTGAAGAAATTGAAAGATGATATTCAATTGGATGCACGTTATTATCAAGGTTACACGCAAGCAGAACTAGATGATATGGTGGAGAATGGCTTGTTTGATGACGAACAATTGGGTCGTTTGAAAGTTACAACATCGCATGCGTTTAAAGATGCAAATGGTAAATACAATGCGCTTGTATCTTATGGTGGTCGTTCATTCTCTATTTTAAGAGCTTCTGATTTAGAAATGATTTATGACAGTGGCAGCGATATTGAGCAACGCGTTTTAGACGTGTTACCTGAACGCTTTAATGCTAATTATGAATCAGCCGATGACATTAAAGTAGATGACCGAAGTGATGATAAAGGTCCAGAAGCTGAAAATGTGGTCGTTGGTAAAGTAGGTAGTCATTCATATGCCTTTGTCGGTTTAGAACGTGTTGGTGGTATTATGATTTATGATATTACAAATCCTAATGAACCGTATTTTGTGAAATATTTATACGACCCAGATAATAAAGATATTTCACCTGAGGGCATTACTTTTGAAAGTGCTGAAAGGAGTCCTAACGGCAAACCAATGTTAATAGTGTCATTCGAATTGTCTGGCACAACATCTGCTTGGGAATTAGAAGATTTAACAGGTGGTCAGAACGAGGACGACGGCCAATCTAATGATAACCCGGGAAATACTAATGGGGAGTCTAATAATGACGATACAACTCCTAATCCACCTTCTGAAAATGATGGTTCAAATACAGATCATGATGTAGATAATGGAGAACAACCTGATAATGGTGACGATACTTCAAATAATGATGAAGACAACCATTCTTCTGATGACACTAATGGAAATGATGAAGGCTTAGAACCACTTTATGAAATCGACGGAGACATTTTTGAAGATGATAGCGACGAGGTTATCTCAGATCAAGAAGATAACAATGATACAAAAGCACAGTCACATGAAGATGTAGAGAGTAAAGATGCTTCACACAATATGAATCATGGTGCCCATGCAAATCATCAAGAAGAAAGCCATGATAAGCAAACAATAAATTCTAACACTCTTAACTTGAGTGTGGTAAGCACAAAATCTTCAAGTCATCACGTAGGGGCAACTAACCATGGAAGTGTAGTATCTGAGAATGCAAACCATTCAAATACTTCGACTGATAACGTAAAAAAAGAACTGCCAAAATCAGGTCAAACTGAAACAAACACAATGCTATGGTCAGTGTTACTTGGCGGTTTAGGCTTAGCATTTATTAGAAAACGCAAAGCTTCGAAATCTGAGAAATAATATATAAATTAAGAGCACGCTAATCTGAAATCTAGTGTGCTCTTATCATTATTATTTAGAAGTTCTGTTAAATAATAAATGGTTATTAAAGTATTCGTTAGCATCTATAGTTGTTTCAATTTTGCCATTTTCCTTAAGCCATAATTGTAAGTCATCATAAAATTCTGGGCTCATAGATAAATCATTAGTAAAACATTTGGTAGTTGCAATGATTGTGTCTTTATTTAATTGATTACTTATATCCGTTTGAGTATATGTAGCATAAACATCGACTACCTCTTCGAGATGAGTATTAATGTATTGAATTGCTTTTTTAATGACTTTAAGGAATTTATTGATTTTTTCTTTATCCGCTTTTAATTTATTAGGACTTGTAATAAAAATTAATTGGCAAAAGTCTGGCACGTTATAATCTTTTAATGCAAAATAATCTACATTTAAACCTTTACTTTTTGCTTCAAGAATCTCAAAGTTTTCAAATATAAGTGTGGCAGCATCTGCTTTATCATTTAATAGTGCGTCAGTATGATAAAAACTATTATTAACTGGTGTTATATCTCCTTCTTTGTATGTTACACTATCAGCTTCAATCATTGTTTTAGCAATAGCAATACCTCCTAGGCCAGGGGCTCCAGGATATTGAAGACGTTTACCAACTAAATCTTTAGGTGTCTTTATTCCTTTATCTTTGTTATACATAACACCGCCATTAGTGTGTAGATATCTAGCGAAACCTACCACATTTTGATTAGTTGCTTTATCTTCAACTAAATGAATAGGCTCAGTAATTGCAATATCCATTGAATTATTTTCGATTTCTTCCAATGCATCGAAGTGTTTTTCTGGTTCAATCATTTCAATTTCTAACGCTTCTTCTTTAAACCAGCCTTTTTCAATACCTAAAATTAAAGGTAAGTGATCAGGATTTAAAAACCATTCTAAACCAACAATTAATTTTTCCATAAAAAAATTCCTCCAATAGACAATTTTTTCGTAAAAAAGTGAATTTGAAAGAAATAACAATATATGTATTTCACTTTCCTACGCTGGTACTAACCAACAGGTTCAAGGGTTGAAAGTTTTTTACTTTCTCTCAGCATATTAAATGCACCCCTAGTGATTTTTTTATCTATTAATAACATAGCATAAATTTGTATAGTAGAAAATTGACTGATAAAAATATAGTTAACATGATATGCTAAGTTTTGGAAACAAAATGTTAGCGAAATTCAAGCAAATGCACCATTTTGTATGCGGAAAGTTACATATGAACTTGCTAAGTTAGAAGAGAGGTGACCATAACTATGAAACTTGCTGAACAGATTAGGAAACACCGTAAAGAGAATGACCTAACTCAAGATCAATTGGCTACTGAATTACATATCACGCGACAAACCGTTTCCAAATGGGAACAGGGTACGATTGAACCGAATGCGCAAATGATTGTGCAATTAGCGCAACGTTTTGACATTTCCACAGACGAATTATTAACAGGGGAAACGTCTCATCCTTATAAAAGAGAAGCATCACAATCATATCCTGAACATTTAAATTTTTGGGATTTCTTATCTCAAAAGTGGTGGTTCGTATTAATTTTGGTAGTTATCGTGTGCGGTACAATAACACAAATCTTTACAAGTTAATAGTGAGGTCTCCTAACTCAACTTGGGAGGTACATGATGAGCTTAATAATTAAGTATTTAAAAATAATTGGTGTCATTATTTTGACGTTTGTATTAACAGTCATTGCGCAAAATATTGCTTTACTATGGCATTTGTTAGATTTGAAATCTTTTGAAACAATCTTACATGGTATCACCTATGTGGGACTTACCTTTTTATTCATTAAACTTTTAATTAATAAAGGATTTAAAGAGAAATTAAGTGACTATCGTATTAACTTACTTAAATGTAAACTCAGTTATCTATCAGTTGGCTTACTGATTCCGATTATAAATATCATCATTTATTGCGTCTTTATTCCAGGTCATTTTGAAATAACGAAAGCTGATACTGTAATAGAATATCTAGAAATGTTATTTGAAATTATTGTTTTAGGTGGAATCTGTGCACCTATAGCTGAAGAATTAACAGTACGAGGCTTATTAATGGGCTACATTGAAAAGAAAGCGAATATTATCTTTGCCATCATTGTTACATCTGTATTATTCGCTTTAGTCCATTTGTTTAATGGCGGGATGTCTGGTGTTAGTTTAATATTATTAGTCGTAAGCGGCACGGTCGCTGGTATATTGTACGGTCTGACGGCGTATAAATTTAACTCAATTTGGCCAAGTGTTTTTATGCATATGTGTTGGAATCTGTCAGACTTTGTCCACATCACAACGCATAATGATGACTACGGCGTAATTCAGTATATTATTAAAGTTAAAAACATACTCCTAACGGGTGGCGCATACGGCAATACCTCTTCCCTCGTAGCAATCGTATTATTCGTAATAGCAATAATTTTAGTTGAAAAGAAAAATGTGCAAAGAATTAACTTGAGAGACTAATTTAGTCTCTTTTTTTATTGACCTTCAAGTATAGTTTAATGATAACTTTTAAAAAACAAGGAAAGGGGATGCGAAAATGCAAATAGATGAAGTTTCCAAAAAGCTTAATATATCTAAATCAATGATTCGTTATTATGAAGAAAAAGGCTTGATTAACATTTCTAGAAATCAAAATAATTATAGGGAATTTAATCAGACTGTCTATACAACATTGAAACTTATCAAAGATTTAAAACGATTAAACTTAAGCCTAGAAGAAATAAAATATATTGTAAATTTATTTAACAAGCCTATTTCAAAGGAGTGTAACATCCAATCTACTAAGTACTTAGATCGAATTATTAAGGATTATAAAAGAAATATTAATGAACAAATTAATATATTGAATAGATTGGAACAAGTTAAGGAGCTCTCACAAGACATGAAATTTGAGGAAAATAAAACAGAAATTTTGAATATGTTAGCAGGAGTTAAAGAGTATGATTAGTATTATATATGCTGGAAATCAATCAGGGACATGTTATGGAATTTTTAACTTATTAACTCAAAAATTGGAAAATAAAGAGAAGTATATTTTCAATCTACAACTTATTAAAGAAGACATACTTATTTTAGAAAAAGGATATAAACATGAATTAACAGATAAGCAAAATGAATTTATAAATATTATTAATCAAAGTGATACATTAATATTCATTTATCCTCTATATTGGTTAAACATGCCAATGTTGCTTAAAGGATTTATTGATATGACATTTTGGCCTAATAAGGCTTTTAGTTTCAAAAATAAACAATATTATAAAAACGGTTTATGGAAAGATAAAAAAGCAATAGTTATATATACAATTGGTGGAAGTGAATGGTTTAATTTATTAAATTTGAATCTAGGTTATAGAGTATTAAAGTATCCACTAAATTTAGTTGGTATTTCTAATATAAAAAAATTTTATATTGATCAACTCAACCGAAGTAATAGGCAATCTGTAAATAAAAAAGTGAATAGTCTTGTAGAAAAGGTAATGAAATCCATATAAATAAACTAAGCACAAAGCGGTTATTAAGCTTTGTGCTTTAGTATGTTAGCCTTAAATTGCACTCATAAAAATTTAACTTGAAGGAGATAATGATTTATGGCGGTAAGGCAATTTAGTATTTATAAAATTTTGGCTTATATGATTCTCACAATTGCCATATTGGAAGTTGCAGGAGAATTAGGTGGGCTCGCTATGAATCATGGTCTAGCGAAACCTATTGGTCAACTGATAAGTGGAATTATATTTACCGTTGGGACATTGATAACATTAAAGTACATTCACTCAAAGAACCCAGACATTTTAAAAGAAATTAAATTAAAAGGGTATAGTAATAAGCGAGATTTAATCATAGCATTGGCACTACCATTTTTAATTACATTTATCGTATTAGTAATAGGTATTAGTACAGGTCTAATGCAAAATGTGAGCGTAAGTACGGATATACATATTTGGGCAATGTTTTTATTTAATTGTCTTTTCGCAGTATTATATGAGGCTTTTCCAGAAGAAGTGTTGATTCGTGGATTGATATTAAATGAGTTACGAAAAAAGTTTAAATTTATTCCATCATTATTTATCCAACCGGTATTATTTGTGATTATTGGCGGTTCAGTACATATTATTTCAAACTTAATACATTTAGGTAATCCAGAACTATTGTCAGTTGTAGGTTTAATGATTCAGTTTTTTATATTTGGCATCACGTTACAACTATATAGAGAATTTGCAGGTTCCTTATGGGCGAATATGCTGTTTCATTTAGTTTGTCTAGAAACGACTAGATTTATCTTTATGAGTTCAAGCCAATCTATCATTAAATTTCATGAAACACAACAAGGCGTTTTTGGCACATTAGGATTATTGATTGGATTATACATAGGAAGTGCGATTATTTTAGCTATTCTACTTTGGTTCAGAAAAAGAAAGTACCAAAAACTAAATCAACAATAAGGAGGTACCAAATCAACGATGCGTCGTTCATTACTTACATATATTATTTTAGTGTTCGTTTTAACCTATAGTATTGAAGGTCTTGTTTATTTAATCGGCGGACTTCAAGCTTTCTCAATAATTGCGAGTTTAACGATGTTGTTTCCTGCTATTACGGTAATCATTGTATGGGCAATTTATTATCGTGACAAAAAATTTTGGAAGTTCTTCGGACTTAGATTAGGTAAAATTAAAAATTGGTTTATACATCCATTGATGATGCTATTGGCTTTGATAATTATATACTTAGTTTCTTATATGTTGAATCCCAATCAATTTCTAAATAGCACAGAACAACAAGATAGAATGAAAGATATTTTTATTTTCCTACCAGATGTACCACTATTTATCAACTTATTGATTCCAATAATACTTAATCTATCAATAGGTATACTATTTAGTATGATTGCTTATCTAGGTGAAGAGTTAGGTTGGCGAGCTTTCATGTACCCTAAATTGACCAATATTGGAGTAACAAAAGGATTAATTTTAGGCGGCTTTATATGGGGATTATGGCATCTCCCTCTTATCTTAATGGGACATAATTATCCTAATCATCCAATTCTAGGAAATATAATGATGATATTAGTGTGTATTCCGTTTGGCATTATTCTATTTTATTCATATATCAAATCTGGAAATATCTTTGTCCCAGCGATAATGCACGGAATTTTAAATCAATTTTCAAGTACTGTAACTACTTTCTCTATAAAAGAATCACAATTCAATCCATTACTTTATGGTTCAACTGGACTTGTTGGAATAGTGATTTTTAGTTTAATTGCTTTATTTTTAATTAAAACTATCAAGAAATCAAACCATATTTATAATTTTTAATTTTAGACTGACCCTCTATTCCGGAAGGTCTTAAATTACAAAATTAATTGCATATCGCAAAATTTCTACAAAAACAACGTATTTGTTCACAATTTTCGCTAGAATAAACAAGATTTTAACCATATGATGGCAACGTAAAGGAGCGGATCAATTTGAAAACCAAGAGTGTAGGAGAACGTATTAGAAACTTAAGGAAGTCTAAAAAGATGTCTCAAGAGAGGTTGGCAGAAAAACTAAATGTTTCTCGACATTCTATTTCAAATTGGGAAAGGGATGTCAGTTCTCCAGACATACATTCATTATTGGAGATGACAGAACTTTTTGGCGTTTCTTTAAATCATTTGGTTAAAGGAGATGAACTTATAGTGAATAAATATGTTTATGCAGCGTTAGCATTTTTCTTAGGTGGCTTGGGGGCACATAGATTTTATAGAAAACAATATGGTAAAGCACTATTATATATATTATTTTGTTGGACAGGTATTCCTGGTGTAATTGGAATAATAGAGGGAGTTATAGCATTTATAAAAACTGCAGATGCCCAAGGTAATATTTAAGACATAATATGGGGTAGGGAGTGGGACAGAATTTAACTTGAATTCAGTTTCATTCCCTTGTTTTATACATAGCAAAAGCACTTATAGCATTGGGGGAACTATAAGTGCTTTAACGGCCATATTGACGTTTTGGGAAAATACAATTATTGGCTTTTAATAAAATGTATAGTAAGGATACATTTTATCGGCATGGGATCATTAGTGATTCATAAATGTACTCTATAATTTAAGGAAGTGTGAGTAATTCAATCTAAATTGAAAAGAAAAGAGCATGTAATTCAACACGTAAGAAATTACTAATGCAATGATTACCCCAAAACAAATACATCAATTATGTATCTACTTTTAATAAATACCCAATCAAATTAAAATAAAATTCTTTTTACAAACAAAAGAATAAAAATATTAACTTTATTTAAATCAAAAGTAATCTACTTTAAATTGTGCTACGCTAATAATGAATAAAAAGTCATTCCAATTAACAAATAATAATATTAAATGCGAAATTCGTATATATTCTTTTGCATAGTATTAATTTTGCTTTTTACATAAAAAATAATAAATTCCGTGGAATATAATTTGTTTTTTTAGTAAAATAGTCACCAAACGAGGATGAAAGATAACTTTAAACGTCTAAAACAGTTAACTTATATTCTCATTTTTTTATTATTTACAAGGGGATGGAAAAATTTTATGGATTTACTAATTGGTACTTTATTCTTAATTTTAGTTCTTATTATTTTTACATTATTTACGTATAAAGCGCCTAACGGAATGCGTGCGATGGGAGCACTGGCAAATGCGGCTATTGCGACATTCTTAGTCGAAGCATTCAACAAGTATGTTGGTGGAGAAGTATTCGGAATCAAATTTCTGGAAGAGTTAGGGGATGCTGCGGGAGGTCTTGGCGGTGTTGCTGCAGCTGGATTAACTGCGCTTGCGATTGGTGTATCTCCAGTCTATGCACTAGTTATTGGTGCTGCCTGTGGTGGTATGGATCTCTTACCAGGTTTCTTCGCAGGTTACCTTATCGGTTACGTTATGAAGTATACAGAGAAATATGTTCCAGATGGCGTTGATTTGATTGGTTCAGTAGTTCTACTTGCGCCACTTGCAAGATTGATTGCAGCAGGTTTAACGCCAGTCGTTAATAATACACTTTTAAAAATTGGTGACATTATTCAAAGTAGTACAGATACGAATCCAATATTTATGGGTATCGTTCTTGGCGGTATTATTACAGTTGTTGGTACTGCGCCATTAAGTTCAATGGCATTAACAGCTTTATTAGGACTAACAGGTATACCTATGGCAATCGGGGCAATGGCAGCATTTAGTTCGGCATTTATAAACGGTACATTATTCCATCGTTTAAAATTAGGTGATCGCAAGTCAACGATTTCAGTAAGCATAGAACCTTTGTCACAAGCAGATATAGTGTCAGCTAACCCAATTCCAATTTACATAACGAATTTCTTTGGTGGAGCAGCTGCAGGTTTAATAATCGCATTATCTGGCATGATCAATGATGCGACAGGTACAGCAACACCGATTGCTGGATTCCTTGTAATGTTTGGTTTTAACAATCCAATGACAGTCGTTATTTATGGCGTTGTCATGGCTATCGTTGGTGGACTTGCAGGTTGGATTGGTTCACTCGTATTTAAGAAATATCCAATTGTTACTAAACAAGATATGATTGATCGAGGTGCTAAAGACGCATAGTATTAAAAATAAACCTTCTTTGTATTGTCATTACAAAGAAGGTTTTTGGTATATAAATCCCTAAAAGAAAGTATTTACTAAATAAGTTTAATAATACTGTTTTATGTGTAATAATAAAATCGTAAAAATCATAGTAATCACTTTCATTATAGCGCTAAAAATTGTAAATATATCAAAAAACATGTTATTGTAAACATTTTGTCAATTATACATAAATAATTTATAAAGTTATTTAAAAAGTGTTGTATTATATTTTGCAATCGCTTACAATACATGTGAAAGATATCACAAAGGAGTTGTACAAGATGCAAAATTTAAGAAACAGAAGTTTTTTAACACTATTAGACTTTTCACAAAAAGAGGTTGAGTTTTTACTAAATCTATCAGAGGATTTAAAACGTGCGAAATACGCCGGTATAGAACAGCAAAAACTTAAAGGTAAAAACATCGCATTAATTTTTGAAAAAGATTCTACTCGTACACGTTGTGCGTTTGAAACTGCAGCATATGATCAAGGCGCTCACGTGACATATCTTGGACCAACTGGAAGCCAAATGGGTAAAAAAGAATCTGCGAAAGATACTGCTCGTGTATTAGGTGGTATGTATGATGGAATCGAATACCGCGGCTTCTCACAACGTACTGTTGAAGAATTAGCGAAATATTCAGGTGTGCCTGTGTGGAACGGCTTAACAGATGAAGATCATCCAACTCAAGTACTTGCTGACTTCTTAACAGCAAAAGAAGTATTGAAAAAACCTTACCATGAAATCAACTTCACATATGTTGGAGATGGACGTAACAATGTAGCAAATGCATTAATGCAAGGTGCAGCTATCATGGGAATGACTTTCCACTTAGTTTGCCCTAAAGAATTAAATCCAACTGATGAGTTATTAAAACGTTGTAAAGAAATCGCAGCTAAAAATGGTGGCGAAATCTTAGTAACTGATGACATCGATGAAGGTGTTAAAGGATCAGACGTTATCTACACAGACGTTTGGGTATCAATGGGTGAACCTGACGAAGTTTGGGAAAAACGTATCAAGTTATTAGAACCATATCGTGTAACTAAAGAAATGATGGAAAAAACTGGTAACCCACGTGCCATCTTTGAACACTGCTTACCATCATTCCACGATACTGAAACTAAAATTGGTAAAGAAATCCAAGAAAAATATGGCTTAACTGAAATGGAAGTTGCTGACGAAGTCTTTGAAAGTGAACAATCTGTTGTCTTCCAAGAAGCTGAAAACAGAGCACACACTATTAAAGCTGTAATGGTTGCAACTTTAGGAGAATAATTGAAGGGAGACCTACCTATGTCTAAAATCGTAGTGGCTTTAGGTGGTAACGCTTTAGGACAATCACCTGAAGAGCAATTAGAATTAGTTAAAGGAACAGCTAAATCATTAGTTAGCTTAATCCAAAAAGGTTATGAAGTTGTAATCAGCCATGGTAATGGACCACAAGTCGGCAGTATTAATTTAGGATTAAATTATGCAGCTGAAAATGGTCAAGGACCAGCGTTTCCATTCCCAGAATGTGGCGCAATGAGTCAAGCTTATATTGGTTATCAATTACAAGAAAGTTTATTAAATGAACTTCATGCTTTAAATATTGATAAACAAGTGGTTACATTAGTGACTCAAGTTGAAGTAGATGGTGATGACCAAGCATTCAATAATCCTACGAAACCAATTGGCTTATTCTATACAAAAGAACAAGCGGAACAAACAATGAAAGAAAAAGGTTACAAATTCGTAGAAGACTCTGGACGAGGTTATCGTCGTGTTGTACCTTCTCCAATGTCAATCAACATTGTAGAACTAGATAGCATTGAAACATTAATTAAACACGGTACATTAGTTATTGCAGCTGGTGGTGGCGGTATCCCAGTTGTTAAAAAAGAAGGTAACTATAAAGGCGTCGATGCTGTTATCGATAAAGATAAAACAAGCGCTTTACTTGCGGCACACTTAAAATCAGATCAATTAATTATCTTAACAGCAGTAGATTATGTTTATATTAATTACGGTAAAGATAATCAAGAAGCTTTAGGTGAAGTAACAGTGGATGAAATGAATCAACATATTGCTGACGGTCAATTCGCAAAAGGTAGTATGTTACCTAAAGTAGAAGCGGCATTACAATTTATCGAGAAAAATCCGGAAGGTAGTGTATTAATTACATCTCTTGAAGATTTAGGAGATGCCCTAGACGGTAAAATTGGTACATTAATTAAAAAATAATAAACGCGATTAACTTTTGACATGGTTATACAATAACACTCAATACATTTTAATAAATAAGTTGAACCTGGGCTTAATGTGTGTGATTTACATACGTAAGCTCAGGTTTTTTAGTGGTCTTTTGGGTATTAAAAATCCCCTCACTAGTTGGCGTAGTGAGGGGATTGATGTTTACTAAATGTATTATGAAACTTGTTAAAATATTTCAATATCAGAAAGTGTAAAATGCGACTTCAAATTACTTTATTGTAATTAACTCAATATAAATGCCACAAATTCTTCTACGCTAAGATTGTCAAAGTAGAACTTTAAATCAATGTCATTCAAACGTTCAATCAAGTCAGCTTTGACCATACGCGTACCAATTAAATGTTCTTCAACATCGTGAATGTTACCTTGACCAAAGAAATCGCCATAAATACGACAAGCGGCAATACGGTTATGTTCAATTGATAGGGAAATATCAATTGTGCCACAACTAAAGCGCTCATTTCGATTGTATTCATATCGTGGTGAACGGCCATAGTTCCATTCCCAATTATCATACTTTTCAGCGACTAATTGATCGATGCCAGCCCAATCTTCGTCTGTTAATTCATAGCGTTTGGCATCTTTAATGTCATCTATTCCCATAATTTGCTTAATCATGAGATCTTTGAATTCATGAATGGTGATGTCTTGATATTTAGGGTCTAATGCATCGCGGATTTGACCGACGCGGGCACGTACTGATTTGATGCCTTTAGATTCAATCTTCTTACGGTTTGGTTTCAATACGTTGACCATGGCGTCGTAATCGACATCTAATAGTAATGAATAACCACCATAAATACGGTTATTCAATAATGTCATCGCAGCACCTGAAATTTTCTTGTCATTTAAAGCGAGATCATTACGACCACTTTGAATGACGTCAGTTGCGCCTAAATTATGTAACGCTTGAATAGCAGGGCGATAGAAGCGTTGGAAATCACCATAAATGGATGTATCCTGTTCTAAAATACAACATACGTTGACGGCACCATCGTCGACGTAAACTGCGCCACCGCCTGTATCACGACGTACGACTTTAATGTTGTTCTCATCGACGTAGTCTTGATTGATTTCAACCGCTGTATTCTGGAAACGACCGATTTCTACTTTAGGTTGGCAATAATAAGGAAGTAAAATATCTTCGTCTAGAAAGATATTGTTATTAATATATACTTGCATCGCCAAGTTTACGGCGCCATCATCGATATATTTACCATTACGAATAGGTTTTATTAAATACATGTTTTCGTCTCCTAAGTTGTTAATTGTCTTTGTGCGTTAATGATTAATGATGCTATATCTTCAGTGAGATGAATGGTTCTATCTTGAATTGATTTAGGGATGCGATACGCTTTCTTGTTTAACGTCATAAACACGGCATTGGGATTGTGACGCGTCATACGTTGGAAAGGATGTTTCACAAATTGTGGTGTCGTATAACCAATACCAATTTCAAGATATAACACTTTGCCATTCTTATGAGTATCTAGAAAATGATTGTAGCGATCTAATTGTGCATGGAAATCTGCATCTTCAACCATGCCAACTTGTGCTTTACGTTTGTTAATCTCCATAGGGGCATCACATTTTGGACAATGTGGAATCAACTCATATGGGATTTTCATGTCTTCTTGTTTAGCTACCATTTCGCGAATGGCATTATCATCACGATATGTTTGTGCATGACAGTGTTGGCTACATTGCCAAAGAATGTATTCTCCTTGAATATGGAATACTTTATTTAAATCATAATCTGCCACTAAAAAGGCATTATCTGCATTGGTCGTAATAATATGATAATCCTTGTGTTCAAGTATCTTTTTAAGTGCAACGTAAGAAGGGCCGACAGGTTGGTCTAAGTAGTTCAACTTCACGAAACGACTTTCAAATGCCCAATATTCTTGCCAACTATCAAACGGGTGCAAACTCGCTTGCAACATATCGAAGAAATTATATTTCTCAATAAAGTCGGGAAAGTTCTGCGTAAAACGTTCACCAATGTAAGTGAAACCGTCTGAAGCAGACATACCAGCGCCTATGCCAACAACAATGGCATCAGCTTCATCAATGGCTTGTGCCAAGATATCCGTTTGAGTGGCGTCTTGTTGTTGCGCCTTATCAAGCGCTATCCAATTCTCGTTATGCGTTGGGTTATCTGTTGTTGTCATTGAAAGCCTCCTTATATAGTTCTAAATCTCTATCTGTAAATACATTAAAGAGTACTTTCAACTCTGAGCCAGTTTCATGTAAATATTGACGTGTCGTTTCAATCGCTATACGACTTGCCTCATCTTGTGGGAATCCAAAGACACCTGTTGAAATACAACAGAATGCTAAGTGTCTTAACCCCTTTTCATCGGCAAGCGCTAGACAGCTATGATAACAACGTGCAAGTAAATCTTTATTCATCTGAGATACAGGTTGTTTACGAATTTGTGGGCCAACTGTATGAATGACATACTTGGCTGGTAAATTATAAGCAGAGGTAATCTTTGCTTTACCAACACCTTCTTTACGTCCTTGTTGCTCAATTATATGAGCGCAATCGAAACGTAACTGTACACCAGCCTTGGTATGAATAATGTTATCTATGCAGTCGTGATTCGCTTGCATACATCCTAAGAATCGGCTATTCGCTGCGTTGACGATACCGTCAATATCAAGTGTTGTGATGTCACCTTGCCATAAATATAATGGCTCATCTGAAACAGGCGTTAAATCATCAATATGTTTAATGTCTTGTTGGTTGTTTAATGTAGATAAATAGGCATCTTGAATATCTAAGTACTCAGAACTGACAGGCTTTGGAGGGCGCACATTGGCTAAACCTCGATAAAGTTCCCATTGTTCTGTGTCAGTGTGAGGGAAGTCTAAAGGCTTGTCGCCATATTGTTCCTTCCACATCGTTTCAATAAGATAAGCTAAACGTTCTTGTTGGTTCACTGGCATTTAGTCCTCATCTGGATCTGGTAATGCGTCGTATGCTGCTTCATCTACATTTTCTAATTTAACTAACCAGTTTTCTTCTGGTTTTTCAGAATTTAAAATCGCTGGTTCATCTTCAGCTTTCGTATTACGTTCGACGATTTTACCTGCAAGTGGAGATTGCACATCTAATACAGTTTTCGATGCTTCGATACTTACAATTTCATCATTGACGTTAACGTCGTCTGGTCCCATAAATTCTACATAACCTACTGTACCTACGTCATCTTGTAATTCAGGTGTCATGCGATAAATATATTGGTTTCCTACCTTTTCGACATATAAATAATTAGCTAATTTAGCCATTTCATTTCATCCTTTCTCTATTTATAAATACGCTTGTGCTATGTGTTCAATCGTTCGACATCGTTGATCGATGTCTGGTAATAGCGGTACGACTAAGACCTCATCCGCCTTAAATTCTTGGATCATTGCGTCCAAGCGGGGTTTCACTTGCTCGATTGTGCCAGCTAAGATACGTGCACGGTGCTGAGTTATGACACGTTTATCACGTTCACTTAAGTTGTATTGTCTTGCTGTTTCGATAGATGGGAAGCGGTCGAACTCGGCAAATTGACGTTTCCCTAATAACCATACGTCAAGAGCGTGTAGTAGGTCTTGCGCTTCTTCTTCAGTGTCCGTTACAATCGCAAACGTTGTTAACATGACTGTGGGTGACATGTTTAACGCAGTTTGTTGAAAGTGTTCACGATACGTTTCTACTGACGCTTTAGCTGCATCAATCTTATCTTGGCTAGGTAATAAGAATGTTCCTAAGGTGTAGCCCATGCCTTGTGTAGCAGCTAATTTAGCTGAGCGTTGACTCGCACTTAAGAGCCACATTTCTGGATGACGTGATAGGTGAGGTTGACTAATGACTTGTCCTACACGTTGTTCCTCTGGTGCTCGCGTCAAATAATGACGAATATCTTCAATGCTTTGTGAATAATCAAGATAGTCACGTTTGTCCTCATCCATTGCACGTTTGACCACCGCTGTACCTGGATTATTGCCGATACCCAAGTCAACCCGACCAGGATGGAGTGCCTCTAGCATTTTAAAATTTTCGGCCACTTTAAACGGGCTATAGTGAGGCAACATGACGCCACCAGAGCCTAACTTAATACGCTTCGTTTCCCCTAACAAATGCATCATTAAGAGTTCAGGACTACCACTCGCAAACGCTGGAACATCATGATGTTCTGTTAACCAGAAACGCTTGTAGCCTAAGTCATCAGCGAGTTTCGCAAGTCTTGTGGTATCTTGTAAAGCTTGTGTCGCATTCTTGCCTTCATCAATCATGGCGTAATCTAATATATTGAAATCCACTTGGCGCTCATCTCCAAAGTTAATTGTTTAGTCCCTTAATTATAATACCCACCACCATTTTAACGTGTTTAGTGAAATTTTGTAGGAATTTAGTTTATACGTCACACAAATGTTCTAATGCTTTTCTTCTTTTCCTGAAAAGGGGTGTCCAAACAGTTCACAAACAAGTCGATTGAGTAATGTCATAAAGCATGATACTTTGAAAATAATACATAAAGAACGAAAGAGGATGTCATAAATGTCGAAATTCGCACCATTGCTAGAACCTATTACATTACCTAATGGCATTACATTAGCTAATCGATTTGTCCTTTCGCCCATGACGACGAATTCTTCTACTAAAGAAGGCCATATTACAGAGGAAGACATACGTTATGCGAAACGTCGTGCTGATTCAGCAGGATTGCAAGTGACTGGCGCAGCATATATTGAGCCATATGGTCAGTTGTTTGAATATGGATTTAATATTTCTGATGATGCCTGCATTCCCGGTTTAAGAAAAGTGGCTCAAGCTATGAAACAAGATGGCCATAAAGCGATAATTCAACTTGCACATGCTGGAAGATTCTCAAATACTGCGATTATGAATTATGGGGAAGTCTATGGCCCAAGTCCAATGACGTTACACTCTCCAATTAAACATGACGTTTTAGAAATGTCGGTGGAGAAAATTCATGACGTCATACAACAATATGCCGATGCAACATCTCGAGCAATTCAAGCGGGATTTGATGGCGTTGAAATCTCCGTTGCACAACGTTTACTCATTCAAACTTTCTTCTCTAAGTTCTCCAATCAACGACATGATCAATATGGTGTAGATTCGTTAGAGAACCGAGCACGCTTTGGCTTAGAAGTCATGCAGGCAGTACAAAAAGTCATCGATGAAGAGGCACCAAGTGATTTCATATTCGGTTACAGAGCGACACCTGAAGAGACAAGAGGTAGTGATTTAGGCTATACAGTTGATGAATTTAATCAACATTTAGATTGGGTCATGGAAGTCGCAAATATTCATTATTTGGCTATCGCAAGTTGGGGACGCAATATTTATCAGAATAAGACGCGTACACCAGGCGATAATTATGGACGTCGCGTCAATCAGGTCGTATATGAGTATTTAAATGGACGTGTGCCGTTGATTGCGAGTGGTGGTATTAATACACCTGAAACAGCACTAGATGCTTTAAATAACGCTGATATGGTTGGCATGTCATCACCATTTGTCACAGAACCTGACTTCGTTCATAAATTGGCAGAAGGACGTGAAGATGACATTGATTTACATGTACATCCAGATGAATTAGATGAACTTGCCATTCCACATGCGGCGTTTAAAGACATCGTTCAAATGATGGATTACGGAGAAGGACTGCAGAAGAAAACACGCGATGAATTGCGTAAATTAGAGAAAAATTACGATGAAGAGTAGGGCGCAAGGCATAAATCGAATGTGTTAAAAAGATTTGGTTGCCTTGCAATGATGACTAGTACGGAGAATATGTTGATACAGGTTGGGATGTTTTAATACATTCCAGCCTTTTGTTTTGGTTAATTTCTAGCTAAATATTTAATTTTTCACGTTGTTAATGTAAACTTACTTATATATAAAGTTTACATTTAGGTTTTTACGGGATTTTTTAAAGTAAGGAGTTTAACAACATGAGATTAAATTTAGCAGAACGTATCTTAAATCAAGACGTACTAAGTAAAGAAGAAGCTTTAGCATTATTTGAAGATGAAACGATTGATACATTTGAATTATTAAATGAGGCATATATCATTCGAAAACACTTTTTCGGAAAAAAAGTGAAACTCAATATGATATTAAATGCGAAGAGTGGAATTTGTCCAGAAGACTGTGGCTATTGCGGTCAATCGGTGAAAATGAAAGAAAAACAGCGCTATGCGTTAGTTGAACCTGACAAAATTAAAGCTGGTGCACAGGTAGCGACGGAGAATCACATTGGCACATATTGTATTGTTATGAGTGGACGTGGGCCTACATATAGAGAGGTTGATCATATCTGTGAGACGGTTCATGATATTAAGGCGTTGCATCCTCAACTTAAAATTTGTGCATGTCTAGGGTTAACGAATGAAACACAAGCTGAGAAGTTAAAAGAAGCGGGTGTAGATCGCTATAATCATAATTTAAATACGAGTGAACGTTACCATAGCGAAGTCGTGACGACACATACATATGAAGATCGTGTACGTACGGTTGAAATCATGAAAGAGAATCACATCTCACCATGTTCTGGTGTGATATGTGGGATGGGGGAAACGAATGAGGATATTATTGATATGGCATTTGCGTTGAAGGAAATTGACGCTGATAGTATTCCGATTAATTTCTTACATCCAATCAAAGGGACAAAATTTGGCGGACTCGATTTGTTATCACCGATGAAATGTTTGAGAATTATCACGATGTTTCGACTCATCAATCCATCTAAAGAAATACGTATTGCAGGTGGGCGTGAAGTCCATTTACGTTCTTTACAAGCCATCTCATTAAAAGCAGCCAATTCCATCTTTGTAGGTGATTATCTGATTACAGGGGGACAACCGAATGAACTCGATTATCAAATGATTGAAGATCTAGGGTTTGAGATTGATGGGTAATTAGGAAGACTTTGATATTTGATAAGATAAAAGAGAATAATATTTGGAAAAGGATAAAAATAACATGTCATCTAAACAATCATCATTTGGAGATAAACGTTGGCATAACATTTTATTAATAGTAGTGGGTATATGGGTATTCTGTATATTTTATTTTGTAATGGGTGTTAATGTGGCATATGCATTAATGTTTTTATATGCGCCACTTACTATAGGCATAGTTAATTCAGGCAAACTTAGAGAAAAAGACGACAGAAATCACTGAATTACGAATTAATAATATAATCCCATATATTGTCCTTGTTAAGTGATTAAATGTAAGTGATGAGACGACTATCACTAAACATAAACGTTATCGTAGAAGTCTCACTTATTAGGAATGGGGCGAGGACAAATGAAAGAGAAATTTGAAAAGATCTTATTAGATAATACAATATTTAATAAAAAAGAATTTATGGAAAAATACAATCCATGGGAACAAGAGAGAGCTACACATCTTATTAATAATTATTTAAAGCTAATGGATAAAGAGAATGAATCTAGTTATTTTACTGGTGATTTCAATTACAACAGTGAAAACTTTTCTTGGCTAGCGATTGAAGAGAATTTAGAAAATAAGTATTTAAAAACAGATAATAGAAATCAATTTCCTAAAAATATACATTATGGTTTACCAAACCAAATACATGGAGATATTGATAAATCAACAATTTTTCAATGCTTACTTAATCCTAATATTGCTATTTTGGATAATAAAAGTGAACCTGAAAATCTAGAAGATTTTTTTGATGAATTTGAAATCACAGATACTGGGGATTTAAGTGCAAAATTCTCAAACTATTCAAATGAAGAAAGAATTAAAGAGCATATTGTGGATACTGAAAGCTCAATGTTAAGTAAAGAGCTATTGAACTTAATAAAATTAGATGAATCCAATTTCAAAGAATTAATGAGTGGTGTAAAAAAATTAACGAATAGGTTTTATTATTTAGGCGAGTATTTTTATCCTCTGTTAACAAGTGATAACGAGAGTACTAAAGTTTTTCGAAAGCTAAAAAAAGATTTAGGAAAAGAAGAGAATTATTATACAGTAAAAGAGAATGCTGAAAAATTAAAGACGTGTAATCTTGAAATTTTTCCATTTCGTTCGAAAGAACCCAAATTAGGTTTTGGAAAAAATAACTTCGGTAGAGAGCTAGTTGAAACAGAAGTAAATACGGTACTATTAGGTGCTCGTATTATTTTAAGAAGAATAGCATTATATCTTCAAGGTGATTTAAGCAATAAAGTCCAACCTATATTCATCTTTAGAAGATATGATTTAGTATGGAAAAATCTTATTGAGACGGTATTAAAAAATGATTATAGAGTTAATGATGAAGATACTAAAGAAATGTTAAAAGAAATTGAAGATGAATATTTTTATTTCTTTAAAAGTAGACATAATAATCAGGTTTCAAGTGGAAAAATATCAAAAGGTAATTTGAAAAAAAGCGATAATAGCGTAAGTAAATGTCAGAGAAATTTGACAGAAGAAGAATTTTTAAATTTAAAAAGTAACCATGACACGCTTATTTTGGAAAATAATGAAGAATAAAACAAAACCACTTATCTATCAATGTAACTATATAAGTGGCTTCTATTATTTTATAAACGTTCTATGTTTTCACGTACTTTGTGAGCATCAGATCCTGCATAACGTACTTTACGATTTGCTTCAGAGACCTCTCTGTCTTTCAAAAGAACGGTATGTGATTGGGAAAAAAGAAAATGAAGAGTGCGCAAAAAACCGCCATTACCGATTAAGGTAATGACGGCGCTAACAATTGTAAGGTGCATATTTGCACACCACACAATTGTATTTTTATTATTTTTTTAATAAATTTAAGAACGAGTTTAAACTTGCATTTGAAGCACTGATTTTGGCTTTTCTAGATTCACGTGTAGCAAGTTTAGCAGCGTATCTAGAAGCTAAAACATCTCAATTTGTATTTGGTCATTTTGCTTTATAATATAGTCTTGTTTGGCTTCTAATCTTGATTGATGTTCTTCAAGCTCAAACAGGTTAATTGCCTCTTTTATGTTGTCAGCACGATATGTAAGAAAATAATCATACATTTTAGATGCAGCATAAGCATTACAATATTTCTCTGGAATACGTTTATATATATCTATTTCATTTAAAACAGTTGCTACTTCATTTTTAACTTTATTGGCTTCATTAATTCTATTAATTGAAGAAGTAAAATGATTTTTATGAATTAATCTATTACGTGTAAACGAGTATTTTATAGAGTTGAGAAAAGCAGGATTATTTTTAGAATATTTTTTAATTCTGATGAAATATATTATATACACTATTAAACCAAGTAGTACATATCTGAATTTTAAATAAATAGATGATAATAATAAGAAAAATAATATAAAAATAACTAATCGATATATTAATGTATTTCTACGTATAATTTTAATTACTTTATCTCTAATATAGATATTTTCTTCATCAATTATATTATTTTGTTCATTTACCATTTGACTAGCCTTAATACATAACGTTAAGTCTTTTAGAGTGCTTTCTTGAGGTTCATTCAAAGTTGTCACTTTTATTCTGTAATAAGTATTTAGATAAATTCATTATACCGTTAATATTTATAAAATAAATAGAAAATTCTGAAAAATTCACAAAGAGAAACTCTTACTTGTATAAGTTTCTCTCCCTTAATATAGTTACATCAATCCTATCAGTTTCATCCATAATGAACCTAAACCGAGCCAGATTACAAAGTACACAACGCCTAAGACTAGGTTCATGAGCCACCAACGTTTCTGAGTGACGTAACCAGCTGCATAAAGAATAGGCGCAGGGCCACTACTGTAGTGTGTTGTAGAGGCCATTAAGTTACCAAAGAAACCAAGCATTAATGCACTAAATAACGGTGGTGCACCTGCAGCAACGGCTACACCAAGTAATGCTGCGTACATTGCACTGACGTGAGCGGTTGAGCTGGCAAATAAATAATGTGAATAGAAATAGAAGATTATTAGAATAACAAGGACGACTGGCCAACTTAGACCGCCTAAACTGTTTGCGATAGTATGGCTTAACCATGGAATAAAGCCTAATTGATTCAGTTGATCTGCCATCATCACTAACACTGAGAACCACACTAATGTATTCCAAGCACCAGTTTCATTTAAAATATCTTTCCAATCTAATACGCCTGTGATAAGTAATAAAGATAATGCGATAAACGCAGTTAATGTTGCGTCTACACCAATAAAGCTACCTACTACCCAAAGTAGTAATGCGATAATAAATACACCAATCATGAATTTTTCGGCTTTAGCAATTGACCCCATATCAGCTAATTCATTTTCGACCCAATCTTTCGCATCAGGTGTTTCTTTGACTGTTGGCGGATACATTTTATAAATAATAAATGGTATGACGATAAGTGACACAATGCCAGGAACGATGGCTGCTAAGAACCAGTTCATCCAAGTAACGTGAACATGTGCAGTCTTCTCAGCTAAGTTCTGAGAAAGTGGGTTACCGGCCATTGCAGTTAAGAACATCGCGGCAGTAATAAGGTTGCCAAGAAATTCAGTGAATATTAAAAATGACCCCACCTTACGCTCAGTACCTTGTTTCGGGTCAGAATCAAACGATTTAGAAAGCGACTGAATGATTGGAAACATAATCCCACCTGCGCGAGCAGTATTACTAGGTGTTGCTGGTGCTAAAATCAAATCCACACCGACAAGTGAGTATGCTAGACCGAGTGTCTTCTTTCCAAATAATCTTACAAACTGAAGTGCGATACGACGGCCGAGTCCAGTTTTAACGAATCCTCTAGAGATAAAGAATGCCATTGCAATCAACCAAATACTTGGATTACCGAAACCTTGAACGGCAGTCTTTGTATCGATAACACCAACTAAAACGGTTAGCGTGAACCCTATGATCGATACGGCACCAATAGGCATAGGTTGTGTGATACAGCAGATAATGGTACCTACGAATATAGCAAACATTAGCCATGCATCCAGACTTAATGATTCAGGTCTGAAAGGGGCAAGCACAGCTATAAGTATGCCTATGACTAGAGGTAATATAAATTTTTTTATTTAACAGAGTTATTCATATAGAAACCTTCTTTCCAAATTTCGAACATTTTCATACATAGAATAGTCCTATTTTTTAGCAATGTACAGAGCATTTTTACGTTTCATTGAGAATTATTATCAGTAGATTATAACGTTATAAAAATGGCATAGAATATCGAAATTAAATTATTAATAGTATAAAATGTTACTAAAGAAGGGGGATGGGATGATGTTTACAATAGGGACATTAATCGCAAAAGATGATACGTGGATATTATGGGCCATAATTATAGTTTGGGCGACAATCAGTATCTTCTTAGAACAGAAATATCAATGGGCAAGCACCATTTCAGGTGCCATCATTGCTTTAGTAGGGGCTATGTTATTATCCAATTTTAAGATTATCCCGACTGAATCGCCGGTTTATGATACGGTATGGGATTACGCGGTACCAATATCAATTCCTTTATTATTGTTCAGTTCTAATATTTTAAAGATTTGGAAGGAAAGTCGTCGATTATTATATATCTTCTTAATTGCATCAGTTGGAACATTGATAGGGACAACGGTAGGATTTATTTTACTTCATCAATGGATTCCATATTTATCAAAAATTGGCGCGATGATGACAGGAAGTTATATAGGAGGTGGCGTGAACTTTGCAGCTTTAAGCACGAAGTTTAAAACACCGAGTGACATGATTTCATCAACAGTCGTTGCAGATAATAGTGTCATGGCATTGTACTTTATGTTGTTGATTGCAATACCGTCTTTACCTATTATAAAAAGATGGTTTAAGACAGATTATCAAACTGAGTCAACACCAGAAACACAACAATCTTATTGGCAACCGAAGCAAATTCAATTATTAGATATTGCACTTTCGATAGCGATTGCAGTGGCATTAGTAGCAATCAGTTTTAAATTATCTGAGGTCATTCAACATGTGATACCGCAGTCTAATGTCCTACTTACGATACTGGTTTCTTTCTTTGGCGATCAATACTTGTTACTTACAACACTTACATTATTGGCAGTGGCTATTTGGGGAGATTTCTTTGATAAATTAGCCGGTTCTTCAGAAATTGGAACATTTATTATTTACATATTCTTTGTAGTGATAGGAACACCTGCTTCATTTATGACGATTATAAAAACAGCACCATTATTATTTATCTTTGTGATGATTATTTTAATTTTTAATCTAGGTTTAAGTTTAATACTAGGAAAGTTATTTAACTTCAAGATTGAAGAAATACTGTTGGCAAGTAATGCTACTGCTGGTGGTCCTACAACGGCAGCAGCTTTAGCTATCAGTAAAGGATGGCAAGGTCTTGTTGGACCGATACTAATTATAGGTACATTGGGTTATGTCATAGGGAACTATGCGGGCACACTTATTTATCAACTTTTAATACACATTGGATAATATAAATATATAAAGGGAGATATCTCAGCATAAATTTTAGCTGCGTATCTCCCTTTTTTTAAAAATTAATCATTTAATTCGCTATCTTTAATATCTGTAATAAACATGTGTCCGGGTGAGTGTGTAATCATTAACTCAGGTTTGGCATCAAGTGCAACAGATTGCGGTGTAACGCCACATCCCCAAAAGACTGGAATTTCGTTAGGTTTGATTGTGACGCCTTCTCCATAATCAGGCTTATCGATATCAGTGATTCCTAGTTCTTCTGGTGTGCCAATATGGATTGGCGTGCCATGAACATTCTTAAAATGTGAAGTGATCTCTGTTGCCTTAATCGCTTGAGTCATAGTCATAGGACGCATACTAATTGTGATATTACCTTTAAAGTATCCGCTTGAATGTGCTGGTATATTTGTACGATACATCGGTACATTATGACCCTCTTCAATATGACGTACAGGTAAGCCAGCTTCCAACATGGCATGCTCAAAAGTGAAACTACAACCAATTAGAAAGCTAACCATATCTTCTGTATAAAGGTCAGTGATTTCATCAACTTCTTTAATCAATTGACCATGTTCATAAATACGATATTTCGGAACTTCAGTGCGTATATCTGCATTAGGCCCATAATATGGAAAGGAATGTGCGCCAATTTCTGACACATCTAAGAGTGGGCAAGTCTTTGGATTTCTAAAACAAAATTTTAAGAAATCATAAGCATATTTCGATGGCAATATAACCACATTAGCTTGTATATAACCCTCTGCCATACCGCTTGTGTGACCGACAAGTTCTCCATCTCGAATTAATTGACGTAAGACTTCAGGTGATGTCTGTTTGTAATTCATTATAATCCCCCTTGTTTCCCCTTAATGATAGAAAGTGCTTATTACTACAATATTTTAAAATTACACATATGACAAGAGCAGTATATGCGCTATTTATTAAAAAGCTTATAGACTAAAGTGATAGAACTATTCACAAATATTGGTAATAAGCAATATAAACTTACAATAACCCAATTATCATCTATGTGATAAATGACAAAATATAGTATGAATAAAAAAATATACTTATGATTAGTCCAATTAAAGGCAGTAAATTAAAGTACAGATCCATATTGTTATTTTTCTTCATTATTTTGTTCCTTGTCTTGTTCCTTTTCATTAGATTTATTATGATCTTCTCGTTGTTCTAATGGAATAGAATAATCTTTGTCATCATCAATATAAGACATTTGGAAGTGCTTCGTATGTTCTCTGCGAAGCGCACGCATTATTGAGAGTGTCATTAGTAATAGAATGATAGAGAATGGCAAACCTGTTACAACGGATGCAGTTTGTAAGCTCGTCAAACCACCTGCAATCGTCATTGCAACTGAAATGGCACCGATGAGCAATCCCCAAATCACTTTATGTTTCACCTTTGGATTCTCGCTACCTCCTGTTGCCATGCCAGCAACAATATGTGTTGTTGAGTCTGCACTTGTCACTATGAGTAAGAATATTAAGACGACTGCTAATATGCTCGTAATATCTGCTAATGGAAATTTTGATAGTAATTCAAATAAAGCAACTGTGTAATCTTTATCTACTAATTTAGCGATGTTATCGCCACCCATAGCAATCTTAACGGCCATACCGCCAAATCCTGCAATCCATACGAATGAAATGAGTGGAGGTACGATTAAAACACACATGATAAATTCACGAATTGTACGTCCACGAGATACACGAGCGACGAAACCTCCTATGAATGGTGACCATGAGATTACCCATGCCCAGTAAAAGACGGTCCACTGTTGTATCCAAGCATTATTGCCAGAATATGGATTGATACGTAAGCTATATTCAACAAAGTGTCTGATATAGTCTCCGATTGCTAGAGTATAAGATTCAAAGATGAATTTTAAGTCTCCAAAGATAAGCATGAATAGTAGTAAAACAGCGCCTAAAATAATATTGATGTTACTTAGCCATTTAACGCCTCGATTTAATCCAGTTATCGCAGAACCTAAGAAAATACAAACCATGAGTACCGTAATAGCAATTTTTGTAATGTTATTATTTGGTACATGGAAGACATGATTCAATCCACCACTAATTTGCATGATACCAAGACCTATAGAAGTGGCAATCCCCATAACTGTAGCTATAATTGCTAAAATATCAATCACATTTCGAAATGGACGTTTGTAAGCTTGACCAAAGACAGGTTCCATTGCTGTAGAAATTAAACCATCTCGCTTCTTTCTAAATTGAAAATATGCCACGATAAGTCCAGCCATGGCGAAGATAGACCATTGTGAAATACCCCAATGGAAGAAGGTATAGCCCATAGCTACACGCGCTGACTCTGCTGATTGATTCGGAACATCTTTTGGAAACGGTGAGTGAAGATAATGTGTGAGTGGTTCAGCAACACCCCAGAATACAATACCGACACCAAGTCCCGCTGAAAATAACATACCTAACCATGATAAAAATGAAAATTCAGGTTCTTCATCATCACTGCCTAATTTGAAGCGACCGTAACGAGAAATTGCTAACGAGATTAAAAAGATATCTAAAATAAATATAATAAGTAAGAACAGCCAACCAAATGAATTAGAAATAAAATTATAAATATGCTGTGCATAGGTGCCAAATGCTTTAGGAAAGAATCCGGCCATAGCAGTAATAAGTACAATGATGGTTACGGATATCACATATACTAAATAATTGTTTTTCTTTCGCTTGTCATTCATTGTTCAATTAAGTCATCCTTTATATTTTATTTAGTTTGAGTATACCTATAATATAAAATATTTTCAAAATTCAATTTTTTTGAAATATCTTGATTTCTAAGTCATAGTGTTCTGTTTTGAAAACTTTTTCCAAAAGAGAAAATTGGCTAAATACGACCTAATGAAATGCTATAATTGAGATGAAAATTTGAAGAATTAAATAGAAAAGAAGGTATATCATGTCAACAAACTATGTCATTACAAATGGTAAAATTTATACGGAAAAGCAAGTTATTGAAAATGGATATCTTGTAGTAGAAGATGGCAAAATAAGTGATATTCAACAAGGAACGTATACTGGAGAATTAGAACAACTCGACGTGAAAGGTCAAAATGTATTACCAGGTTTCATAGATATTCATATTCATGGTGGTTATGGCGAGGATGCAATGGATGCTTCTTATGAAGGTTTGAAACATTTGGCTGAACAGTTATTATCGGAGGGAACGACAACATTTTTAGCAACGACGATGACACAATCTGATGTTAATATTGAAAAGTCATTGAAAAATATTGTGGCATATCAAGCTGATCAACAACGAGGAGAAGCAGCTGAAGTAGGTGGTGTTCATTTAGAAGGTCCATTTATTTCAGAGCATAAAGTTGGCGCACAAAATCCTAAATATGTGCAACGTCCGTCAGCGTCTAAGATTCAACATTTCCAAGAAATTGCGAATCAGCAAATCAAAATTATTACCTTTGCGCCTGAAGTTGAAGGTGCACATGATACACTCAATCAATTACATGAAGATATTATTTTTTCAATGGGGCATACTGTGGCAACGTTTGATCAAGCGAATGAAGCGGTCGACCATGGTGCTAAACACGTAACGCATCTATATAATGCTGCTACACCATTTGAACATCGCGATCCAGGTGTCTTTGGTGCGGCGTGGACGAATGAACAATTAAATACGGAAATTATAGTTGATGGTATTCATTCACATCCTGCTTCTGTACATATTGCTTATAAGCAAAAGGGAAATGAACACATGTATCTCATCACAGATGCAATGCGTGCGAAAGGGATGGAAGACGGTGAATATGATTTAGGCGGACAGAATGTCATCGTTAAAGGAAAAGAGGCTCGCTTAGCAAGTGGGGCTTTAGCAGGTAGCATCTTGAAAATGAATGACGGTTTGTATAATTTAATTGAATATACACATGATTCATTAGAGAATTTATGGCGAGTAACGAGTTTGAATCAAGCCATTGCATTGAAAATTGATGACCATAAAGGTAGTTTAGCAATCGGTAAAGATGCTGATATCGTTATGGTAAATGATACGATTCGTATTGATAAAACAATTAAATCAGGAGTTGTACATCAATATTAAAAAAATTGGTTGATGTAGTTATTATAAATTCTCTCTAACCTCTATTCGCGTTTAAAGATATACATTCTAGTGTATATATGTAGTAAATGTTTGATACGAAACTCGAGCGACGGAAGAGAGGTGTCCATTCATGAATAATGATTTCAGATTCCCTAACGCTAAGCATTTCTTTAGTTGGTTAGCATGGTTATCTATTGTTGCTTTAATCGCATTAATCCTACTTAATTTAATCGTTTATAGCACATTCAAAAGTTTTAATAATTTTACTTTAGCATTTGAATTTCACCAAACAGAATTAATATTCTTAATTACTTTCTCAGTAATTGCGGTTATTAGTATTATTATGTATTTAATTTTAAAACTATTTAAACATTCATAAAATGAAAAAACAGAAAGTGGATTGGCTATCAATCCACTTTCTGTTTTCTATTTTATTTGGGTAGTGAACTATAAATGTTTGAAAATAGTGTCATCAACAATGATTTCTACATTAGGATGTTGATGCAAGATAGATACAGGTAATGACTCAGTTGTTTCACCATTCAAGAGTTGATGAATTGCATCACGTTTACGTTCTCCAAATGCTAATAAGATGATTCGTTTCGCACGCATAATAGAATTCAATCCCATAGAAACGGCTTGTTTAGGCACATCATCAATATGATCAAAATGAACACTGTTAGCATTAATCGTTGATTCAGTTAAATCAACCACACGCGTTTCACTTTCAAAAGATGTGCCAGGCTCATTGAAGCCGATATGTCCATTTTCACCAATACCTAATAACTGAATGTCCGGTTGACCAATTTGTTTCAATTGATCCTCATAACGACGTGCCTCACGCTCTAAATATTCAACATGGCCTTGAGGAATATGAATGTTATCGGCATTCCAACTAGCATTGTGATCAAATAATAATTGATGCATATACGTATGATAACTTTGAGCATGTTCAGGTGCTAACCCTACATATTCATCTAAATTAAATGTTTGAACTTTTGCTAAATTTACTCGATTAGCCAATGCTAATTCTGAGAAGCGTGGGTAAACATCTGTCATCGTGCCACCAGTAGCAAGCCCTAATATAGCATCAGGCTTATCTTTAATTAACTTCAATAGTTCAATTGCAACATAATCACTCGCTAATTTTTTATCTACTAAGTTCGTTATCTTCATGATTTACGCCTCCAAATTAAGCAATTATTTTTGTTGGACAACTTCTATAAAACGTTCAGTGATTTGTTTAGGACGTGTAATTGCGCCACCGACAACCGTACAATGTACGCCTAAGTCACTTACCTTTTTATACATTTCAGGTGTAATGACATTACCTTCTGCAATAACTTTCGCGTTGACCTTTTCTAATACTTCTTTTAAAAATTCAAAATCATTTTCAAAGAGAATGTGTCCCTTTGTATAAGACGTATACCCACGTAATGTTGTGCCAATGTAATCAAAGTTTAAATGATCTGCATTGATGGCTTCTTCAACAGTTGAAATATCCGCCATAATTTCAACATGGGGTGCTTTCTCTCGAATGTAATGAACTAATTCTTCAAGGGACTCCTTAGGACGTGTTTGCGTTGTCGCGTCTAAAGCAATTACTTCACATCCACTTTCAATTAGTTCATCCACCTCTTTAGAAGTTGCTGTAATAAATACATTAGAACCTTCATAATCTCGTTTTACAATTCCGATAACCGGTAGTGATACTTCTTCTCGAATCGCTAAAATATCTTCTTTAGTATTCGCACGTATACCAACCGCTCCACCTTGAAAAGCTGCTAGAGCCATCTTTGACATAATAAATGATGAGTGTAATGGTTCGTCAGGTAACGCCTGACATGACACGATTAATCCATTTGGTAACATTTTTAAACACGCTCCGTCTTTTTCAAAATTGTAAATAGAAATAGTATTTATAATTGATTCGTTTATTCATTCATATCATAACATTAAGAAAATATTTATCAATTTATAATTGAGAATTGAAAAATATTTTCAAATATAATACAGTTTAACTAACTTAATTACGAGGTGTTGTCATGAAATTTGAAAATCGTATTCAACGAAGTCGTCATTTATTAACGAAAATGGATAAAAAAATTATTGAATATATACAAACACATGAACTTGATGAAAATTTCTCTACAATTAATTCCTTAGCTTATGCTATCGGGACATCACCAGCTACCATTACAAGATTTAGTGGCAAATTAAATTATGCCAACTTTCAAGATATGAAGTTTAATTTGCAACACGAAAAATCAGAAAAGGTAGTAGAAAATGCACCGCTTGTTCAGCTTATTCATCGTTATCATCAAAACATTATCCAACAAACGGGTGAATTTATTTCCGAGGAAAAGATTAAGCGTCTAGCACACAATTTAAAAACGTGTAGACAAGTCAATTTCGCAGGATTAGGAAGTTCGGGATTAACGGCAAGTGAATTTTACTATCGCACAATGCGTATGGGTATCAAAGGTTCTGTATCAACAGATGCGCACCAAATGAAGATATCGGCGTCGCTACTTTCATCACGAGATATGTTTGTCGCTATTTCAAATAGTGGGGAAACCTTAGAATTAATTGAAGCTGCGAAGATTGCTCGCAATCAAGGGGCGTATGTCGTAGTCATAACAAATTTCGAAGGTAGTGCGCTTACTAAGAATGCAGATTTAGTATTAATCACGACGGCTCAATCAAGTAACAATGATTCAAAATTCATCAACTCACAAATCGCAACACTATTTTTATTAGATATCGTGAGTTATTTATTATTGAATGACACACATATGCAACAAGTGTATCAACAAACACGAGATGTCATTTTAGGAAATGAGAAAGAATGAGTGAGGAGTGGGACAGAATTCGTTATGAATTCAGTGTCCCACGCCTATCTAAATCCAGCTGTTATTTAGTGATTGCGCCGAATAAAGCAGCATGATTCTCTGTTTGAGTTGTTTGAATCTTAGCAATGCCATAGTCAGAGGGTAAATAATGATGAATTTTAGGTTCTATATATTTGAGAAGTGTTTCACCTTGAGATGAAATACCGCCTCCAATAAGAATCAAGCTTGGATCATAAATAATTTGAATTTGAGCAATACCTTCTGCAACATAATTACTCCATTCATTGAGAATATTAAGTGCTTCTTCATTACCATCTTCTGCTAGATTAAATAATCTAGGTACATCCGTACCATGTTCAAATTGATGTTTAGTCATTAAATCTTTAAGAGCTGATGTTGAGGCACGTTGTTCAAATGTTTTACCATCTTCTTCACGATAAAGTAAGTAACCAATTTCATTGGCACGGTGACGCGAACCTTGATAAATGCCAGAAGCTTGACTGTAAAATGCACCACCAATACCTGTCCCCAAAGTTAAACAGAATATATTATCTTCTTCATAATGATGGAGTTTAAGTTCCCCTAACAATGCCGCATCCACATCATTATAAACAGCGATATCAGACGATAAATCTTTGAAGACTTCGAAGAATTGTGTACCGTCATAATTAGGAATGGTTGGCCCCGTATAAATAATTTGACCTAAATCTGAATCGACGACACCAGCACTTGAAATACCAATAAATGGATTTTTAAGTTGATATTGTTTCATAAATGCTGCTACTAATTGATATGTTTCATCTACAATTTGCACATTAATATTATCTGGCGTTTTAATCCTTTTATAATCAATCATTTCTAAGTCATCATTAATGACTGCCACTTTAATATTTGTTCCACCTATATCTATAGCTATTTTATACATTGAGGTACCTCCTTAGTCGTCTTTATTATAACGACACTTCAAATTAAAGTAATCGTCATCATTCTTTTTGAAAAATATTTTCATCAAATTCGCAACATTTTGTTAAATCTTTTCAAAAATAGTTGTTTAAGAAAATGATAGCGTTTACAATTCGAAGTGTAAATAGAAATTTATTGTAATTGAATTTATCTCAAAGTTTATAAAAATGAATTTGAATAAAAATTGATTTGGAGGAACATGACATGGAAGATAAATTAAAAGGATTATACGCCGCATTACTTGTACCGTTTGATGAACATGGACAAATAAAAGAAGAAGGATTAAAGCAAATTGCTAAAAATGCGATTGAGACTGAGAAACTTGATGGCTTATATGTGAATGGTAGTTCTGGGGAGAACTTCTTAATTAGTAAAGAACAAAAGAAACAAATTTTTAGAGTAGTGAAAGAAACTGTTGGAGACGATGTGAACTTAATTGCGCAAATTGGATCATTAGATTTAAATGAAGCGATTGAACTTGGGAAATACGCAACAGAACTAGGTTATGATGCGTTATCAGCAGTGACACCATTCTATTATCCATTCTCTTTTGAAGAAATTAAGCAATATTATTTCGACATTATCGAAGCAACACAAAACAATATGATTATTTATGCGATTCCTGACTTAACAGGTGTCAATATTAGCATCGAACAATTTGGCGAGTTATTTAATCATGAAAAAGTTGTAGGCGTGAAATACACTGCACCGAACTTCTTCTTATTAGAACGTATCCGTAAGGCATTTCCTAATAAACTCATATTATCTGGATTTGATGAAATGTTAGTGCAAGCGACAATTTCAGGTGTCGATGGGGCAATTGGTTCAACATACAATGTGAATGGTCGCCGTGCACGACAAATATTTGATTTAGCACGAGAAGGCAAAATTGCTGAAGCATATCAAATACAACATGATACGAATGACATCATCGAAACGGTATTAAGTATGGGCATTTACCCAACATTAAAAGAAATATTAAAAACGCGTGGTATCGATGGAGGATTGCCTAAACGTCCATTCCGACCATTTGATGAAAGACATCGCGATGCATTGGACACATTAATTAAGAAATACGATTTATAGACAAACTGAGAATATTTAACAACAGAATATGTAACACAAGGGGTGTTGATTATGCATCAAGTCGGTTTTGGGGCATGGAATTGGGTAGCTGTTATTGGTTATCTTGTCATTATGTTATTAATTGGAGCGTACTTTACTAAAAGGGCTGGTAAAGATACGGATAGTTTCTTCACGGCAAGTGGTCGTTTGCCATCGTGGGCCATTGGGTTCTCGATTTATGCGACGACTATAAGTGCCATTACCTTTATGTCTACACCGGAAAAGGCATTTTTAACAGATTGGGCATACATCGCTGGTAATATTGCGATTGTCGCAATTATTCCAATTTTAATCGCATTTTATGTACCATTCTTTAAAAAGTTACGCGTAACATCAGCGTACGAATATTTAGAAGCGCGTTTTGGACCAAGTATACGTGTCATCGGTTCATTATTATTTGTCATTTTCCATTTAGGACGCATAGCGATTGTTATTTATTTACCAACATTAGCAATCACAGCTGTATCTGATATGAATCCATTCATCGTAGCTAGTTTAGTGGGTATTTTATGTATTCTTTATACTTTCTTAGGTGGATTCGAAGGCGTTGTATGGAGCGATTTTATCCAGGGTGTTATTTTACTTGGTGGCGCATTAATGATAATTATCATCGGTGCTTTTGAAATCAAAGGTGGTTTCGGCACAATTGTCAGTGATGCAATTGCCAATAAGAAGATTATTAGTGTAGATAACTGGAAATTAAATAGCGCAGCAGCAGCGATTCCGATTATCTTCCTTGGAAATATCTTTAACAACTTACACCAATATACTGCGAGTCAAGATGTTGTTCAACGTTATCAAGCATCTGACTCTATGGATGAAACGAAGAAATCGTTATGGACAAATGGTGTTTTAGCGTTAATCTCTGCACCTATTTTCTATGGAATGGGAACTATGATGTATTCTTTCTATCAACATGAACAGGTATTGCCTAAAGGATTCAATACATCATCTATCGTGCCTTACTTCATTCTAACTGAAATGCCACCATTCGTGGGCGGATTACTGATTGCAGCTATATTTGCGGCTGCACAGTCGACGATTTCATCAAGCTTGAACTCTATCTCTGCTTGTATTTCTGAAGATATTAAACATCGCTTCTTTGGAAAAGGGGCAGATAAATCAGAAGTTAACTTTGCACGATTAGTCATTGTTGTGGCAGGCTTATTAAGCTATGTTATTTCAATTTACTTAATTGCTGCTGATTCAAACAATTTATGGGATTTATTCTTATTGATCACTGGATTATTTGGTGTACCACTAGCTGGTATCTTTGCAGTAGGTATCTTTACAAAACGTGCGAATACATTTGGTGTCTTAGTAGGATTAATTGCAGGTGTAATCATTGCATACCTACTAAATGGCGTTGGTGGAGGTAACTCACCATTCTACGTATCAATCATTTCATTCGTCGTTGCTTTCGTCTTCGGATATTTAGTAAGTCTTGTCGTACCATCTAAAAATGCAAAAGATATTACTGGGCTAACAATATTTGATAAAGATAAACCATCAACATATATTTCTAAAGTAATAGAGAAAAAATAATATTTAGTAAACGAGTTGGACATAATTGATTGTTCGACTCGTATTTTATATCTTTAACATTGTGCTAATATAATAATGATTATAAAAAGATAGGGGTATTATCATGAAAATATTGAAAATTGCAGGTATATTCTTATTAGCACTACTTATCATGGTCGTTACACAAGGCATTGCATCCATCTTTAGTGATTTAATTCCATTTCTAGGTATAGGCGCTATTTTACAAGGGATTTTATATATCATTTTTGCTTTTTTAGTCGTTCGATTATTCATTAAACGTGTATTAAAAGATCGCTTGAGCGCATATCGTATAACAACACCTAAGTTTAATAAACTCTATGTGATATTAGGCTTAAGCTTACCAATAGTAGTTTATGGCATTTATTTCATTTTTGTTCCAGGTGATTTTACTGTGCACCACTTTGGTAATTTAATTGATATGTTGCATTCATTTTTCTGGTCTATCTTCGTAACAGCCTTAGGTGGCGCGGTCGTTGAAGAAATGGTATGCAGAGGTTTATTGATGGGGTACATTGAGAAGAAGACGAACATCAAGATTGCCATTATTTCCACGGCAATATTTTTTGGAGCAATCCATTTATTAAATGGTGGGTTAAATGTAAGTAGTTTCTTCTTATTATTAATTAGCGGTTCACTAGTAGGCATCATGTTCGGTTTGGCAACCTATAAATTTAATACCATTTGGGCAAGCATTACGCTACATTTTTGTTGGAATTTATCCCAACTTTTACTTATCACTGAAAAGGAAAGTCAGTATAGTATTTGGCAATATGTCGTACATACGAACAACATAGCCATCACAGGTAATCAATTTGGTTATGAAGCATCCATTATATCTATCGCAGGATACATAGGCGTTATTTTTATTTTACTAATGATTAAACATAGAGGTATTCAATAGAAGGGTTCAGATTTCTATAGAGTGATATTCTCTCATGAAATTAGGCATAGTAAACAAGTTACTTTAAAAGTAGTTGTTATTTTACATGGTTTATTTAAATTATTTATGTAGTTGCTTATACTAAAAAAAGGAAAGAATTACTTACATTATAAAGGAGCATTAATATGAAGAAATACTTATTAGTTATTCCTGTAATTATTCTTACTTTTACATTAGTTGGCTGTTCGTCATCGTCAGAAGAAAATGATTCTAAAGATACATCAAATGATAACAAGCAGTCACAAAATAGTGCTAATCATAATTATAAAATACCGAAATATATTTTTGATAAAACAACTAAAGATCAGAAAATTTCTGAAAACACGATTAAAAAAGATATTAAAATCTATTTAGATACCGATAGAAAATTAACAGATGCTAGAGAGCCATACGAGGACAAGTTAGATTCTGACGAAAAGTTATCTAAGAAAAAAGAACAAAAATTCAATCATATTGTAGACTTACAAGAACAAAATTTAAATAACTTTGCCAAGTACATAAAAAATAATCAGATGCCTAACAAAGAATATGAACAATACACTAAAAAGATAAGTAATTATATGATAGCAACATATCAAACAAATCAACGTGCGTTAAATTTAGATGAAGATGCATCATTAAAAGATATTCTCGATATCAATAAAGATAAAAATATTGCGAATGGTCGAGAACAAGCCAAAATTGAGAAATTCTTGAAAGAGAAAAATATAAAGACCATTGCATTTGATAAATAAAAATAAGCGGGACTTCGACGTAATGAAGTCCTGCTTTTATAGTGTTAATAAGTGCTAAATTCTAAATTAAGAAATATTTAAGATTAAATTACGACAATATTTGTTATGTTAGAACTAGTTTAAGAGTTCAATGTTTAACTAAAAAATACCATAAAGTAACTTACTAGAACCATGATGCCACTCACACCATTATGAATCATATGAACCATCATGCTGTCACGAACATTTCTACGACGATGGTAAGCAAGGTAGAATATCATTCCCATCATGGTATACATTAGAATTGCTACCCAATTTGAAATACCATGCTGAGAAGCAAAGATAAGTGATGATAGGATGAACGGTAACCAGAATCGTGTACGTTTAAATAATGTTTCTTTAAAAATGCCACGATAAACAAGTTCTTCTAAATAAGGTGCTACAAATGTAATCGTCAGTACGAAGACAATTAGCGGGAAGACTTGGCCCAATTGATCAGGCGTTGGTTTGGCAGCGTTCATATCACCTAATAACATTTTGTCGTTTTGTGTTTGCATTGAACCTGTCGCAAATAGCATTAAATATGACATACCAATAACGATTAATCTAAGAAGTAAGGCCCAACCAACATTAACTGCAATATCCTTACCTGTAAATTTTTTAGACTTTTCATAGGTATGACGTTTGTAATAACCTCTAACTAGCCATATTACTACAGCAGCTAGTATGAAATAAATGATGGTCACTAATGTGCAAGTTAATGTATCCATATAAATAGAAAAACTATAGATAAACATACTACTCACAATAGGAATTTGAATTAGTAGCATCCAGCCAATGAAAATAAGGGCACGTACAAACTTATTACCAGTTGGACGACGTTCTTCGGTATGTATGTGGTCTTTAGTTGAATTATCTTCATTTGAAGAAGATGTAGTATTAGAAATTGTATCCATATTTTGATGATTCATCATAATAAACCCACCTTTGTCTAGAAATATAAGATTTTGAAAAATGAATACCTCTATATGAATGTAACATATATTTGACATTTATTGTAGGTTACTTCATAAAAATGCGTTATCTAAACTAAAAATTAACATTTCGAATTATATGTTTAGGAGGCTAACTATGTCTAAAGATGAAATGTCACATGACCATATAACAGGAGATTTTCAAATTTCTCAAAAACCTTATTGGAAGTTGCTATTACAATCTCTATTTTTAATTTGTATTTTATTTGTTGCCGAATCAATGGTTATACTCTTAGTAGAGAAGCCAAGATACTTTTGGATTGCTATTGTAGGGGTCATTATTGCATTTCTAATTTTAAAATTAAGTAAGTTGAAGCTATTTCAATTTAGTCGAATAACTAAAAAGCAATGGCTAATCATTATCATTGGATTCATTCTTGCAAATGGTACAGATTATATTTATTTTGAATTCATGCCTACGACAGGGAATGAGAAGGAGTTAGAGGAAAGTTACCGCAATGTACCACTGTATTTACAACTCATTGCGATAGGTATTTTAGGTCCTATCTTAGAAGAAATTATATTTAGAGGATTGTTAATTAAAGGTATCTTTAGAGGTGCACCTATAGTTGGTGGCATAGTATCTGTTATTTTATTCGCTGGCGCTCATGGCCCAAGCAACATAGGTGAATGGTTTATTTACGGCTTTTCAGGTTTCATTTTCGTTGTTGCATATTTAAAAACAAAACGGCTCGAAATACCTATCATCATACACATGTTTGGTAATATATTAGCTACATTTCAAAATTATTTTTGGTAGAAATACTCTAATTACATAGTATATACGCAATAAAAACAATGCCTAAGTTTTGATAGGCATTGTTTTTTAACTTAAATATGCTCAATTCTTAAATGTTTATAGGATCGGTTGTATCCGTTGCCTTCGCACGTTCAATTGAGAATTTAACTGCCGATGCATCAAAATCAGAACCATCATTGAATTTTACATTCTTCTTTAAATGAAATAGGTAGTGTTTACCGTCTTCTGAAGCTTCCCAAAATGTAGCAAGACCTGGTTCAATCTTGCCATTTTTACCATAAGTTACAAGCGGTTGATAGATAGCATTGTACACAGGCATAGGCGCATCAAAGCCTTATGCATCTAGTTGATTTGTATTAAATTCACGAGGTAATGAGACTTTAACCTCTTTGTCATCATTATGATACTGAGCACAACCACTTAACATAAGCATCGCGCATATAGAAAGTGAATAGAATATGCGCTTTTTCAATGTTTACCTTCTTTCTATTGTATTCATCATTATTTTTTATAATAGAGTTTAGTTATTGAAAATATTTTTCCATCAATAAACATTATTATATGATACACCCTATACAAATTCTTTGAAATGATAAATTTGTGAATAGGTACGTAGAAGTTTTCCAATTTTGAAATTAAAAAAAGAGGGGGGACCCTCTTTTTAATGTGTTTCTCCTAGTGCAACTTTGGCGTCGTCTTCTTTAGAAATGGCTTTAATAGCCGCTGTTAAACCTTTCGCAATTGTTTCAATAGACATCGACGGTTTCTCAGGTTTATCTGTTACTTGTTCAGGGATAAATGGTACATGAATAAATCCAAATAGTAGCCCCGGATAAGACTTGTCAGCGAGATAACCTAATTGGTATAGGACATGGTTACAAACAAATGTGCCCGCTGTATTCGATAAGCTTGAAGGGACGCCTGCTGCTTTAATCGCTTCAGTCATCGTTTTAATAGGTAAGTTTGAGAAGTAGGCAGGTGCGCCATCTTCTTGAATGGCCACATCAATAGGCTGATTTCCTTTGTTGTCAGGAATACGTGCATCGTCGATATTGATACCTACACGCTCAGGAGTAAGGTCATAACGGCCACCAGCTTGACCAATAGACAAGACCACTTCGTAATCGCCTTTAGACAGTTCTTTATCAATGACGTCTTTAGATTCATGAAAGACGGTTGGAATTTCTAACTTTGAAATGGTATGTTCGCCAATCGTATTCTCCAATTGCTTTACTGCCTCTAGTGCAGGATTAATCTTTTCACCGCCAAATGGATCAAATGCTGTAACTAAAATTTTCATTATTCATTTCCTCCTTAGAATTATTTAAAATGCCCAGAAATACATTAGAGCAATGTGAATTACTATAAGTGTTAATGCTATAGGCGCCTGTGCTTTAATAACGCCAAATTCTTGTTTCATTTCAAGTAGTGCAACTGGTAATGTGTTGAAATTTGCCGCCATAGGTGTAAGTAATGTTCCGCAGAAACCACCAGTCATGGCAAGCGCACCTGCAACGATTGGATCGCCACCTTGTGCAATAACGAATGGAATACCAATACTTGCTGTTATAACAGTAAATGCTGCGAAAGCATTTCCCATAAGCATTGTAAAAAGAACCATACCTAATATATAAGCAATTGCACCAAT
This sequence comes from Staphylococcus sp. AtHG25, assembly GCF_003217445.1. Taxonomy (NCBI): domain Bacteria; kingdom Bacillati; phylum Bacillota; class Bacilli; order Caryophanales; family Staphylococcaceae; genus Staphylococcus; species Staphylococcus sp. AtHG25. Next base: position 174,566 of record NZ_QJSN01000001.1, on the reverse strand, counting down.
TAAATGGTTGCCCTCAGGTAAAAATGAAGAGATACCTTTTGAAATGACTTGACCCACACCACTTGCAGTAAAGAGTACGCCAAGTGCAGCTAAGAATTGTGGTAATATACCTGTCGTTCCAACTTGTTGCGTTAATCGGTCACTGTCATACAATGTGTAAGATAATTTTGGTTTGATAATGAGTAGTGCTGCGATTAATCCTACAATAGATGAAATACCTAAACCGATGGCACCGCCAAGTGGAGTCCAGTTTGAAACAACTACTGCCACCACAGCTAAGACAATTGCAGGAATGAAAAGCTTATTTCCATATTTAGCAGAACCTCTTTCAACTTCCTCATCATTAACATCGATAATGTTTTTGATTTTCACTTGTCTGAAAAGTGTTAAAGCACCCATTGCTAAAACTAGCAGACCATTAATTGCATTTGGTATATAAGGACCACCTATAAATAAAATAGCTAAAATGGTCCAAAATGCTGCTGTACCTAAACTTTTAGATTTATCTTGTGAACGTAAAGCGCGATAAGCTGTATATAAAAATTGAAGTCCAATCAATATGTAAAATATTTCTAAAATATGGTTTAAAGTTGCTTCACTCATGACTTTTCACCTCATTATTTCCATATTTTTTATTGAAGTAACGATCGAGTAAAATATTTTTAATCCAAACTAAAATAAGTGTGATGATAGCAACAGGAATTGAAGCGAGCACTAAACTCATCGCATTCACTTTAATGTCTAAAGATTGGAAAGTCCCAACCATCAATAACACACCAGCAGCACCAACAAATAAGTTTTGTCCAAAGAAATTACCATAATTTTCCATGGCAGATGCTTCGGCTTTTAGTTTTTCAATATCTTTCTCATCGATGTCTTTATCAGTAAGATTGTAACGTGTTCGAAGTGCACCTTGAACCATAGGGTTAATTAAAGGTCGAACAAATTGAGGATGGCCACCGATACGTATTGAAGCTACGCCGGCGATTTCACGAATAATTAAATATAAAGTAAGAAGGCGACCGGTTGTTATTTTCTTGACGTTACTAATTAGTTTAGAAGCTTGTTGCTTCAAACCAAAACGTTCAATTAAACCGACCATAGGAAGTGTAAGCATAAATAAAGTTACAAGACGTTGATCTACAAAGGCTTTTCCAAGTGTTGAAAGTACTTCAACGATATTCATACCGGCAACTAAACCAGTGACTACTGCTGCAATTAAAATAATTGCTATAGTGTCAAACTTAAGAATGAAGCCGATGATTATGATTAAAATACCAATCAATTTAATCCATTCCATAAAAACACTCCTTAACAGTTATTCAAATTAACTTTTAATATTTAATTGATGAGATTCAGAGTTACAATTAATCTCTGTAACCCTATCTAATTAATATGTAAAAGATAAGTGAATAATAGATGTAATTTTCTTAATATTAGCACAACTAAAATTGCTATTAAAGTGAATTTAAAATAAATTGAATAATATTTTATATTTAGATATTGTTTGGAATGTTAGATGATAAATAGGTTTAAAAATTCAAGATAATAGAGACTAAATTCTAAATCTTTTTTTAAATGATTTTAAAGTAAATTAGTAGCATTTGAACATTACCTTTTGCGAGTTCCGAGACTATTTCTTTATGTTCTTCAATTAAGTTAGGTCTGTGTTTATTTATTACAGTTTGGTTAAATAAATATATAAAACTACGATATTTATGATAAGTTTCTAAAATAAACTGATTATTAGTTGCCTTCATTAAAATTTTAAATTATATATTTTCTTCAAGGGCATGATATAATATCTTAGGTTATATGAGAATAATTCTCAATAACTATTTTATTATATCAATAAAGGAAGTGTCAGATGTGAGTTCACATCAAAGTAGGTTCGACGGTAAATTAATCATTGCAGCTAGTTTTGCAGTGTTAACATATTGGTTGTTTGCACAATCATTTATAAATATTGGTTCTAGTGTACAAAAGACGTTTGGTGCTACAGATTCTACACTTAACCTATCTATCAGCCTTGTATCATTCGTTACAGGTATTTTCATGGTGGGTGCAGGAGATATTGCAGATAAAGTGGGAAACCTCAAGATGACAATAATAGGTCTCGTCTTTAGTATTATTGGTTGCCTTAGTCTTATTTTTGTTCCTGCCACGCCATTCTTAGTTATTGGGCGCATTTTTCAAGGCCTATCAGCTGCCGTATTACTACCTTCTACAATTGGCTTAATATCAGATAACTTTAAAGGTCAATCACTCCGTAAAGCTTATAGTTTTATGATGATTGCGACAGTTGGTGGAATAGGATTTTCTTCCTATGTCGGTGGTCTTATTTCTAGCTTTTTAAGTTGGCAATTTATCTTTGTGTTTTCTATCGTTTTATCAATTATTGCGATTTTTATTTTAAGTCGTAGAAAAGAAGTGCCACGTCAAGAACGTGATCACCAGCCCTTTGATTATGTAGGCATGGTGATTTTCGGCGTAATTATCGCTTGCTTAATGCTATTGATGACTCAAGGTTTTACATATGGTTGGGCAAGTCGATTCACGTTAACTGTTGCAATTGTTGGTCTCATTGCTTTAGTTGTATTTTATATTTTTGAAAGAGGCAGACCCACACCATTTATTGATTTTTCAATTGTAAAAAATCGAGCATTTCTGGGCTCAACAATCAATAATTTTGTGCTTAACACTGGGGTAGGTACCACAGTAGTCTTCAATGGTTATGCTCAAAAACAATTTGGTATGAGCGAAGCACAAACTGGTTTGGTTACAGTGCCGTATGTCTTCATGGCGATAGCGATGATACGCTTAGGTGAAAAAGCAATTCAAAAATATGGCGGTAAAAGTATGTTAATTGCAGGGCCGCTATTTCCAGCAATTGGTATCATTCTAATTAGCTTCACTTTCTTATCGCCAAGTTGGTATGTAGGTATTGTAACTTTCGCATTTGTTGTATGTGCGATTGGTAATGGGTTAGTTGCTACACCAGGCTTAACGATTGCAGTATTCAATATGCCAGAAGAGAAAGTGAGTTTTGCTACAGGTTTATATAAGATGGGCGCTACACTTGGAGGAGCTTTTGGTATCGCGTTAAATACGACCGTATTTACAGTATGCCAACAATTCTATTCAGTAGAAATGTCAGCAATGATTTCATTCTTAGTCGGGGCAATTATTATGATACTTGGACTTATATCAGCATTTATTCTGATTCCTAAAAATGTTAAAGCATAATAAAAACAAGCGTGGCTTTTTTATCAGCCACGCTTGTTTGTTTATAGATAATTAATTTACTTTATCGGTAGACAATCCTTGCGGAATCGGATCAAATATAACTAATTCGTCGCTATTTAATAAATCCTCAGTTAATTGTAATTCAGCAATACGATTAGAATTATAGTATTTCACATACAATGTACGCGATGTTAAGTTAAATACAGTTTGGTACAGCGTATAGTGGAATTCATCTTCAGAAGGGCGAACTGCACCTTTAGGAATGCTTACACTATCAAGAATTCTAAACGCATCTAATACTGCATCATCACCATCGTCAGGCAACATATTACTTACAAGATAAGCTGCTCTTACATAACGTTCTGCTGACGTATAACCACCTGGTAGTCCAGAGGTACCACTTTCATTGCCGATATATAAATTTTTATAGCGTTTATATTGTGGTTTGTAAGGTGTCACATTCGCATAATTCTTCAAGTTCTCGTAATGCCAATTTAAATCAGGGCTATTTGTTAGTATACCGACTGGATTATCATGAACGACAATGCGACCTTCTACAAACGTAATCTCTACAGTTCGGCCTGTCGCATCCGATACATGATAATGTAATGGTGGCGCTTCATTAATATCATTCAATGTATGTGCAACAACATTAACTTGGTCTGCTTGTTCAATAAGTTCCTCAATCGTTTTGTTGTAACCAAGTACCCATGTTAATACTTCAGTTTGTGAAATATTGATGTATCCATCTCGTATTTTATTAGCGTATGAGGCATAACCACGGTCATATTGATTAGATATTGCGAGGCCATGCTCATTTACACCGTCTCCGAAAATAAAGCCTTCCATATCAGAACCGGCACCAGTAAAACCATACGACGTTGTACCTTTATAATCTACACGAGATTCCCAATAGTAGTGACGTGGTTGCACAGCAGGATGTCCACTTAATGGATAGTCATAGTCCATCGTACGTCCTAAAATAACGTCACCGTTTTTAGCTTGAAACGTAAAACCTGTACACATATGTAGAAACCTCCAGTATTTAAAGTGAGAATTATTATCAATTATAAGATTTCTAATTACGCATTTCAATTTTTAAAGTTTTTCGGAAAAAGAGTCCTAAAATAAAAGTTGCTATATACATACTAAAACAAATAATATAGGCCCAAATTATACCGTAATAGTCAACTATCATAGAAATAATAAAAGTGCCAATAGCGAAGAAAATGCTGTTAAATAATTGCTTAGATGCTTGTATAAAGATATTTCAATTCTAGTTATATTCCAACATTGAAAATCTCAAAAAAGAAATCATATAAGCAAAGTAAGTTGCGGTGGACAATGACTTCATGAAGAATTCTAAGCCACTTCAAAAAATATCCCTTATGAGCTAATTAAATCTCATAAGGGATATGATTTAGATATTAAGCATGTGCATGTTCTGGAACGTCTTTGAAGTTTTCTAAACGACGATTCCATTCTTCATCGCTAATGTTGTTTTTAGCTACATAACGGTTACGTTCATGTTTGGCACAGTTATATGAACAAGCACCGAGATATTTGTCTTCATTTTCTTCTGAAACAAGAATTTGCTTGTTACATTCAGGATTTGAACAGTTAATATAACGTTCGCAAGGTGTACCGTCAAAGTGTTCTTTACCGATAACTGTCTTCTCAACTTGGTTAACGTCAACACTAATACGTTCATCGAAGACGTACATTTTACCGTCCCAATATTGACCTTTAGTTTCAGGATCTTTACCGTAAGTTGCGATACCACCGTGTAGTTGTCCTACATTTTCGAAGCCTTCTTTAACTAACCAACCAGAGAATTTTTCGCAACGAATACCACCTGTACAATAAGTTACGATGTTTTTACCATCTAATTGATCTTTGTTCTCACGAATCCAGTCTGGTAAGTCTCTGAAGCGTGTGATATCAGGGCGAATGGCACCGCGGAAGTGACCTAAGTCAAATTCATAGTCATTACGAGCATCTAAGATGACAGTATCTTCATCTTCAAGTGCTTCTTTAAATTCGCTAGGTGAATAATATTTACCAGTTGTAACACGTGGATCAACATCGTCTTCTAAACCTAAAGCAACGATTTCATTTCTTGGACGCACGTGCATTTTTTTGAAGGCATGTCCTTCAGCTTCATCAATTTTGAACGTCATATCTGCGAAACGCTCATCTGAATGCATATGTTCGATATATTTATCAGTATCTTCTTTCGTACCTGATAATGTACCATTGATACCTTCTGTAGAAACTAAAATTCTACCTTTTAAATTATTTGATTTGCAGAATTCTAAGTGCTCAGCTGCAAATGTTTCAGGGTCATCAATTGTTGTGTATTTGTAATATAATAACACTCTATAATCCATTTTCTAATTCTCCTCTAAAAATTTATTTATCGTAAAGGTAAGCCATATCATTTAGTTATTCAATAATTTATCTTTTTATAAAAATCAACATTATATTATTTTACCAAATTTACAATAACTTTCAATATTTCGGTTTTGAATATAGGACAACAGACCTATGTTAGAAGTACAATTACTTTTTGAAAACGATTACATGTAGTACGATAAGTAGAAAGTGAATTAAAGGATTATAATGAATTAAGATTATACTTTTCGAAAAGGGAGGAATTGTTAATTATGACAAATCAATCTTTACCAAAATTAACATATACTGGGGCATCAAAAAGTGCAGTACCTATTATTTCTGAAAGTGAATTACAAACGGTAACGGCAGAACCTTGGTTAAAAATTTCAGATGAAGGACTTCAACTTGAAGGTCTTGTCTTTGATAGAGATCATAATTTATTTTTATGTGAAGTGTTTGGCGGTAAAATCTTTAAAGTCGACATAGACACAAAAAAGGTTTCAACAGCGTTTCAATCAACAAAACAAAATCCAGCTGCAGTCAAAATACATAAAGATGGACGTTTATTCACTTGTTATTTAGGCGATTTCGAGTCAACAGGTGGTATCTTCGCCACAGATGAACATGGTGAACAATTTGAAGAAATCATTTCGGAACTCAATACTGAATATTGTATTGATGACATGGTCTTTGATAGTAAAGGTGGTTTCTATTTCACTGATTTCAGAGGCTATTCTACCAACCCTAAAGGTGGCGTTTACTATGTTTCACCAGACTTCAAGACAGTAACACCAGTCATTCAGAACATTTCAGTAGCGAATGGTGTAGCTTTAAGTACGGATGAAAAAATATTATGGGTTACAGAAACAACGATTAACCGACTACATCGTATTCAATTAGAGGACGATGGCGTGACAATTGCACCATTTGGCGCAACGATTCCATATTACTTTACTGGCCATGAAGGACCAGACTCAGTTTGTATTGATAGCGATGATAATTTATACGTAGCAATGTATGGACAAGGGCGTGTTCTAGTCTTCAACAAACGTGGATATCCTATTGGTCAAATCTTAATGCCAGGGCGTGATGAAGGTAAAATGTTACGTTCAACACATCCACAATTTATTCCTGGAACAAACCAATTGCTCATTTGTACCAATGACATCGAGAACGACTCAGAGGGTGGTTCAATGATTTATACCGTTGAAGCTTTTGCGAAAGGTCATGAAAGCTATCAATTTCAGTAAGTAATAGAGAAATCAGCGACATCGTCTAACACACCATAAAACCCCTCACTAGCCCAATAGTGAGGGGTTTGGTGTTGCCAATGGAATTAATTTATAAATGTATTTTATCACTATGGGTTACTTATTGCGAGTTTGATTCGTTGAGCATCAACGATAACTAAATAATGCTTATCTCCTAATCAAATGAAACTTTTTTAAATATCCAGTATACTGAAATAGAATAATAAGACATCCGTATAAGTATGAAAGGAGTATATAATGAAAGACAATTGGATGAAATATAAAGATGACAGTCTTGTAGCATCATTCTATGATAGTCAGACCACAACGTTTCAAGAACAAGGATTTGAAACTGAATTAGCTTTTGGAACTGCAGGTATTCGTGGCCAGTTTGGACTTGGTCCAGGCCGTTTAAATCGCTATACCATACAACGTCTGGCATTAGGAATTGCTAATTACTTAAAAGATAAAGAAGATAATCCTTCAATTGTCATTCACTATGATATTCGTCATTTATCTTCAGAATTCGCGCATATTATTACGCAAATTTTGACTTCGAAAGGCATTAAAGTTTATCTGGCAGATGTATATAAAACAACGCCACAACTATCTTTTGCTGTCCGATACTTGCAAACATCTGCCGGTATCATGATTACAGCAAGCCATAACCCTAAAGATTATAACGGCATCAAAGTTTATGGTGCAGATGGTGCGCAATTAGATGAGGATACTTCATTAGAAGTTGCTCAATATATCAATAACTTAGGTAATCCACTTGAGTTGAATATTGACTTAAATCAAGAACTTATTGAGAAGAACACCTTTGATTTACAAGAAGCGGTTTATGATAGTTACATAAATGAAATTACAAATCTTATAGGTGATATTACACAATCTGATTTGAAGGTCGTATATACAAGTTTGCATGGTACTGGTGTGCCGATTATTCCGGACGTTTTAAAGCATCTTAATTTTCAGAATGTAAGCTTAGTCGAATTGCAATGTGAGTTAGATCCAAATTTCAGTTCCGTTAAAAGTGCGAATCCCGAAGAGCGAGAAGCCTTTGATTTAGCAATTCAACAGGCACACGACTTGGAGGCTAACCTTATTATTGCGACAGATCCAGACGTCGATCGCATGGGATTTGTAGAACGAGATACAAATGGTCAAACATATTACTTTGGTGGTAGTGAAATTGGCGCATTACTCATTAAATATCTGCTCGAATACACGAATGTGCCGAATCATTCGGTTGTTATTCAATCTATTGTAAGTGGTGAGTTAGGTAAACGTCTTGCACAACAACATGAGGTGACTGTGAAGGAAGTCTTAATCGGCTTTAAACACATTGCTAAAGCCATTCGTGAATTAGATGACACAGAATCATTTTTATTTGCCTATGAAGAAAGCTATGGTTACTTAGCTGACGACTTCGTGAGAGACAAAGATGCCATTCAAATCGTTCCATTAATTATTAAGTATGCTTCTATTTTGAAAAATGAAGGCAAAACACTGCACGATGCATTAAAAGAGATTCATAGAGAAGTAGGACAATATCGGGATAAACCGATGTCTAAAGTCTTTGAAGGTAGAGAAGGACAACAACAAATTAACGCTTTAATGGATAAATTAAGACGTAATATTCCTGATGTCATTGCAGGATTAAAAGTCATTGCAGTAGAAGATTACGAGACATTGAAACGCATTTATAAAGAAGACAACACGGAAGAAGCAATATCATTACCACAAGCGAATGTGATTCGAATTCTCTTTAAAGAAGGGTTTATTGCCTTAAGACCATCAGGCACAGAGCCTAAACTGAAATTCTATCTGTCACTCAACGTCGATAACTTCGAACAAGTATCACAAGACATATATAATTATATATTTGGCGATACCGAATAGCATCATGAAAAAGCATTTATATGCAAGTAAGCAGTATTAAATATAATCCCATCTCAATCGTTCATTTTCAAAATTAAAGAATAATATAAAACAGCTTATAGTACACATCACAAAGTGCACCATAAGCTGTTTTCTTAATTAATATTTTCTTAAAAATTCTATTTGTCGATCATATAACTTATTCGCAATATAAGATTGAACTGTATTTAGAATCTCCTCAATTTCCTGGGTCATATTGGATAACACTCTTACAGTAAAACCATATGTTGGCAATTGCGTGATGCCAAGGCGACAATTATATTTCAGCGTATAACCTTTAATTTCCTCAAAACATACATCTCCTATTATATGTATAATGCAATTATATAGGAAATTATATTAAAGCTAAAGGTGAACATAATGAAATTAGATATTCACGATAAAATTGCGATAGTACTCATACTAATATTTATGTTTATTAGTACATTTTCGATGCCAACAATTTATGAATTAATATTGAAAAGCTTAATCGTTTTAGCGATTGTAGTTAATATAAGTATGAAATTTCTCGCGAAAAGAAGAAACAAATAATTTAATACAGAATAAAATTAATTTCATGTAAAAATTCCGTTAAGTTATAAATGATATGTTATACATAGTATAAAAATGTTATATAATATTTAGTGATCAGCATAAAATTACTTTCTTACATAAAGGAGCTAATACATGATTAAAAAATATTTGTTGAGTGTATTCACTGTTTTAATAGCCATGGTTTTATGTGCTTGTCAATCGACATCGCAAACGCATGAGAAAAAAGCTAAAGAAGAAACGCATAATAAAGAAGAGAATATTTATGCGAAAAAGCGTAGTTCTGGTCAAAAAGATTGGGTTGAATATAAGGGGGATGTAGCACATATTTTCTTCCATCCTTTAATTACGGATCCTAAAGTGGCGTTTACTGGTGAAGTGAATCAAGCCAAAGGCAATAATGATTGGATGATTACCGTTGAAGAATTTAAACGCTCACTTGATGAATTATATAAGTATCATTACATATTGATTGATCCACATGATGCATATGATTTCAATTCTAAACCTATTAAAAAGAAATCACTTAAGTTGCCCAAAGGAAAGAAACCGTTAATTTTATCAATAGATGATATGAATTATTATGAATATATGAGAGGAAATGGTTATGCAGATCGCTTAGTATTAGACAAATATAATCATGTTGTATCTGAAACGAAAGACAAAGATGGTAAGGTTACTCAAAGTGAATCGAATGATATTGTTCCAATTCTAAATCAATTCGTAAAAGAACATCCAGATTTTTCATTGAATGGACAAAAAGGTGTAGTTGGTTTAACTGGATACAATGGGGTACTCGGATATCGCACGAATGAGTTGGATAGTAAAGACTACTCTAAGCGAAAAGAACAAGCGATAAAAGTTGCAAATGCAATGAAACGCGATGGTTGGACATTCGCAAGTCATTCTTGGGGGCACATTGATTTTGCAAATAGTTCATATGATCGTATTGTGAAAGATACAGAACGTTGGAAGAAAGAAGTAACGCCGATTATTGGCAAAACGGATTTATTTATTTTCCCTCATGGTGCGCAAGATAGAGGTTCAGCAGGCTATCAGTACCTAGAGAATAAAGCAGGATTTAAATTCTTAGCTGGAGTAGGTCCAAATAATTTTACTGATATTGGTGAAGATAGCGTTTATCAAGACCGTGTTGCTATGGATGGTTTGAATCTATATGACTTTAAAAACAAGTTGAAACCATTTGTAAATCCAGACAAAGTTTATAGCAAAGAAGATCGTAGTTATTTTAAAGGTGAGAAAGGTTATAAATAATTTTAATTACTTTCTATGTGACGAATCTTAATTGAAACGACATAGTCGAACTCTGAGAATTGTATTATGGTAGTTCTCAGAGTTTCAATTTTTCATTAAAAAGCAAGTAAAGTTTAATGGATATCAAAATGTATAGTAAGTAACAACAATATAGTTAAGTGATTATGATTTTGAATGTAGTTGTATTATTCCTATAATATTGTTATAAAAGGTATTGTACAACATTATTAATATTAAAAAAGTAGGGGATATTTTGTTTGGTAAATTTGTAAAAGGAATAGGTATTATCACTACGATTTCGTTATTACATACTTCGATAAGTGATGCGAGTGAATCGCCAGTAACTATTGCTAATAAAGAAAAGAAAAGTAGTATTAGTACGAAATATCAGCCTAGTGGTGTCATGCTTACTACTGAGCAAGGGCAAATTCTATATAATTACCGGGGAAATAATCAGGTTGACCCTGCTTCTATGTCTAAAATAATGACCTTATATTTAACTTATGAAGCGATTGAGAATGGGAAGTTAAAGCTCAGTGACAAAGTCAAAATTACAAATAAGTATGCTACCATGTCCAACCTACCAAACCTATCATCAGTATCATTGAAACAAGGTCAAACGCATACTATTGAGGAATTAATTAAACAAACCACTTTAGCATCAAGTAATGTCGCAGCAATGATATTAGGTGAGAAAGTAAGTGGCGATAATAATAAATTTACTAACACAATGAATCAACGAGCTAAATCGTTTAATATGGCTAATACCAATTTTGTCAATCCAGCAGGTGCGCAGAATAGTTTATTAGATCAATATGCACCTTCAAAATTTAAGAAACAAGATTACCCTAAAAGTACCGCTAAAGATATGAACCTTTTAATGCAAGCGTTAATTAAGAAGTATCCTCAGATATTACAAATATCTAAGTTGCCACGGGATACTCAAAAAGGAAATACTTTTAAAAGTACGAATTTATCTTTAAAAGGGCAACCACTATATTTACCTGGTACAGATGGCTTAAAGACAGGTACAAGTAATAAAGGCTATAATATTGCATTGACAAATAAGCAAGATCAATTACGTCTAAATGAAACACTAATGAATGTGAAACCCTTTGGTGATGTAAATGCGAAATACAATAGAAATAGAATAGGTAATCACATCATCAAACAATATCGTCAAAAATATGAATATAAGAAAGTGTTAACTGAAGGAGACCATGAGATAGATGGCAAGAAATATCATGTAAAAAAAGATTTATATGATGTTGTACCTAAAGATAAATCTAAATGGCATCTAGCTATCAATAGTAAAGGTAAAGTCTATGTTCATTATAATAGGGATTTCTTACCAGGCAGTCAGTATCCACGTGTAGCTGCTGATAAAAAATGGAAATGGTTCTAAATCAGTAAATTAAATTAGAAAAAATGTCGCTAAGCTTTTATCTTGGCGACATTTTTCAAATAATGAAATATCTTTAATAAAGGCGTTTTAGCTCAGTTTTTTCAAATGTACTTCTCTTGCGCCACATATCATATTAACAATTTCTTTCGTTACTTTATCAATCGATTGTTGTTGTCCATGTTGAATCCAATTCGTGATGACGCTCAAAATACCTCCAGTTAAAAATTCTCCATATATTGTTACATCTACATAAAATTGACCACTCTGTCGATCAAATTCAATTTGCTTTTGAACTGCTTTATAGATTTGCTCATAAAAAATAGTATAAACTTCGCCGTAAAAATTGAGTGTTATAACGCTACGGACAATATCTTTATTATCGTGAATAAATGTCAAAACATCTCTCATCAATTTCTCAAAAAATTGTCTAGGATTGTCGGGATTAATGTCTGGTAAATATAACTCTCTAAAATGATCAATCAACGTGCCGACAACGTGATTTAACAAGTCATATTTATCATTAAAATGACGATAAAAAGTTGATCGTCGTACATTTGCATTTGCACATAAGTCTTGAACCGTTATTTGTTCAAAAGATTTAGTTTGTAGTAAATCAGAAAATGAAATAATTAGGGCTTGATGTGTTTTTTGGACGCGTAAATCTTGTTTGTTCAACTTAATCACTCCTCATATCGGACAGTTTGAATAAAATGTCGCATATGTTACAAACGCACATAAGTGACGCACAATTCTTGCCCCTCGTCATTTTATAATACTATCGAAGGGTAGATTAATTTCTTTAAGATTACTTATAGTTTACTACTTTTCAATCTAAAAATTAAAAACTATGAAAACTTGGGAAGTGATACGTATGTACTATAGTAATGGAAATTATGAAGCATTTGCACGTCCTAAAAAACCAGAAAATGTAGAGCGTAAATCTGCTTATCTTATTGGTTCCGGATTAGCATCTCTAGCTGCTGCATGTTTCTTGATTAGAGACGGACAAATGGATGGGTCAAAAATCCATATTTTAGAAGAATTATCTAAACCTGGTGGAAGTTTAGATGGAGATGAACTTCCTTTGAAAGGCTATGTTGTGAGAGGTGGAAGAGAAATGGAGAACCATTTCGAATGTTTGTGGGATTTATTTCGCTCCATCCCGTCACTTGAAATGGAAAATGCTTCAGTTCTAGATGAGTTTTATTGGTTAAATAAAGAAGATCCTAATTACTCACGTTGTCGTGTTATTGAGAAAAGGGGGCATCAGTTAGCTACTGATGGTGATTTTACTTTGGCGCCACAAGCCATTAAAGAAATCATTCATTTATGTTTAATGAAAGAAGAGACATTAAACGATGTGAAGATTACGGATGTCTTCTCAAATGACTTTTTGCATTCGAATTTCTGGATCTATTGGAAAACGATGTTCGCATTTGAGCCATGGCATTCTGCAATGGAGATGCGTCGATATTTAATGCGCTTTGTACATCATATTGGAGGATTAGCAGATTTCAGTGCCCTTAAGTTCACCAAATATAATCAATATGAATCACTAGTTCTTCCGATGATTGCTTACTTAGAGTCCCACGGTGTGCAATTTCAATATGATGTTCAAGTGTTGAATATCAAAGTAGATATCACAACGAAAGAGAAGGTTGCGCGTGAAATTCAACTTAAGCGTTCAGGTAAAGATGATATCATTCCTCTAATGCCAGATGATCTAGTATTTGTTACGAATGGTAGTATCACTGAAAGTTCAACTTATGGAGATAACAACACACCCGCACCCCCTACAAAAGAAATCGGTGGTAGTTGGACGTTATGGCGTAATCTTGCCAAACAGAGCCCTGAGTTTGGTTGTCCCGAAAAGTTCTATCATCGTTTACCAGACAAAAGTTGGTTTGTATCAGCAACCGCGACGACAAATAACATGACAATTATTAATACAATCGAGCAAATTTGTAAACGAGACCCTTTAGCCGGCAAGACAGTGACAGGTGGTATTGTTACTGTTAATGATTCTAAATGGCAAATGAGTTTTACTGTTAATCGTCAACAACAATTTAAAAGCCAACCCGAAGACAAGGTGAGCGTTTGGATCTATGCATTATATTCAAACGTAAATGGGGATTACATCCATAAACCTATCACTGAATGCAGTGGAAATGAAATTTGCCAAGAATGGTTATATCATATGGGCGTTCCTATCAATCAAATTGAAGACCTCGCTAAAACGCAATGTAATACGATACCAGTCTATATGCCATATATCTGTTCTTATTTTATGCCTAGATCCGTTGGGGACAGACCACTTGTCGTGCCTGAAAATGCTCGCAACATAGCCTTTATTGGTAATTTTGCAGAAACAGAAAGAGATACTGTATTTACCACTGGATATTCGGTAAGGACTGCTATGGAAGCAGTATACCAATTATTGGACATAGATAGAGGTGTCCCTGAAGTGGTTGCAACAGAATTCGACCTTCGTATATTGATGGATGCCTTATATGAACTTAATGATGGTAAAAATCTATCAGAACTCTCAGAACATAACAAAATACAGAAACTCGCTCTTAACGCTTTCTTGAAGAAAATAAAAGGTACCTATATCGAAGAATTGTTGCACCAACACAAGTTACTATAAGTGTAGATAAAATTCATAATGGCAAAATTATGCCCCCACATGTCTAATCAGCATGTGGGGGTGTTTGTTTTGTTTACTTATTGGCCAATATATCGTTTTAAATGTTTAGCGGTTACGGAATTGTCGATGTCAAAAATGCCTTCAGGTTCACCCGCATAAAGTAATTGACCACCTTTATCTCCAGCATAAGGCCCAATATCAATTAACCAATCCGCCTGAGTCATCATCGTTAAATTATGTTCAATCAAGATAACCGTATTGCCTTCTTCAATAAGATGATTAAAGCAATCAATTAGAATTGGTAAATCATCTTCATGTAGCCCAGTCGTTGGCTCATCAAAAATAAAGATCTTATCGTTCACATCTTGTGTCAGGTAACGGCTTAGTTTCACACGTTGAATTTCACCACCTGAAAGGGTATCTAATGATTGTCCAAGAGTCATATAGTTTAATCCAGTATCCGCTAATGCTTGAAGCGGTCGTGTAATACCTGGACTGTCGCTAAATTTCTCAATAGCTTCATCTACGGTTAACGCTAAAATATCCGCAATAGAATAGCCTTCCACTTTTGCTTCTAACACTTCTGGACGATATCTTGTACCACCACATAATTCACATACTTGTGAAAAGTCTGGCATAAATGCAAGTTCCGTTTTTAAAACCCCTTTACCATGACATTCCGGACAGGCACCTTCTGAATTATAGCTGAACATACTCTTCTTAAGACCAGTATGTTGACTAAAGAAACTACGTACATCATCAAAGATATCTAAATAAGTAAGTAGATTAGAACGATTTGATGCATGGACAGGTTTCTGATCAATAAAGATCGCCTCTTGTTCACGTTCAAATCCTGCAGTGATGAGTGAACTTTTACCTGAACCTGCAACACCTGTAACAACAGTCATTGCATGCTTAGGTAGTTCAGTTGAGACATTTTGTAAGTTATTGCGACTAATATTAGCAATTTGAAGCATGTCTTTCGCTTTACGTGGCGTTTTTTTAAGTTGATGCTGACGGTTCAACGCCTGACCAGTACTTGTGTCCGAACTGAGTAATTCATTATAAGAGCCAGTAAATGTAATTTCACCGCCATTTTTTCCTGCTAAAGGTCCTAAATCAATAACGTGATCAGCAGTCTTGATAACATCTGGATCATGTTCTACAACGAGGACTGTGTTGCCCTTATCTTTTAAGGATTGAATGATATCGTTGATACGCTGAATATCCTCTGGATGTAGTCCGACACTTGGTTCATCAATAATATAGACTAAGTCTCTTAAAGGACTATTAAGGTGACGAATGAGTTTAATACGTTGTGACTCACCACCAGATAGTGAAGTTGTTTCTCGCGCTAGTGTTAAATAATTCAATCCAATATAACTTAATGCTTCTAGTTGCTTCTTAAGTGGCTCTATAATCACACGGGCTTTGTCTGATTTTATTTTTCTTAAAAAGTCTAACGCCTCATCGATTTGTAGGTTTGTAAATTCTGCAATATTTAAGCCATTGATTTCACAGCTTAATACAGTGTCATTAAGACGTTGTCCATGACAATCAGGACAATCATGTTTCGATACTACACGGTCAATATCTTCTTTAAAACGTTTCTTTTCAAAATTATCATTGAGTAAAAATGAACGACGGAAACGATGAATAAGACCTTCAAATTTGGCAGTTCTAGGCCAATTTGATGGTGGATTCTTTAATTTAGTTGGTTCGGTGTATAAAAACGTATCCATTTCTTCTTTCGTATAATCCTTTAATTTCTTATCATTATCAAACAAACCTGTATATAAATAACGTTTACCTCGCCAACTATCAGGTCTAAATGAAGGGAATTTAATCGCATCCTCATTAAGTGATTTATCATAATCAAGTAATTCATTTAAATCAATATCCTCAACATAACCTAGTCCTGAACATGTTTCACACATACCTTTAGGGTTATTGAAAGAAAAGATATCTGAATAACCGACAAATGGTTTGCCGATACGTGACCATAGCAGTCGGACAGACGCGTAAATATCAGAAATTGTACCTACAGTTGAACGAGAGTTACCTCCAAGTCGTTTCTGATTAATAATCATTGCGACAGGAAGATGCTTAATTTGATCGACGTCTGGTTTCTCATATTGTGTCAGTTGATGTTGCACATAACTTGAATATGTTTCATTTAACAATCTTTCAGATTCTGCAGCTACAGTATTGAAGACGAGGGAAGACTTACCCGAACCTGAACGCCCTGTAAAAACTGTTAATTGATTCTTCGGAATTGATACATTTATATTTTTTAAGTTATTTTGTTTGGCACCAATAATTTCTATATTAGTCATAATTACACCTCTTAAATCTAGATTACCTTGCTGGTCATATTAAATTATGCTTCTAGTGGTTTGATTTTAACATCAAGATTAAAGTATTTTTTTAAAATATTTCGGTAGTTATCTGAAGTTACATCATATTTATCTTTGCCATCTTGTTTACTTAGCGTTAGATGGTGTGAGGACATCGTTGCTCGTCCAAATGATTGTGGTTGAGTAACGATAAGTTGTTGTACAAAAATAGAATCTGGATGTTGTGAATTATATTGAATCATATCTTCAAAATCTTCTATTTGCTTAGGTTGGAAACGAGCCTCGTAACGTGTAATCCAACTATCATCTTCGAGTTTCTGAATGCTATAAGTTCCTTCATGTTCTGAAATTGCTCGGAATTTACCGGTAATATCTGTAACGGGGTGAGTAGGATCTATATTTGTAATAGGCAAGGCTTGTAAAGGTAAGTCACCAAAGCCTACATCTGTGACATAATTTACGTCATTAATTGGAACTACAAGTGACATGTGTGAACCTTCTGGACTACGATTGCCATTAGGTTGTTCAACAGTTGCAGACATACGATATACGGTGAAACCTTTTTCTTCAAGGTAAGTCCCAAAGAAATGATTCATTTCGTAACAGAATCCACCACGATGCTGATTGATCAATTTATCATACAAATCATTAATTTCTACAGAAACAGGCATGCCATTTTGGACATTGATATTTTCAAAAGGAACCGCCAACATATAGCGTTTAATATAATAATTGAGTGCTTCAAGTGAAGGTTCATGATATTTTGATGAATCAATATTTAAATAGTGTTCGATAGTTTGAATATCCATTAGATGAGGACTCCTTTGTTAAAAGCTTTTAGTAATCCATACCCTATAATGATGGAATGACGCATGTAAGAATAGAGACGAAAAAGGTTCCAAACACTTGATAGCAGTTGATGCCTCGTGTTTAGAACCAGTATTAATATATTAAACTATGTTATTATTCAAAAAATTACAGTTCTTGTTTGTTGAAAATGGCTATTGAAATGAAATAAGAAGCCACTAAACAAATCAAACCAAGTATTGCATATAAACTAATGAAAAGGATATCTGTAGGATTTGTTCCTAAATCAGAGAATGAACCTGAACGTACAATGGCAGACATAATAACACCAAAGTAAGTAATAAAGAATAAAATAAGAACGATAACCGATGTTGAAATCATGATGACATTTGAATTTTCAGGACCAAATTTAAATGTTAACGGGAACATGATAGCATATGTGCCTGCCGCACCAATACCTACTAAACCTGAAATAAGTGTTAACATTAAATTCTGATGTATCGCTAATACTGCAATTAATCCAATAATTAATCCGATAAAGATGAGTATGCCATAAAATGCGAAATAACTTTTAATGTAAGCACTTCGATGTGTTGGCAATGTTGAAATATAATACATCCATTTAGAATCTTTTTCTCGCTTTAAGTTATCCGTCACTGGTGACAATAAGAAAATCATTGGTAAGAAACATGCCATTGCTGGATTTATAAAAGCGAATAAGAAACTTGCTACAATAGCTACAATTAAATATGTGATAAGTGATTTTTTAGATGCATAGAAACTACTTAAAATTAGACCTTTCATTATTTATTACCTCTCATAATTAATTTTGTTGCGTCATCAATAGTGTTAAGTGGGTTAGCGTTTGTCACACTAGACCAATCCTTGACTAAGATTTGGCGTTGACCTTGTCTCACTCTTGATGCAATGATGATGTCTTGTGGAATATCTAAAACATCATGCTCATCAACTTCGACAATACCGTATTGATTTAACAATTCTTCCTTGCTTTCTTGAAGTACAATTTCACCATCACGCATAAAGATTAATTTTGTAGCTAAATGTTCTATATCTTCGGAAATATGAGATGAAATGAGTATGCCATTACCCTCTGAAATATAGTCTTCCAACATTTCAATGACTTCTTCTCGTCCTGATACGTCCATACCAGCAGTTGCTTCGTCCAGTATGAGTAATTTTGTATCATGCGCTAGAGCCATGGCTAAGGCTGCTTTCATACGCATTCCTCTTGAGAATGTTTTAATTTGAGCGTTAGTTGGTAATTCGAAACGCTGAATGACTTCAAAGAAACGATCACTGTTCCACGTTTTGAAAATATTCTCAAAAACTTTATCCATATCTTTAATTTCGAGTTTATCAGGCACACGTAAGTCATCGAATACAACGCCAATATGCTCTTTGTATGCATGATCCTTATCAGAGATAACTTGATCAAAAAATGAAATCTCTCCAGAATCTTTAAAACGGTTACCAACTAATGTATTAATCAATGTTGATTTACCTGAACCATTCTTACCAATTAAACCAATAACTTCGCCAGGTTGAAGTGTTAAAGAAATATCTTTCAAATGGAAATTGGATTTCTTGTACGACTTGTTGAGATCTTGCACTTGCAATAGATGTTCCATAATAAACCACTCTTTCTGTTGATTAGTATTAGATTTAATTCAATTAAAGATTAGTTGCTTTTATCATAATATAGATTAATTAATAAATAACTAGGATTTGTAAAATTTACGTACTTTTAACATATAACCTAAACTGTTATAGGCGAAAATAATTATTAAGAATAGTATCCCTAATGTTTGATTTGAGTCAGTATCAATAGAGAAGATACCTAAAAATATAATTGCGATCATTAATAGTACTAAGTTTACTCCGTAGTTTTTATACATACTTACTATAGCGATATGACGTTCACCTTCATCCAAAAGTGCTAAGGTTTTTTCAGTATAATTTTTTTCTCCTATTTTAGGATAACGTGAATCGAAACGACGATTGAAAAAGCCTAGCATTATTGAAGGTATGATGGTCAACATGTAAGGGATGGTAGCGTACAATACATCAATATTTGAACCATGACCAAAGACGATTAATAAAAGCGCAACAAAACTTATGATTAATTGAATATAGGTGATGATACTAGATTTATTGAAGTTTAAATTGGATTTCATTTCGAATAAATCAGCATCATCATCTTCAATAGAATTGAGACTTTGATTTTTAAATTTAAGCGCATCTTTTTGAACTTTCCACAAATAAAATGTAAGACCGATGATAATTAGCGATGCAATGATACAAATGATTAACCCAAAATGGGTATGTGCAAAATTAACATTTGATAGAAAAGTACTAATACTTCCCATTGAAGAACCCACAAAACCACCAATAATGCCACCAAGTACTAGTAATATAAGATAGCGTTTTACTTTCATAAATCTCCCTCCTCAAATATAAAGACATTTTCAACTGGTTCATTGAATATACGCGCAATTTTAACGGCTGTTAAAATGGACGGCATAAAATCATTACGTTCAATCAAAGAAACTGTTTGCCGAGAGATACCGGCTTGTTTAGCGAGTTGTGTTTGATTGAAGCCATCGCGAGCACGTAATTCTTTAAGACGATTTCGCAATATTCATCAACTCCTTGGCTTTTACGTTACATTATCTTTGTCATTTCGACAAGTATATTAGTCAAAAAGACTTGTATTTTTGTCAAATTAGATATAAAAAGTAGCCTTCGGGTTGTCTGAAGTAAGACATCCTGAAGGCTTGTATTACAGTGTTTTGCTATTTGTTAAAACCCATTGGTTTAAATCGTTTAGACGATATTTTGTGACGATGTTTTGATTTACTTCATCTAGTGTAATAGAAGTTAATGTTGAAATTAGAGTAGCTTCAATTTTATTTAGAGCATGACTAACTACGCACATTTCTGCTTTTTGACCTTCATTTTCACCTAAGAAGGGCTTCAATAATTGCTGACTAGAAAAGATCGCGTCTCGACCTTCAATTGCTATAAAAACATCATAAAATGTGATTTGATTTAAAGGCTTATTTAAAGAAAAGCCACCATTTTTGCCTGTAGAAGAATTAACGAGACCTTCTTTAACAAGAGCTTTAATAATCTTCTTTAAATAAGAATCTGAAACATTTAAACGATCACTTAAAGCAGTAGAGGTCATCACGCTATGTTCTGGTAGTAGATTCAGCATTATGAGAACATAGACGGCTTGTTCCCATCCTATAGATAATTTCATAACAGTCCTCCAATGATAGACGTTTATTTCATTATAAAATATAATATAAAATTTTTATATATTATGATTGAAAAATAGAAAGGGTGCATTATAATACTAATTAAAGATAAAGAATATCTTAATTATCTTTAATATATAACCTGGAGATGACATCTATGAATTTACATCAACGTTCGCATTTATACTTCTATATATGTATTATTTTAACGACAATATGTATGGGATCTTCTTTTCCAACTGGGAAGTACCTCATCTCAATTGAACACGTGCCACCTATGTTACTAGGCGGATGGCGTTTTACCATCGCGGGATTCATTATCTTATTGGTTTTATTTTTGAAAAGGGGCGTTAAAAACACATTACCATCAATTGCTCATAATAGTTATAAAGGCTTTATATTTGTCGTTACAATCGGCTGGAACGATGGGATTATTAAATATAGCAATGTCATTGGGTGTATCCTCTTCAATGTCAGGTGTTTTACTGTTTACCAATCCATTATGGTTAGCTGTTCTTGCACATTTCATACTGAAAGAGCGGTTAACAATGATTAAAATGGTTACACTCGTGATTGGTGTGGTTGGGGTTACGGTATGTCTAGGGTTAGATCGTACATTGCTAGGGTGGGGTGCGTGTGTCGCATTACTTGGTTCACTATGTTGGTCATGTAATACTGTCGTGACCAAGCAATTTAAGTTTGATAAAGGTGCATGGGTATTAACGGGATGGCAACTATTATTTGGTGGCATCATCATGCTCTTGATTAGCCAATTGTTAGGAGAGCACTATCACATTGAACAATTGAATGGTTGGGGATGGTTATGGTTTTGGTGGCTTGTGTTTCCTGCGTCTATTGGATCAATTGGATTATGGTTTAGCAGTTTGAATTTATGTGGTGCCACTATTTCGAGTAGTTTTTTATTTTTAGTGCCCTTATTTTCAACCATTTTTTCAATTATAGGGTTAGGTGAACCTTTTACATTGCACATTATGATAGGCGGATTATGTGTTGTAATAGCATTGATAATTATTAATTATTCGCCACATCACCTGAGAATTTAAGATAATAAATGTTTGAAAAATCGAATGATCGCATTAAATAGTTCTAGGATAATATTAATTATGAGTTCCCAAAGTGGCTGTTTGGATTTAATCTTTTTTAGATTCAGACATCATTTCACTCCTATGCTAGTTAGATTAACATAGCGACATTTTGATTGAAAATGTTACATATATGGAAGGTTTTCGAAATACTACATACTTGAAATTGTCTTAATTTTAATACAATGAAAATATATGAAAACTTGCGAACACTGACTTAAGAAAATAAAAAATCTGAACAAACTTCTTCACATGGTATCTAATTTTTTGTAATATAGCACTCGTATTATTTTTGAGAGCGACAAAAAAGGAGGTAGCAATGATGAAAGGTAACAGAATGATGTTCTTCATATTCATGTTAGGTACATTTACAGTAGGAATGGCAGAGTATGTTGTAACGGGATTACTAACTCAAATCGCAAGTGATATGAAAGTGTCTATTTCAAGTGCAGGTTTATTAATCAGTGTATATGCTGTGAGTGTTGCGTTAATTGGACCATTTATGCGTATATTCACAATGAATGTTCGTGCCAAACGCTTATTACCCATTTTAGTTGCCATATTTATAGGTAGTAATATTGTAGGGATGTTGGCACCCAATTTTCAAGTATTGCTGTTATCAAGATTGTTGTCAGCTTCAATGCACGCACCATTCTTTGGCGTGTGTATGAGTGTGGCTGCAGCCGTTGCACCTCGTGGTAAACAACCGCAAGCCATCGCATTAGTCCAAGCAGGATTAACAATTGCGGTTATGATTGGTGTGCCATTCGGCTCATTCTTAGGTGGCTTTGCGAATTGGAGAGCCGTATTTGGCGTTATGATTGGTTTAGCGATTATTACAATGCTAGGTATATTGAAGTTTGTACCAGATGTATCTCTAAGTACAGAATCTAATTTAAAAAATGAATTAAAAGTATTTAAAAATCCACACATTTTAATCGTGATGTCTATTATTGTCTTTGGTTATTCTGGCGTATTCACAACATATACTTTTATGGAACCAATGATACACGACTTCGCACCTTTTAAAATAGTAGGCTTAACAATTTGTCTATTTATGTTTGGGTTAGGCGGTGTGTTAGGCAACTTAATCACAGGGAATGTGCCAGAACCTAAACTGACAAAATATCTATTTTATACGTTTTTATTACTATTTTTAACTATCATATTATTTGTCACTTTTGTGCATAATGCGATTTTAGCCATTATTATATGTTTCTTATTTGGATTTGGAACATTTGGTACGACACCGTTATTAAATAGTAAGATTATATTAAGTGCCAAAGAAGCACCATTACTTGCGAGTACATTAGCGGCGTCTATCTTTAATGTGGCAAATTTTTTAGGTGCCATTATCGGTTCAATTTTATTATCAATCGGTTTACCTTATTTAATGATTACCTTTGTGTCAGGGGGAATAATTATTTTAGGTATTTTAATTAATGCAGTTAATTATTTTTATGAAAAGAAACACATTCAATTTGAAGAATAATAGTTAAATTGAAAACACCTCTAATGTCAGTTTATCTTTATACCGATGTTGGAGGTGTTCTATTATAGTTATTCAGATTCGAATTTTAATGTTGGTTCGTACATATCGTGATTGAAGTGATGTTTAGAAAATTGACGTAAATCATTTATGAACGTATTTATGTTACGATCTAATTTCTCTTTGGTTCTCACGATGATAACGCGCTTATCGTCAGAGTTTGTTTCGTATTTATCATTATAGATTCTTGCAGCTATAGAAAATTTAGAGATATAATTCTCCAGTGATTCATAGCAATTTAGCAAATCACGAATAGGTTTATTAGATTCTTCTTCATGGTGACTCATAGTACCCAATAATTCTTGGATTTGATCGTCTAATTTTACAAAAAGTTCCTCCACGTCATCGCATTTTTCTAACGTTTGCGGCTTGTTTATTAGAGCATTGGTTTCACTTAAATGAATTTTACTTATTTTAGATGCTTTATAAGCAGTTAAATCTATCATACTCAAAATATCATTTTTATAATCTTCACGTTTTTCTTCTTTCTCTTTAGTGATTTGATATTTAATCCCCCAAAATGTTCCAATTAGCGCAAAGATACCTCCGACAATGGCAGCTAAAAATTCACTCATAATAATGAACTCCTTTTCTAGTGAGAATATTTACACTTATATTTTACATTATTTAAATAGTGTGAGAAGAGAATTATTGTTTGACTTTAAAGTTAACAACTTGAGGTATATTGTGCAAATCACCATTAGTAACGAAATCGATTAAAATTTGTGAGCCTTCTTCTTGTATATCTTTAACTACAGGTGCTTCAGCGAACATGTCATAATTACCACCGCCTACAGCACGATAGTTGTTGACACAAATGGTATAAGTTTTATCACTGATAAGTGGTTCATTGCCAACCTTAATATCAGTTACGCGTTGACCAATAGGTTCTCTTACATGAATGGTATAAGTGATACCGCCATACATGTCGTAGTTAAAATGTTGTGGTTTCGGAAATAAAAATGCATCGTTGATAGTTATTTCATTTTTATCGTTAAGCGTGAAGTAGCTTGCTGATTTTTCTAAAGCGTCTTTAATATCTGCACCTGTAAGTTTTAAAACTTGGAATGTATTAGGAAATGGATAATTATTGATGATATCGCGCATAGTAATACGTTTATTAAATCCTGCTGCAGAGTCGAAGAGTGCTGTGCTAGCAATATTAGCACTACTTTTCTCTAATAACATAACATTTATTAAATTAATAAGTGGATGAGGTTTAATTCGAGCCTCAAATTGATCTTCTACTAACATCGGTTCAGGTAAGGTCGTGATTTCAGTATCTAGCCAGTCTTCTAGATGTGTTAATAGCTTAGAATCTTCCGGTAATAGACTAAATTCTGAGTCTCCCACTACAGGTAACAATTCGCTTTGCGTATCAATAATATGATTATTGTCGTCAATCGTTAGCGTTACTTTACCTATTTGTGTTGCACGTGTACCAGGTTGAATAACGGCAGTTTCATACTTAACTGTCGCGATATCTCGATGTTGGTGACCTGTAATCAAGACATCGATACTTTCATGGAAGCGACGTAGAATTTCGGAAGCCTCATTCTCACCAGTTAAATCTTCAGTTGGTTCCTCTGTATCTATATCACATTCGAATCCACCGTGATATGAAACGACGACGATGTCAGCTTTTTCACGGACATTAGGTAATAGTTGGGTAAGTGTTTCAATCGCACTCTTGAAAGTTAAACCTTCGATATGATGAGGTTGTTCCCAGTTGGGAATATATTGCGTAGTTAAACCGATGACGCCTATTGTTAGTCCTTCTTTTTCAATATAATGTACGCCTTCACCTGTAAGAGGTTGCTGTTTCGAATCTAAAATATTAGCACATAGCACTGGATGGTTAAGGTCATGAAGTGTGTCTTTAAGATAAGGCAAGCCGTAATTAAATTCATGGTTACCAATCGTTCCCAAATCAAAATTCAAGCGATTATATATCGCTGTTAATGGTTTGCTAGTGTGTATCTCTGAAACTAAATAATTGCATAAAGGTGATCCTTGTAAGAAATCCCCGTTATCTATTTTGAAGTAAATATCGTCGTTTTTGCTTGATTGTTCGATAAGTTGATTAGCATATAACAAACCCATAGGTAACTGTTGATTCGTCTGTGAGAAATCAGTTGGGAATATGTAGCCGTGAACATCACTAACGATATAAAAGCTAAGTTGAGTCATAAGTACCATCCTTTCATTAATGATAGTTATTTATAATTATAAGGTATGCGTGATAATCAATCATTATTCATATCCAATAATAAATTTATTTTTATAGAAAAAAATTATAGTAAAAAAATTATAGTAAAAAATATATGCAGAATAGATTTTAAGAAGATTTTTTAGAAATAATTTACAATAACTTAATGATATAAACGTATTTTATATAAATTTTATGTTAATTAAATACTATTTCAATTAATATTGTGCTAATCTTATATTGTCAATTAAATTGACAAATTACACGATTTATACATATCGAACGGGGGCATTACAGTTATGAAGCAAATGAAGTATCTTTTAGTGCTAGCTTTAACAGTTATTATTTTTACAGCAGCATGTGGAAATAATAGCTCATTAGATAGCAACAACAAAAGTTCTGACAGCGGTTCTGATTCTGGTAAAGATGGTTACAAACCTAAAGAATTAACAGTGCAATTCGTGCCATCTCAAAACGCGGACACACTTGAAGCGAAAGCAAAGCCACTTGAAAAATTATTATCTGAAAAGTTAGACATCCCAGTAAAAGTATCTGTATCAACTAACTACAATACAATCGTAGAAGCGATGAAATCTAAAAAAGTAGACGTAGGTTTCTTACCACCAACTGCATACACATTAGCACATGATCAAAAAGCAGCAGATTTATTGTTACAAGCTCAACGTTATGGCGTTAACAAAGATGGGTCTAGCTCAGACAAATTAGTTAAAGATTATAAATCAGAAATTTTGGTCAAAAAAGATTCTGGAATTAAAGATTTAAAAGACTTAAAAGGTAAAAAAATCGCATTACAAGATGTAACGTCTACAGCAGGTTACACGTTCCCAATTGCGACACTTAAAGAAGCGACTGGCATTAACGCTACTAAAGATATGAATATTGTAAATGTGAAAGGGCATGACCAAGCGGTTATTTCATTACTCAATGGTGATGTTGACGCGGCAGCAGTATTCCAAGATGCACGTAACATTGTTAAAAAAGATCAACCTAACGTATTTAAAGACACTAAGATTATTAAGTTAACAGAACCTATTCCAAATGACACAATCTCAGTTCGTCCAGATATGGATAAAGAATTCCAAGATAAACTTAAAAAGGCATTTAAAGATATCGCAAAAACAAAAGAAGGTCACAAAATCATCAGTGAAGTATATTCTCATGAAGGATACACAGATGCCAAAGATTCAGACTTTGATATTGTAAGAAAATATGAAAAACAAGTTCAAGATATGAAATAATATTAGAACATCATTAAACGAAATTGAAGTTTTAAAATTATCACAATATATCTAAACTTAGACTAATGAACATTGTAGATTAATAAAAGACAAAGAGGAGCAAGGTCGAAAATAATATTTTTGAGGCTACTCAGCAAATTTGCAGTAGCTGGCTGAACTGAGATGGCACATAAAACAAGCTTTCTCAGTTCTAGTCGTCCTTGTGGGTGTGAGCAGACCCTAGTAAAGGGAATTTCAACAAGCTAAAGATACAACGAATTCATAAACAATTCTGTCTCACGCCTTTCTTTGTAATAAATGAAGGGTGCTATTTAAATGAGTCAAATTGAATTTAAAGATGTCAATAAAGTTTATCCAAATGGTCATGTAGGTTTAAAAGACATCAATTTGAATATTGAAAAGGGAGATTTTGCAGTTATCGTAGGCTTATCAGGTGCAGGGAAATCAACGCTATTAAGATCAGTTAATCGACTTCATGATATAACATCTGGTGATATTCTTATTGAAGATAAATCGATTACGAAAGCTAAAGGTAAAGATCTACTAATGATGCGCCGTAATATTGGGATGATCTTTCAACATTTTAATCTTGTAAAACGATCATCTGTATTACGCAATGTGTTAAGCGGACGTGTTGGCTATCATCCAACTTGGAAGATGGTGTTAGGGCTTTTTCCAAAAGAAGATAAAGTAAAGGCCATGGATGCTTTAGAGCGTGTGAACATTCTGGATAAATACGACCAACGTTCCGATGAATTGTCAGGAGGTCAACAACAGCGTATTTCAATCGCTCGTGCATTAGCACAAGAACCAGCAATTATTTTAGCTGATGAACCTGTAGCGTCTTTGGATCCTCTAACAACAAAACAAGTGATGGATGATTTAAAGAAGATAAATGAAGAATTAGGTATTACAATTCTTATTAACTTGCACTTTGTAGATCTAGCACTTGAATACGGTACGCGTATTATAGGGCTTCGTGCTGGTGAACTTGTATTCGATGGCCCTGCAAGTGAGGCAACTGAGGAAGTGTTTAATGATATTTACGGTCGTAAACTTAAAGATGATGAGAAGCTAGGGGTTGAATAATATGGCGACACCTACAACAAGTAAATATGATGAATATTTAAATAAGAAGTTTTCGCTAAAAACGAGTTTTACTATTTTTCTAGTATTAGCTTTAATAATATGGAGTTTCTTATATACTGGCTTTAGTTTTGCCGATTTAATGGTAGGTTTACCTCAAATTGGTTCATTCTTTGGACAAATGGTACCGCCAGACTGGGTATATATACATACAATATTGAAACCTATGTTAGATACCATTCGCATGGCTATTGTTGGGACATTTCTAGGTGCGATTGTATCTATCCCAATTGCTTTAATCTGTGCAAGTAATATTGTTAAAACGAAATGGATTTCAATTCCGGCTCGTTTTATTTTAAATATTGTGCGTACGATACCAGATTTATTACTAGCAGCTATATTTGTAGCTGTCTTCGGTATTGGTCAAATTCCAGGTGTATTAGCACTATTTATCTTAACTATTTGTGTTATTGCAAAGTTACTCTATGAAGCACTTGAAACCATAGATCCAGGCCCAATGGAGGCCATGACGGCAGTTGGGGCAAATAAAACGAAATGGATTGTCTTCGGAGTTGTGCCACAAATATTATCAACTTTCTTCTCATATGTGTTGTTCGCTTTTGAAATTAACATTCGTGCTTCAGCGGTACTTGGTCTTGTAGGCGCTGGCGGTATTGGATTGTTCTATGATTCTACTTTAGGCTTATTCCAATATCCTAAAACTGCGATGATTATTTTATTTACATTAGTTATTGTTGTCATCATTGACTATGTAAGCTCGAAAGTGAGGAAACAACTCGCATGACACAAAATAAATATAATTTAGAACAAAATTATCCCGTTAAATCAAAAAAGCACAAGGAAAAAATAATTAAAAATTGGATCATAGTAATTGTTGTTTTGGCTATTATTGCGTGGGGTTTTGTAGGAATGCCCGCATTAGAATTAAAATCCAAATCCATTGAAATTTTAAAATCTATTTTTAACGGACTTTTTCATCCGGATTGGGGTTATGTATACATTCCTGCTGGTGAAGATTTATTACGTGGATTACTTGAAACGTTTGCGATTGCGGTGATTGGTACGTTTATCGCTGCTATTATATGTATTCCATTTGCCTTTATAGGTGCACGAAATTTAATCAAAGTACGACCAGTAACTGGCATCACTAAATTTATATTAAGTGTCATTCGTGTATTTCCGGAAATTGTCATGGCTTTAATCTTCATTAAAGCAGTTGGACCAGGATCATTTTCAGGTGTATTAGCCTTGGGCATTCATTCAGTGGGGATGCTAGGAAAATTATTCGTAGAAGATATCGAAAGGCTAGATTTCACGTCAGTCGAGGCATTGAAAGCAAGTGGTGCTAACAAGACGAAAACTGTGATCTTTGCAGTTATACCACAGATATTACCATCATTTTTATCTCTTGTGTTATATCGCTTTGAATTGAATTTACGTTCTGCCTCGATTCTAGGACTTATCGGTGCTGGAGGTATCGGTACACCATTAATTTTTGCACTTCAAACACGTTCTTGGGACAGGGTAGGTATCATATTAATCGGATTAGTTATTATGGTAGCAATTGTTGACTTAATTTCAGGAGCAATACGTAAGCGAATTGTATAGATGAGAGAGTCGAGTAAATATTAAAGTCTATTTAATCGGCTCGATACTCTAAATGTTTAAAATATACCATGGAGATAGGACAATGCATTTGATATGAGTGGCGTCCCATTACCATGGTTTATTTTTTATGTTTTAAAAACCCTATGTAAAGTGTTTTCAAAAATGATTTTGACTTCATTATAGGAATGACGACCCTTTTATCATCGCAGCATAAGCATCACGTTTGTCAGCATTATAACCTTGTCGATGGATTACAGCATTGTGTTCTAACTGCTTTGAAATGTTATTGCATTAAGATATAAATTTTAAGCATTCATTCACTAATTTATTTGCCATAGTTATGTCTCACATTTCTACAAAATTATAAAATATCCGAAATTTACAGAGTTGTAATTTTGGACGCTTTTCCTAAAAGTCTCCTATTTTATATGTTTATATATAAGTGAGGTGAGTAAATATGGAAAATGTAAATAGTAATAAATATAGAAACGATGAATTCTATGGTAGTAGAAATGAAAATATTGCATCATCTATAAGTTATTTAAGTGTGTTTTTTGCACCGATACTATTACCTATTGTAATGTGGATTATCGCTGACAAATCTGTATCAACTCATGCACGTAAAGCTTTATTTAACCATATACTTACTTGGGTTTGCTTTACATTAGCGCCATTAGCATTGATGCTATCTGCTAGTGTTATGGGCAATGCATCAACTAATACAGAAAGCTGGATTGTATTTGGTTCATGGACAATTGCAGTTATATTGGTGGTAGTAGGCGTTTATTTGTTCATTAAAAATATTATTAGAGGCATCAAATTATTATTAGTTTAGAAGTTATAAAAAAGAGGCTATCGCTTATAGGTTGATTCACCTGTAGCGATAGCTTCTTCGTTTTCATATGCATAAAAGAAATGCTCTAGTAATAAAAGTAACAGATAATTAGAAAAATATAGTTATTGCTTATTTAGAAAATTTACGTCTAAGGCTAATTACACCTACGCCTAATATGAAAGCTATAAGACTGTAAACAAACGGTGTCGTTGAGGTGCGTTCACCTGTCATAGGTAATTCATGATGTAATGAAGTTTGACTCGCTTGTTGAGAACGAGTTGCTTGTTTAATAAGTGGCGAATTCATTTGTGATTTTGTTGATTGATCTTGTTGTTTAACTAGACCGTTTTGTTCGACATAGCCATTGAATCCCATGTCATTATCTTCAGCTTGTTGTTTAGTAGAATCTTGTTGAGAATTAGACTTAGATGTTTGTTTAACTAGACCGTTTTGTTCGACATAGCCATTGAATCCCATGTCATTATCTTCAGCTTGTTGTTTAGTAGAATCTTGTTGAGAATTAGACTTAGATGTTTGTTTAACTAGACCGTTTTGTTCGACATAGCCATTGAATCCCATGTCATTATCTTCAGCTTGTTGTTTAGTAGAATCTTGTTGAGAATTAGACTTAGATGTTTGTTTAACTAGACCGTTTTGTTCGACATAGCCATTGAATCCCATGTCATTATCTTCAGCTTGTTGTTTAGTAGAATCTTGTTGAGAATTAGACTTAGATGTTTGTTTAACTAGACCGTTTTGCTCGGCATAGCCATTGAATCCCGTGTCATTATCTTCAGCTTGGTGTTTAGCAGAGTCTTGTTGAGAATTAGACTTAGATGTTTGTTTAACTAGACCATTTTGCTCGGCATAGCCATTGAATCCCATGTCATTATCTTCAGCTTGGTGTTTAGTAGGGTCATTATTGTTAATTACATCATGGTTGAAACCAGGATCAGTATCGTTATTGTCATCAACATCATGGTTGAAACCTGGATCTACATTGTTGTTACTATCTTGGGATGTAATTGGTTGACCATTGTTATCATGGTTGAACTCTTGGTCAATGTTACTTGTTGCTGCAAAAGCATGGCCGTGTGACATAAGTAATAGTGATGATGTTATCAATGTTGTTCCAAAAGCATATTTAAAACGTCTTTTAATCAATTTATTCACTCCTTAGTAAAAAGCATTCTTCATACATAAAGATGATTATTTAATAATTAAAAATATCATAAATATGTATATTTTTAACTTAACATAATAATTTAATTTAAACCTTAATATTTTCTATCAACTGAATGACAGTTTTGTCATATATTTATTTAAGGCAAGCGTATGCTATTATATAATCAACTTTTTGAAAATAAGAGAGGGTGTTTTAATGCAATTACGCAAAGTTACAGAAGAAGACTTGTTCTCACTTATTAAACTTGAAAATGAGGGTTTTACGCCAGATGAAGCGGCAATGCCAAAAACTTTGAAACAGAGAATCAATAAAATACCTGATACATTTATTATCGCTGAAAAGGAAGGACGCATAATCGGATATATTAATGGACCTGTAATTAATCAACGATATATAACCGACGACTTATTTGAAGAGATTCAATCCAACCCTAACAGTGGTGGTTATCTTAGTGTATTAGGTCTAGTCGTTAACAAAGATTATCAAGGACAAGGGATT
The DNA here is from genome assembly GCF_003217445.1 of Staphylococcus sp. AtHG25. NCBI lineage: Bacteria > Bacillati > Bacillota > Bacilli > Caryophanales > Staphylococcaceae > Staphylococcus > Staphylococcus sp. AtHG25. The sequence goes on along the minus strand of NZ_QJSN01000001.1, from coordinate 142,075 downwards.
GCGGGCAAACTGTTAGAGCAATTTGAGAAACTGGCGAAGCGCCAATTAAGATGCGGTGTGACACTCACATGTCGAGAGGCTTTAGTGTCATTGTATGAACGTTATGGCTACAACAATGAGGGAGAGTCAACCTCACAACATGCTGGTATAAAGTGGTATAACATGGTTAAAGAAGTGAAAGGATAAGGTTGAGACGAATACGTTTCAACCTTATATCTATATTATGTTTAATTTATTTCTTGAGTATTCTCACTTTTTTTATTCTCACATTTTAAATAGATATTTCCCTCTTTGGACATTCACTCCAATAATTAAATAATATTTTCTTCTTAAAGCTTTTTGATTAATTTTTAAATTTTAATTTTAAAAGTATAAGAAAACTATATTTTAATAAGAAGAAACTAGTTCTACTTCAACTTAAATATTCTATATTCAATAATAATTCTTCAATACATTCTTATTTTAAATACGATGAATAAAATTAGATAGTTACAAAATTGTTATATAGTTTAATGCTATGTATTTACATGCAGTTTAATGAATTTTAACCCTAATCATTGAAGTGGTTATGTTTATTGGTTGAGGTTATTTTTGCCATTATATCTTATTAAATCAAGCTTCATATACGTATTGCAAGATTAACACTAAAATCAATTTTGAATAGATGATTGAATGTTATTGAGTTTTGTGCAATAAAACCTAGAAAAACTATATATATAGATGTTCTAATTCTGTTGCAATTTACATGTAAAAGGGACTATAAAGATGTAAATTCAAATTAATTGTGGTCAATTAGTTAATTGGGAAGTAAGTGTGAGAATAAAGGAGAGTATTATGTCGAGAAAAGAGAGAAATTTTAAACGGTCCTTTGGTCAAGAAAAAGCTAGGGTCAAACTTTATAAATCTGGTAAACAATGGGTTAAAGCTGGGATTAGAGAAGTTCAATTACTTAAAGTGTTAGGTATACCCTTTTTAAATAAAGATGTTGAACAAATTAATAATTTAGATACTAATAAAGATAAAAATTTTAAAAATCAAGCGATGAAGGCGACAGGTTTAGCAGGAGGCGCCTTTACATTTGCAATGTTGAATGATCATCACGCATACGCAGCTTCTGAAACACCAATGACTTTAGAAATTGCATCTAATAGTGAAACAGTTGCAAATCAAAACTCAACCAAAGTTACAAAGTCTGAAACCTCAACAACTGAGTCTATTTCAAGTCAAACAAGTACCTCCCAAGATGCTACATCTAGTACAAATTCAACAGAAAAAAGTACTTCATCATCTACAACAGATAGTCAAACAAGTACAGATTCAACGTCAGATAAATCTACATCAAATTCTGAAAAGCAAGATAGCTCGATGTCAAATTCTGATACTAAAGCTTCAAGTTCATCAACTACTGATAATTCAACAAGTAATAATAGCACCACTTCAGAGAAAGATACTAATAGTCAAGCCAACACGACATCTACTGATAGTCAAAAAGGTAGTACTTCAACCAATGATAATAGTATTACGTCAACAAGTACAAAAGATAATCAAATAAGAAAAAATTCAACAGAATCAAATAGTATAACGGCATCAAATTCTACATCAGACAGTAATAGTGGTTCAACAGTTTCTATTAATTCAACGACGTCACAGTTAACGAGTACTTCAGAAAGTCAGATAAATACAGATTTAGGTTCTACATTATTAGTGAGCGATTCAACAAGTACATCTACAAGTACAGCACCACTAAAACTTAGAACATTTAGTAGATTGGCAACAACAACATTCGCAGCAACGTCAACTACAAATACTTATACAGGTTCAGGGACTGACACAAATTATAACATACCAATTTACTATAAATTAACAACTGTTAATAATGGAACGTCTATGACATTTACTTATACAGTTACATATGATAATCCAGCAACTACAACGGTTGAAAAGCCAACAGCGTTAAACAATAGTTATGCAATATACAATACAGGTACATCTTATCAAACGATGTTTACATTAGGTAACGGATATGGAACTCCTTCATCTGCCACGAACTATATTACAGACTCAACAGGTACAAAGGTTAGTAATCCAAAAGAAAATTCAACACCTATGGTTAAACAAGGTAATGGATATACTTGGGCAAATGGTTATCAACTGACTGGATATCAGGTTAAACAAGGCTATGGTTTAACAACGACATGGACAGTTCCTATTAATTCTGGGGGCGATACATCGTTTACATTTGATCCGTACTCTACATCTGACACAGGTGGTACTGACTTTTTTAATGGTAAAAAAGTTACTGTAACTGATCCAACAAGTACAGCTAACTCACAAAGCGCGTCAACAAGCACAGCGAACAGTCAAAGCGCATCAACGAGTACGTCAACAAGCACAGCGAACAGTCAAAGCGCATCAACAAGTACGTCAACAAGCACAGCAAACAGTCAAAGCGCATCAACGAGTACGTCAACAAGCACAGCGAACAGCCAAAGCGCATCAACAAGTACGTCAACAAGCACAGCGAACAGTCAAAGCACATCAACAAGTACGTCAACAAGCACAGCGAACAGTCAAAGCACATCAACAAGTACGTCAACGAGCGTGAGTGATTCAACAAGTGCAAGCACATCATTAAGTGGATCAACGTCAACAAGCGTGAGTGACTCAACAAGTGCAAGCACATCATTAAGTGATTCAGCGTCAACAAGTGTGAGTGATTCAACAAGTGCAAGCACATCATTAAGTGAGTCAACGTCAACAAGTGAGAGCGACTCAACAAGCACAAGCACATCATTAAGTGGATCAACATCAACAAGCGTGAGTGATTCAACAAGTGCAAGCACGTCATTAAGTGGATCAGAAAGTGCGAGTCTTTCAGACTCAGCAAGTGCAAGCACATCATTAAGTGATTCAGCGTCAACAAGTGTGAGTGATTCAACAAGTGCAAGCACATCATTAAGTGATTCAGCGTCAACAAGTGTGAGTGACTCAACAAGTACAAGCACATCATTGAGTGCGTCAACATCAACAAGTGAGAGTGACTCAACAAGCGCAAGCACATCATTAAGTGATTCAGCGTCAACAAGTGAGAGTGACTCAACAAGCGCAAGCACATCATTAAGTGATTCAGCGTCAACAAGCGTGAGTGATTCAACAAGTGCAAGCACGTCATTAAGTGGATCAACGTCAACAAGTGAGAGTGACTCAACAAGCACAAGTACGTCATTAAGTGAATCAACAAGTACGAGTCTTTCAAACTCAGCAAGTGCAAGCACATCATTAAGTGGATCAACGTCAACAAGTGTGAGTGATTCAACAAGTGCAAGCACATCATTGAGTGCATCAACATCAACAAGTGAGAGTGACTCAACAAGCACAAGTACGTCATTAAGTGAATCAACAAGTACGAGTCTTTCAAACTCAGCAAGTGCAAGCACATCATTAAGTGATTCAGCGTCAACAAGCGTGAGTGATTCAACAAGCGCAAGCACGTCATTAAGTGGATCAACGTCAACAAGTGAGAGTGACTCAACAAGCACAAGTACGTCATTAAGTGAATCAACAAGTACGAGTCTTTCAGACTCAGCAAGTGCAAGCACATCATTGAGTGCATCAACATCAACAAGTGTGAGTGACTCAACAAGTGCAAGCACATCATTGAGTGCGTCAACATCAACAAGTGTGAGTGACTCAACAAGTGCAAGCACATCATTAAGTGCATCTACATCAACAAGCGTGAGTGATTCAACAAGTACAAGCACATCATTGAGTGCGTCAACATCAACAAGTGTGAGTGACTCAACAAGTGCAAGCACATCATTAAGTGCATCAACATCAACAAGCGTGAGTGATTCAACAAGTACAAGCACATCATTGAGTGCGTCAGCATCAACAAGTGTGAGTGACTCAACAAGCACAAGTACATCAGATAGTGCATCAACGTCAACAAGCATGAGTGATTCAACAAGTATGAGCACATCATTAAGTGGATCAGAAAGTACGAGTCTTTCAGACTCATTAAGTGCAAGCACATCAGTTAGTGCATCAACATCAACAAGTGTGAGTGACTCAACAAGTGCAAGCACGTCATTAAGTGGATCAACATCAACAAGCGTGAGTGATTCAACAAGTACAAGCACATCATTAAGTGAGTCAACGTCAACAAGTGTGAGTGACTCAGCAAGTGCAAGCACATCATTAAGCGATTCAGCGTCAACAAGCGTGAGTGATTCAACAAGTGCAAGCACGTCATTAAGTGGATCAACGTCAACAAGTGTGAGTGACTCAACAAGCACAAGTACGTCATTAAGTGAATCAACAAGTACGAGTTTTTCAAACTCAGCAAGTGCAAGCACATCATTAAGTGGATCAACGTCAACAAGTGTGAGTGATTCAACAAGTGCAAGCACATCATTGAGTGCGTCAACATCAACAAGTGTGAGTGACTCAACAAGCACAAGCACATCATTAAGTGGATCAACGTCAACAAGTGTGAGTGATTCAACAAGTGCAAGCACATCATCAAGTGAATCAACGTCAACAAGTGTGAGTGATTCAACAAGTGCAAGCGTATCGACATCAATCAGTACATCAATATCAATGAGCGAATCAAGTTCAACAAGCGCAAGCACATCAGATAGTACATCTACGTCAGCAAGTACGTCAGAAAGTAGAAGTGCTTCACATTCAATGAGTGGAACAGATTCAAATAATACTTCAAGCTCAGACAGCAAATCACATTCAATCAGTAATTCTGATTCTAATACGACGTCAGATAGTGCATCAGCATCAACAAGTATTAGTGATTCAAGTAGCACAAGCACATCAGATAGTAATGCTTCACATTCATTCAGCACATCACATTCTGTAAGTGAATCAAATTCTATGAGTACTTCTCACTCACAATTTGATTCAATATCAACTTCAGAAAGTATGAGTGGAACAGATTCAACAAGCTTGAGCACGTCACTAAGTCACTCAGCATCAACTTCAAACAGTACGTCAATGACTACTTCTGAATCTCAAAGTAATAATGATTCACAAATGCATAGCAATTCACTTCATCATGATGCTAAAGATGAATTGCCTGATACTGGAGATAGTGACTCTAATTCAACAGGACTTGTATCAGCTGTTGCAGCAATGTTAGCGGGATTAGGATTATTTGGTAAATCTCGTAAAAATAAAAAAGATAAAAAGAATAAAGGATCAGAACAATAAACTACTTCATGTGGGAGATAGATTTATAAAATAATCACTTTTCTATAAGTTGGTTGTCTATCCTTAAAAAAAGAGGCTAAAGTATAATTATTGGTTGGAATAATGTATGTATAAACCAAACTAATTAATATCTTTAGCCTCTTTGATATAATGTAAAAAAATTTATTTTTAAAATTTTAGGTGAAATTATGATTAAGAAACATGAATATAAGATTTTATACAAGAGGATTTTATTTACCTGTTTCATTTTAATTGTTTACATTTTTGGAAGTAATATTTCAATAGTGGGTTCGGAAGGTATTTATGATAACAAAGATACATTTTTCAAATTAGCAGTTTCAAATGTAGGTGGGGATCTTCATACATTAAATGTATTCTCATTAGGTCTTGGACCTTGGTTAACATCACTAGTTATCATTATGTTATTAAATTATCGTAATTTGGATCAAGCAACGAAACAAACACGTTCTGAAAAGCATTATAAGGAAAGAATTATAACAATAGTGTTTGCAATATTTCAAAGTTATTTTGTAATCAGTACGTATATTCATAATAACTTTATTAAAGATTCAAACATCATTTTACTCATGCTAATTCTTGTTGCGGGGACAATGTTATTGGTTTGGTTAGCAGATCAAAATATTACATACGGTATTTGTGGTCCAATGCCAATTGTATTAACAAGTTTAATCAAATCATTATTTAATAACCAACACTTTTTTAAGTTAAGTGTAAGTGTCTTATTACTTATATTAGTAATTGTGACATTAGTCATAGCATTACTCATTCTATTATTTATTGAGTTATCGGAATATCGACTCAATTACAAAGACATCATGAATAACTCTACGAATAAGACACCAACATATTTAGCATGGAAATTAAATCCGGCTGGAAGTATTTCAATTATGATTAGTTTATCAGTATACGTACTGTTAAATAATATGATTAATTTAATAGCTACATTGCTCGGGTCAAACGCAAATTTCGAATTTTTAAGTTTTGCTAATCCGATAGGTATTATGTTTTATATTGTGTTACAAATCGTACTGAGTTACTTGCTGTCACGATTTTTGATTAATACTAAGAAAAAGGCGGATGAATTTCTAAAGAATGGGAATTATTTTGATTCTATACGTCCGGGTCGTGAGACAGAGCGGTATTTAAATAGTAAGGCTAGAAGAGTATGTTGGACTGGTGCCATATTGGTAGCATTGATTCTGGCAGTGCCATTATATTCAACATTGTTGGTGCCCAATCTATCAACAGAAATTTACTTTTCAATGCAACTGATTATCTTAGTGTACATCAGTATTAATATTGGTGAGACGATTCGCACGTACTTATACTTTGATCGTTACAAGCAAATCTTGAATAAATATTGGTAGGAGATAGTTATGAAACAGTTTATACCTGCATGGTACGATTCGAACAATTGGTGGGATAGCGCTGTTGTACCCTTTTATATAAAAAGAAAAACGACAGAATTTGATGACATGGTAAGTTTAATGTTGATGCATCATAAAAACAATGAACCATTCAATACAATCATCTTGAATTATAATCCCCTGTTGCGATTATTTTTACATCGTCATGAGCTTTATGAAATGAATTATTGGTCTCTTTTTGATGAGATACAAGGTGCAACGCATGGCACACCTGTAGCAATTGATTATAGAGAATTATCTTGGTCAGAAGACACTGAATTTATTTATACGCCATTTCAAGTCTTGGCCATTAAAAGTGATAATCAATTTTCTAAGATGATTTTTAGTCAAGAAGGCTATTTAATTTGCATTGAGGATTATGAACACAAAACACTAAGCCGTAAATTGATATTTGATGATAGAGGGTTTGTGTCATCGATTGAAATTTATCATGATGGACAATCACCAATGAAACGATATTACTTAGCGGTTAAAGGTCAGATCATTATGACTCAAGATTTTATGACTGAAAAAATTACTATCCAACCAGAATTCTATGACCTTTTTCAGAAGAAGTCATATGGCAATATGGATGAACTTATTTTTGAAAAAATTCAACAATACAATACTTCAACATTAGCGGATGACGATAAAGTGATTATTGCTGCAGATAAAAGACACAATTATGTATTAACAGATACATTCAAACCTGAGAATATGTGTTTCTCATTATTCAGGCAGAGAAATGCATACATCGATGCGACGTTATTAGAAACTATTGGAAAAGCGAATCAATGTATAGTTGATACACAAGCAAATGCGACTAAATTAAATCAATTCATAACTCAGAATCCTGAGTACCAACCATTCAAAATTATGCGCGTAACGCCGTTTGATGCACAAATGTTACCTAATATAAGTAGTCAATTGTATGAAACGAATATTGGCGTTTGGATAGCTTCACTTAGTGAAGAAGACTTAAAAACGGTTATCAATCAATTGAGTCAATACGTCTCTCAACATGAACAAACCATAATCCATCTGTTAACGCGATTAAATGAGAACGATATACAGCAATGGTTAAGAGATGAAATAGATCAATTAAATGCATTGTTAAATGTTGAGGAAGAAGAATTCTCTCCAGAAGTTCAAGATATTTTACAAACGGAACTTGAAGAAGATGAAATAGAAAAGGTTAAGTTAATTTATGTGCCTTTCGAAGAAGATTTAATGAAGGAATTGTCGCAATTAAGAGTGATTGTAGATTTAAACCAAGAGCCTGATTTATATTTACAAATTTCAAGTATTAGTGCAGGCGTTCCACAAATCAATAGGCGAGAGACGGATTATGTAGATGATAAGTTAAATGGCTTAATTATCGATAATATCCAACAATTAAGTGCAGCGCTAAATTATTTTATAGACAATCTGAAGAATTGGAATTATTCGTTTGCGCATTCTATTAAATTAAGTGATGAATTCAGTTCAGAAAAGATAATCCAAAGATTAAATAGTGTGATTGAAGGTGAAATTCATGGCACGTAAATTCAGAATCTTACAAGTAGGTGGGAAAGATTTAGAACCATTATTTGACAGTAAAAAAGGTGTTGAATGGGATTATTTAGATGATGCATTATTTACGTTTGATAGTGGTTATATTGAAGCGGTAAAAAGTATTATAAATGCATTTGGTAACTTTGATTTAGTATTTGTACAAAGTGCTTACTCACCTGAATTAATGGATTTATTACGAGTCGTCGCTACACCTCACAATACGGTCATCGATGCACAAATGTGGTCTCCCAATTATGATGCTGAACCATTAATCCAACACAAATTTGTAAAGAAACTTAATTATCAAACTGAGAAAGAGCTACATCATCAATTGTTAGCTGTAACATTTCCTGGGCAATATGGCGATAGAGTATCACCAATTAAGACGACTGTTAACCCACATTTTCAAGGAACGTATAAATATGAGGGGAACAAGTCACTCGTGTTAGAAGGTGATTTCGGTACATCATTCAAACCTATTGTTACGTGGACACAAAGTTTAGTAAGTGATAAAGATAAGGTTAACGAGCTTTGGCCGGAGTATTCACTTGAAGGAGATGTAGAAATCGAGTACACATTTAGATTATCTCCGTTTGGATCGACGGAATATCCAGATACAACATTACGTTTTGAGCATAAAGATTTAAATCAACCTATTCAATTACCATTAAGGACGACTCAAATGAATGTCAGCGTATCTCTTAAAGCAAAAGGAAAGGGTAAGTTATGTATTGGTGCCATTCATAAACGTTGGTCACGACTAGAAATGGGACAATTTATTTTGGGTGGACAGCGTTTTACTGATGAGAAACGAGATGAGTTTATACATTATTTTAATCCAGGTGATATGAAGCCCCCGCTCAATGTGTATTTTAGTGGTTATCGTCCTGCTGAAGGATTTGAAGGCTATTTCATGATGAATAAGATGAATGCACCGTTTATCTTAATTGGTGACCCTCGTCTTGAAGGTGGTTCATTCTATCTTGGATCCGAAACTTTTGAACAAGGGATTATCAATGTGATTCAAAAAGCCTTAGACTTTTTAGGTTTCAAGCATGATGAACTTATACTATCAGGGTTATCTATGGGATCATTTGGTGCCTTGTACTATGCAGCTCAATTAGAACCAGCTGCGGTTGTAGTAGGGAAACCGTTATTAAATATTGGTACTATAGCAGATAATATGAAATTGTTACGTCCAAATGAATTTGGCACTGCAAACGATGTGTTGTTGGCGAATACAGGTGGTATTTCCACTGCAGATGTTCAACATTTAGATACACGTTTTTGGGAAAAATTAAAAAACAGTAATCTAACAAATACAACATTTGCAATTGCATATATGTACAATGATGATTATGATGCTACGGCATTTCAAAATTTATCACCAGTATTGAGTCAACAAGGTTCACATGTTATGAGTCGTGGTGTACCGGGTCGACATAATGATGATTCACCTACAATAACAAGTTGGTTTGTCAACTTTTATAACATTATATTAAAAGATCAATTCGGGAGAGATAGCGATGTCAGCATTAAATAGTTATACATTAACGTGGCGTCATATAAATACTACAACCTTTATGTATGGTACGAAATTACGCATTGAGGATGATGGAACATACTTTAACAATCCATTGATGCCATCAGGGACTGTTATACATGATTGGCGTATGTTAACAACTTTTAGTGAACATAAATACGCGCCATCGCTCCCTATTTTGAAAAAGAAACAACAATATAAAGTGATTTTAAATTACAATGTCGAGCCTCTAGGGAGTGTGTATATAAAGATTACATTTTATCGTAAAAATGACACGGAACATTCCAATTTAATCATTCAAAATAGTGATGCAGAATTCGAATTTCCTGAAGAGGCTTATGCTTATAAAATTGAATTAATAAATGCTGGCTTGTCGGAACTTTTTTTCAAAAATATTATTATTCAAGAGTTAGATACAGATGAATCTGAAACACACTCTATCGTTGAAAGTAAAGTTAATTTAGATGTATTAAATCGAGTCATATTTGGCGAAAGTGTTTATGTGCGAGGTGATCAAAATGGCTAATCAAGTTAGTAATGTGATTAACTCGATGCGTTTGAAAAGATTACAGAAGCAGTTAGTGGCAGTAAATCGATTAAGTGATCAAATGCGAAACTGTTCAGATGAAGCATTACAAGCTAAAACAGCTGACTTTAAACAACGTTTAGAGAAACGGGAAACGACGCTGGATAAACTGTTGCCGGAAGCTTATGCAACGATTCGTGAAGCATCGAAACGTGTACTAGGTATGTATCCGAAAGATGTTCAAGTGATGGGCGCCATCGTGATGCATCAAGGTAATATAGCAGAAATGCAAACCGGGGAAGGTAAGACGTTAACAGCGACAATGCCCCTTTATTTAAACGCACTTACAGGAAAAAGCGCATTTCTAATTACTACGAATGATTATCTGGCGAATCGTGATTTTCAAGAAATGCGACCTTTATATGAATGGTTAGGCTTAACAGCGTCACTTGGCTTTGTGGATATTCCAGATTATGAATATGCCGAAAATGAGAAGCAAATGTTATATAACCATGACATCATTTATACAACAAATGGTCGTTTAGGATTTGATTATTTATTTGATAATTTAGCAGACCATATTAATGCTAAATATTTACCTGAATTGAACTTTGCGATTATTGATGAAGTTGATTCAATTATATTGGATGCTGCGCAAACACCACTGGTTATTTCTGGTGCTCCACGTGTGCAATCCAATTTATTCCACATTATTAAGATGTTTGTTGAAACGTTAGTTGAAGATGAACACTTTAAATTAAATGTGAATAAAAAAGAAGTATGGCTTACGGATGAAGGCATTGATGTAGCCAATCATTATTTTAAAGTGAATAATATCTACCTACCACAATATTTTGATTTGGTACGTGTCATTAACTTATCATTACGCGCGAAGTATCTGTTCAAAGATAATTTAGATTATTTTATTTATAATGGCGAAGTTGTACTTTTAGACCGAATTACAGGGCGAATGTTGCCGGGTACCAAACTACAATCTGGTTTGCATCAAGCGATTGAAGCTAAAGAAAGTGTAGAATTATCACAAGATTTAAGTGTAATGGCGACAATTACCTTCCAAAATCTATTCAAATTATTTAATGGCTTTTCAGGGATGACCGGAACCGGTAAGTTGGGAGAAAAGGAATTCTTTGATTTGTATTCTAAGTTAGTAGTTGAAATTCCAACCAATCATCCGATTATACGTAATGATAAAGAAGACCGGGTATATGCGAAATCAGATGAAAAGAATAAAGCGATACTTGAGAAAGTAAAAGAAATTCATGCCACTAAACAACCAGTACTCTTAATAACAAGAACTGCTGAAGCGGCTGAATATTTTTCAACCCAATTATTTAAAGACAATATCCCTAATAACTTATTAATTGCACAGAATGTTGCTAAAGAAGCACAAATGATTGCTGAGGCAGGACAACTGGGTGCTGTTACAGTTTCAACTAGTATGGCTGGTCGTGGTACAGACATTAAGCTTGGCTCTGGAGTCTATGAGCTCGGAGGACTTGCAGTCATAATCAATGAACATATGGAGAATAGCAGGGTTGACCGACAATTGCGTGGACGCTCTGGTCGTCAAGGTGACCCAGGTGTTTCACAGATTTATGTATCATTAGATGATTACATTGTTAAACGTTGGAGTAACTCTAAACTAGCTGAAAATAAAAAACTAAAAGACGTTGATCCAGACAAACTACAAGATAGTCCTTTTTTCAGAAGAAGAGTAAGAGGGATTGTCTCTAAAGCACAGCGTGTATCTGAAGAAACCTCAATGATGGCGCGTGAAATGGCTAATGAATTCGAAAAAAGTATCGGCATTCAACGTGATCGTGTGTATGAAGAGCGCAATCGTATTCTTGAAACGTCAGACTTCAGTGCATTTGACTTTGATTCACTAGCGCGTGATGTCTTTGACTATGATTTGAGAACAAAGCATATTCATAATAAAGATGACATCATCAATTATATTTATGAGCAGTTGAGCTTTAGTTTCAAAGATGACGCTATTAGCCAACAGATTCAAACACGTGAACAAACCATTGATTATCTAGTGCAACAATTTAACAAACAATTAAAAGAGAATATGAAAATTGCAAATAACGATTATTTTAAATTACGATTTCTTCAAAAAGCAATATTGAAAGCCATAGATGTAGAATGGATAAATCAAGTTGATCAACTTCAACAACTTAAAGCGAGTGTTAATAATCGACAAAATGGTCAACGAAATGCAATATTCGAATATCATAAAGTAGCTTTAGAAACATATGAAATGATGCTGATAAATATTAAACGGGCAACGATTCGTAATTTATGTTTAAGTATTCTAACGTTTGATAAAGATCAAGATTTAGTAGTACATTTTCCTTAAAATGAGGTGTTCATAGATGACAATATATAATATTAATTTTGGCATTGGGTGGGCGAGCAGTGGTGTAGAATATGCTCAAGCTTATCGTGCCAAATTATTAAGAGAGGTAAATCAACCAGCTAAATTTATCTTTCTAGACTTTATTTCCGCAGAGAACATTCAAACGTTAACTGACAATATCGGGTTTAAAGATGATGAAGTGATATGGCTGTATCAATATTTCAGTGATATACCTATCGCACCAACAACGTATACGGTTGATGACTTGAAAAAGGATTTAGGTAATCCTGTCACTGCCCAAGTGGTTACTGGTAAAACTATGCGCTTATACATCGGGAATGATAAATCCTATGTGAGCTGTTATTTGAAGAATGAAGATGACATTATTGTCGATCGTGCAGAAGTTGTCGTCAATGGTATGTTAGTTCGGAAAGATTACTATAGCTATGTACGAACTTTCTCGGAATATTATGCACCATATGAGAATCGTGCCAAATTATATAAGCGACAGTTTTACAATGAGGATGGCTCTATTGCTTATAAAGAATATATAGACGGAGAATCGAGTGTCTATGTATTTGAGGATGCTCGATTATACAGTAAACAGGAATTTGTAGCTTATTTTATGAAAAAGTTGCATCTGACTGAACAAGATATCGTTATTATTGATAGATCGACTGAAGTTGGTCAAAGTATATTAGAACATAAAGGATCAAGTAAAGTCGGTATTGTTGTACATGCGGAACATTATAGCGAAAATGCTACAAATGATAGCTACATTTTGTGGAATAACTATTACGAATATGTATTTGCACAAGCACCATATATCGATTTTTATATCACTGCGACGGATTTACAAAATCAAGTTTTATCCGAGCAATTTCAAAAATATACATCTCATCAACCTCGTGTCAGAACTATCCCAGTAGGTAGTCTACATCAATTAAGTTATCCAATTGGGGAAAGAAAGCGATATTCTATGCTTACGGCTTCTAGGTTAGCTAGTGAAAAACATGTAGATTGGATTGCGAAAGCTGTAATTAAAGCTAAAAAGAAAGTGCCAAAATTAACATTTGATATATATGGTCATGGTAACGAAAGATCGAAAATTGAAGAAATCATTAAAGAAAATGAAGCACAAGATTATATTCAACTTAAAGGTCATAAGAAGTTAGATGAAATCTATGTGAACTATGATTTATTTGTATCGGCTTCAACAAGTGAAGGGTTCGGTTTGACCTTAATGGAAGCGGTAGGTTCTGGATTAGGCATGATAGGATTCGATGTGAATTACGGTAATCCAACATTTATTAGTCACGGTGAGAATGGATATCTCATACCAATTGATAAAGATAACCAAGATGTCGAAGTCATTACAAATCTTATGGCTGAAAAAATTGTTCAGTATTTTAATGATGGGCCTAAGCATTCGCATGAGAAATCTTATAAAATTGCAGAATCATTTAAAACTGAGCATATTACGCAAAAGTGGCAAAATCTAATTGATGAGGTGCTATATGATTAATTTATTTGAAATATTTGATGAAGCATCACAAAAACTTCAACAATCACTTCAATTTGCAGGATTTAAACATGAGACCATTGTGATGGATGATGACGGTTTTTTACCCGATAACGTCATGACGCCGTATCAATTTTTTGCAAATTATAAACGAAATGATGACGATAAACCAGCATTTTTTAATGAGGTTCAAGTGCCACCATTATGGGAAATTAAAGGTAATTATAATCATGCAGAAATTATAGATAATGGTAATGTAAGAGGGCGAATATTTTATCGCGAGCATTTTAAAAATCGAATTGTGAGTTTTGTGGAGTGGTTTGATACAAAGGACCGTTTGCGTTCGGTCGATTTTTATAACAAAGATGGATTTAAATTTGCGGAAACGGTATATGATTTAAATAAAAAGCCCATCTTGAAGACTTACGTAGATCGTCAAGGGAAAGAAGTGTTATATGAAAACTTTGTCACAAAAGATATTATATTAGATTGGCAAGGTCAATCGCATTTCTTTGCGTCAAAACAAGACTTCATTAGCTTCTATTTAGACCAAATAGATGTTGATACTTCAACTGTCTTCATCAATTCATTGGCAACACCATTTTTCGTGTTATATCAATCGAATCATATGTTGAATGCAGTGTTATTCTGGCAAGAACAAAGTCATAGTAATGTCCCGGGAAATATGAAGTTATTGTTAGATAAAGAGACGCTGAATTCAAAGGTAATTATCCCAGATAGTGCAGAATTTGAGGCTATTACATCCAATGTTGAGGCGCAGTATCGTCCTTTCATCAGTCAATTGGGCTACTTGTATGATTATCAGAAGCCTAATAATTATAACAAGCAAGTACTTAATTTAACGAATTCTGATGATCTTCCAAATTTAGAAGAAATTATACGACAGTGTGAAGATTATGAATTTCATATTGGTGCTATTACCGAAATGTCAGCTAAATTAATGGGCTTGGGTAAATATGATAACGTTAAACTTTATCCAACAATCACCCAAGCGAAGATTGATCAATTATTCCAAACATGTGATGTTTATTTAGATATCAATAAAGGTGGAGAAATCGTTAATGCTATTGAACGTGCAATGCTCCATAATCAATTAATTTTGGCTTATGATGAAACTGCGCATCGTCGTTCATTTATTGCTAAAAAGAATATTACAAAGCAAGACGAACCTCAACAATTAATTGATATATTAAATGAAATTGCTAAGGAACCAAGTGTATTTAAAGAGCGAGTCAATGCACAACAAGAACAGAATAATCGTATTGAAGAAACTACGTTTAAAAATGTCATTACGAATGCGTTAAATCATTAAATGAGGATAATAAAGCTTTTGAGATAAATGAAGACTTACAAAAAGTCTACTTTTACTCAAAAGCTTTTTTGTTTTGTAAAGGTGTTCTTAGATAGATGATTACTCAAATAAGTTGATACGCGTTCCTGGTGTGTCATAGCACTTAGGTTCATCATTCCACTTTAGTTGAGATGCTCCCCTAGGAGTCTTCGCAACTATGTTTCGTAATCTATCTTAGA
Organism: Staphylococcus sp. AtHG25; assembly: GCF_003217445.1. Lineage (NCBI taxonomy): Bacteria > Bacillati > Bacillota > Bacilli > Caryophanales > Staphylococcaceae > Staphylococcus > Staphylococcus sp. AtHG25. The sequence goes on along the minus strand of NZ_QJSN01000001.1, from coordinate 126,349 downwards.
ACTACACACGAAAGAATGTGAACGCTTATGTTTCTTATGTGGTTTTAATTTAAAACAATTTTTAAGAAAGTATATCTAGTTTTAACAAATAAATGATTTATATAAATAATTACTCTCTGTTGTTTTCAATAGTGATTATAGTACCGTTAGAATCAGATTTAATATTTAATTTTAAAGAGAATCTTTCGCAAATATCTTTAATAATAGTTAAACCTTTAGATTTAGTAGACATATCATTAAAGCCAATACCATTATCCTGAATAGTAATATAATCCTCGTTTAGAAAAATGGTAATACGAGATGAATCAGAATGTTTATAAATATTAGAAATAATGTTATCAAATAAGCGCTCATACCATAATTGGTCACCAAGCCAATAAATAGGGTTACCTTCAACATTTAGAATGGTTAGAATGTTCTTTGAATCTAATAGATAGTGCCATTTATCAATTGTTGTGTTTATACATGCTTGTATATCAACTTGGTGGTTAAACGTATAAAATCTAGTAATATCATCTTTGTTAGGTAATGCCTTAATTAAATTAGAAATATAGTTTATCTTTTCATAAGATAACTCTATATCATTATCATTAATTTGATATTGAAATCCGAGTTGGTATAACTCTAAATTTAATGCAGTTAGAGGCGTATTAATATCATGGGCAAGTTGATTAATGTAATTTTGTTCTTGCTTTTTGTTTTCGATGATTTCTAACTCTCTATATCTTAGTCTGTCTATTAAGATATTTATAGATTGGCCAACTTCATCAATTTCGTCATTTATATGAGTAGGTATGTCTAATTTATTAGGTAATTTGTCACTATTAGCAATGTCTAATAATTTATCATTAAGTAAACGTAAACGATCCACAATTTTATATACATAGCGTGAAGCAATAATAACTAAAGTAATTAGAATTAAGAAGAAAAAGATATAAAAAATTATTGTAAGACCACTGGATTTAAAATTTAAACCGATTGGATAACCCAAGACTTTTTCAATAAATAGAATACATAGTAGTATCATACTATTGATAGCTAAAAAAACTAGAGGTATCGATAATAAACCCAATCCCATGAACATATAGTATTTTTTTAATAGTCTCATAAATTAGCCCCCATTTAATCTATAACCAATACCATAAATTGTCTCAATAATTGTTCCAGAATCTAATAACTTAGTTCTTAATTTTTTTACATAAGCGTTCAAAGTATTTTCAGAAGCGGATTCAAATTGCCAAACGTAATCAATAATTTGATCCTTATTTAAAATCAAATCTCTGTTTTCATACATATAGAAAAATAATCGACGTTCCGTTTTAGTTAAAGATAATTGGTTTCCATCATTAGATTTGATTATCTTGTCTTTAGCATTAACTTTAAACTCATAAAATTGAGCCTCTTTATCAGCATAATGGATAGTTAAAAGATTATTAATCCTAGAAATAAGTTCTCTCGGATTGAAAGGTTTGGTAAGGTAATCATCGCCATTATTCAAACCTTTAACTTTAGAATCGATATCGACTCTTGCTGATAAATAAATAATAGGTATAGTAGAAATGCTTCTTATCTCATCAGTGATAGACAAACCATCATTATTGGGTAACATTATATCCATAATAATGATATGAACGTCATTCAATACGTTAAAAACGCTATCTCCAGTTCTATCTAATGTCACCTGTGCACCTTTTTGTTGTAATATTTGTTTTAAATTTTTAGCGATGGTTTCATCGTCTTCTACTAATAAAATATGAAACCCCTCCATATATTTCACCTCCATGTTTTATTAATTAATTAATATAAATGTTGGTATATAGAATAGCACGTATAAACCAAAGAATAATACGGGAATTTTAAATGTAGGAGAATAATCTTTATCTCTTAACCATAAAAGTATTTCGTATATTCCTGTTAAAAAAGCTACTGCTAAACTCCCCATTGAAATGAGTAATAATACTGATGATATGATACCAGTCATTCTTATGCACTCCTTTATCTGATTTTGTGATTCCAGTTTAAAAATTAATTCTGAAAAAGTTATGAATAATTCGTATTATCTTCTTAAATTCATATAAAAGAGTACGAAAGGTTGGGATATCAATTAATTATTTATGTCACTGAAAAAGTTAAATCAAATATAAAAAATATATGTAAATAGTATCTTTTCAATTTACAAAAAAGATGAGGAGGCTAATATGAAAAGATTATTTTTTATAAGTATTATATTTTTAGTATTTTTAAGAGGATGTTCCTTCAGTGACAACAAAGATAAAGCAGAAAGTGAAGAAGCCAATAACAAGGCTAAAGCTACAGACAAAATGTAAAAATTTAAAATAGGTCAAGTCGTGGATGCTCACGGTGTAGATATTAAAGTAGTTAAAGCAGAATTCGTAGATAACTATGATGAGTATAGTGCACCTGTAAATGGCAAAGCCTTGAGAGTATACATAAATTTTAGAAATAATAACGATGATCAAGTTTTAATGGATAATACTGATTTCAGTATGAAAGTAAATAACGAGAATTATGAAGAATGGTATGGTAGTGAAGATATGCATGAAGGATTTAGCCACCAATTAAATCAGCATAACACTGCATCAGGCTACATTACTTATGATGTACCGGATAGTGATCATTATACTTTAGAATTAGATACCATACCTAATTTCAACAAAGTTAGGGCACAATGGATTATTAATAAATCAGAAATTAAGAATTCAAATGTCACTAAAGATACTTTGACTAGCTCAACTACAGATGTTGAGGACGAATCAGATACAACATCTTCTAGTAAAAAAAAATGATGATTCTAATCAAGCGGACGTGGGCGTGACATACCCTGCTTATATGTATAATGCTTTAGTAGATGAATATAATTCACTCACTGATGGTGAAAAGATGAACCATGTATCTAAAGATGTGTTAGAAATTGAGTATGATCAATTAGAAGCTTGTGTAGAAGCATTGTATGAGAAAGAAAATGCTAAAGCGAAAAAGAATACGAAAAAGCAATGCAAGATTATGAAGACCAATTGGCTCAAAAAGAATATGAACAACAACAAGCAGAACAAGCTGAAAATGAAGCATCTGAATCTGATGACAATTCAAATGGTCCTGGTTCTGATGATCCTTCATTAGACAGTGGAACAGAAGATACAGAAGTTACTTCTTCTGAAGATGACGCAGCATAGAAAAGGAGGTAACAATGGAACATAATTATATGAATGAACCTAAGCCAACTAACAGAATTATTGAAATGATTCTTGGAATAACAGGAAGTATATTTGGAATTATTGGTGGATTGATTGCACTAATTCTAACAAACTATGAAAAAGTTATGGTTCAGAACTTGTTGGATTAATGACTATTGTGGCAACCAGCTCTATTATTTTATCAGCAATAACTTTAACATTAAGCTGTTTAATTAATAAAAGACGTGTTTTAATTGGTATTATACTTATTGTTGCTGCAATAATTCATATATATTTATTAGGATTTTTTGGTTATTTATCAGGTATTCTAATCCTCGTTGCTGGGATTATCGCATTAGTTAGGAAATAATTTGATAGAATAAAAGGAACTATGACAAAGTTCCTTTTATTTTTTTAATTATGATTCGAAATGAGGTGTTAAAGATGGAAACTGTGTACATTGCAGGTGGATGTTTATGGGGAGTTCAAGCGTTTATAAAAACATTGCCAGGTGTCTTATCGACTGAAGCAGGACGTGCAAATGGGATATCTGAAACACTTAGTGACAAATATGACGGCTATGCAGAATGTGTCAAAACAACATTCGACCCTATGCAGACATCAATTACTGACTTAATGAATTATCTTTTTGAGATTATAGATCCATATAGTATTAACAAACAAGGTGTTGATGAAGGACCCAAATATCGTACAGGTATTTATAGTGATGAACAGAAGCATCTTGAAGAAGCACGCGACTTCATCTCAAAACGACCTGATAAAGAGCGAATTGCCGTAGAAGTGTTACCTTTAAATAATTACGTTGCAAGTGCTGAGGAACATCAAGACAGACTCGATAAACATCCAGAGGATATCTCATACTGTCATGTTACACCTGACATGTTGAAAAAATATCTTTGACAAATATGAGCTGTTACAATAATCACTATTTTGTGTAGGTTAGTTCGAAACAATGTCATTAAGAATACGTATATCCAGACAAATTTGGGCAATACAGTACTATAGAAAGTAATTAAATTATAAAAGAAAGAAGCGATAGTAATGACAATTTTACTTACAGGCTCTTGGGTCACATATCACTGAACATGCAGTTAAAGAACAGGTGCCTGATTTTAATATTGGGATACGTAATCCAGATAAAATGCCATCACACTGGAAAGATAAAGTAGGCGTTAGAGAATTAGATTTTAATGAGGAAAGTATGGTTCGTGCATTCAAAGGTATTGATACGGTTATATTTATTCCGAGTATTATTCATCCGTCATTTAAGCGACTCCCAGAAGTGGAGAATTTAGTTAGTGCAGCTCATAAAGCACATGTCTCACACATTATGTTTATTGGATACTATGCAGATCAACATAATAATCCTTTCCATATGAGTCCATACTTTGGCTACGCTGAACGTTTACTTGCATCTAGTGGTCTTAAATATACTTATGTCAGAATAGCGATGTATATGGATCCATTGAAACCTTATTTACCAGAACTTGCAGATATGCGGAAACTCATTTATCCAGCGGGTGATGGCCGTATTAATTATATTTCTAGAGATGATATTGCTAGAGGTATCGTAGCATTATTACAACAACCAGATAAATTTGGACACAGATATTTACTATCTGGCTATAGTTATTCTATGACAGAATTAGCAGCAATTTTGTCTGAAGCAGCAGGTTCTAAGATTGAATATAGTCCTGTTTCTTTGGAAAAGTTCTCAGAAATGTATGATGAACCTAAAGGGTTTGGTGCATTGCTTGCATCAATGTACGAAGCAGGTGCAAGAGGGTTACTTGATCAACATTCAAATGATTTTGAACAACTAGTTCATGATAAACCACAAACTTTCCCAGAATTTTTAAAAAAGTGAACATTAAAAATAGGGCGTGTGATGATAGTCATCGCACGTCCTACTATTACATTATAAAGTTTAACGATACTATTTGTTATCGCAATCGAAAGTATCAGCAAAGCTTAATGCAGCTAAACCTAATAAGTCTAAAGCGTGTTGAGCGCCTTCTTTACCATGTCCAGCTTCAAAGTGTTTGTAAGCAGCAACGCCTAATACACCGAAAGTAGCAATTGAACCTAAACGTGATAAGTTTTTGTTTAAGAAACTAGCAGCATAAAAAGCAGCGGCAGCAGCTTCTACAGTACCAGCTAATTTAACTGAGCTTTCTGGTAAGCCGAATACATTTTGGAATGTATCTTTCATTTCTTGGTCACCTTTTAATTTAGGTTTTGAAGCAGTGTATAATTCTTTAGCAAGTTTTAAGTTTGCAGCATAACGTAAAATCATAATTTAAAAATCTCCTTTTTATTTGTTTTCAAAATATTTATCAACAATAGGTTTAACGCGTTCGCCAAATAGACGGATTGATTTCATTACATACTCATGAGGCATTGAACCTACAGGTGTATGAATCATAAAACGGTTAAGACCTAACGTTTCAACAGTTTCAATAATTTTTTGGGCAACCGTCTCAGGACTACCCAGATAGATTGCGCCCTGACTTCCTACTTCTCTTTCAAACATATTCTCGTCAAAGCTAGGCCATCCACGTTCACGACCTAAAATATCATGGTGTGCCTTTAAAGAGGGGAAGAATTCTTTCTTAGCGTCCTCGTCTGTTTCAGCGATGTACCCCCATGAGTGTACCGATACGGATAATTCGTCTGGATTATGACCGTAAGATTCTGCGACAGATTTATAAATCTCAATATTTCGTGTAAATCGTCTAGGATTACCACCAATAATCGCATACGTTATTGGTAACCCAAAGGCACCAGCTCTTAATGATGATTCAGGTGTACCACCAGTTGCAATGGAAATAGGTAACTTACCATGTTCGACACGTGGATAAATACCTGTTGGGTCGAAACTTGGACGTAATTTACCATCCCAACTTACAACTTCATGTTCGTTGATTTTTAGTAATAATTGCAACTTTTCATTAAATAAGTCTTCGTAGTCATTTAAATTATAACCGAATAATGGGAAAGATTCGATGAATGACCCTCGTCCAATTATAATTTCAGCACGTCCATTAGATACGGCGTCTAATGTCGCATATCGTTGATACACACGTACTGGGTCATCTGATGATAACACAGTTACTGCAGATGACAATTTAATATGCTCAGTACGTGATGCTGCAACAGCAAGTACGGTCACTGGATCTGATACAGCATAATCAGGACGATGATGTTCACCTAATCCATATATATCTAATCCTAATTGATCAGCTAGTTCAATTTCTTCTACAATATCGCGAATTCTCTGAGCATTTGAAACAGCAGCTTGTGTACCATCAGGCATAACCATATCACCATTATCTGCAAATGAAGTCAATCCTAATTCTATTTTCAACACGTCACCTCCATTGGTATAAATTTTATACTAGAATTGTAGTCCTTATTTTAGGATTAGTCAATAGAAATGTTTCGAATTAGAGATTTTTATTTTAAAAAGCGAATATGTGATTTTTAAATGAAAGAACTTTAAAAGTATTTTGTCAATTCCAAATAGTCTTTTGAAAAATAAGTGAAAGTGTCATAATAGGAATGTTGTAGAAAATAGAAAGAAGGGAGAAGCAAATGTCTATCCAAAAAACAATGAATTATAACAAAATAACAACCATATTCTTTATTGCAGGAATTATAGTAATGAGCAGTTTATATACGGCAATTCCATTAACTGCAGAGTTTGCTAAAGACTTTAAAATTCCACAATCAGTTGCAACTTTAAATGGTGTTGCATTTTCCGTTACATATTCAGTAAGTTGTTTGTTTTATGGGACTATTTCAGAAAAATATGGGAGAATTCGCACCATGTTATTTGGAATTTGTGGGCTTGTAATGATTTGTATGGTTATAGGTTTTGTACATTCTTTCGCAATACTGATCGTTTTAAGAGCGATACAAGGTATATTTGCTGCTGCCTTTTCACCAGTATCTATCACATACGTGACAGAAACTTATTCACCGGTCAAACGTATGACTGCGATTAGTTTCATCAGTACGAGTTTCATGTTATCAGGGATTATTGGTCAAAATTTAAGTGAGATCATAGTAGGTTTTTCAAATTGGCATATGGTTTATTTCACTTTAACGGTGCTATATATCATCTTAGCCTTCGTTATTCATAGACAAATTCCTGAAAGTCCTGTGAAGAACCCCAACATACAATTACTTAAATTCTTTAATAATTTTAGTGATTTTAAAACGAATAAATCCGTGCTCTTATGCTATGGGGTGTCGCTAACATTGTTGACGATGTTTATTAGTATGTATACAGTGTTTAATCATTACGTCACTTCCGATACAATTGGTGGGGATGAAACAACTGCGATTAATGCTAAACTGTTTGGTATTATTGGTATGTTGTTGTCTCTAATTGCAGGACGAATCAGTGATCGCATAGGTGTTAAAAATCTTATTTTAAGTGCATTAATTGTGAGTACAGTAGCACTGATCTTAATGTCTGTAACAACAAACATCGTGTTACTAATTATTTGGAGTGTGCTATTTGTAAGTGGTATCGCCTTCGCAATTCCATCAACAATTTCTAAAGTAGGCTTAACTGTTCGAGGTAACCAAGGGTTCTTCTTATCAGTAAACACATTTATTTTATTCTTAGGTACTGCGATTGCACCTATTCTAAGCATTGTCTTAAATACGATTTCAAGTTTCACAGTACAATTTAACATTATAGCTATGATTGGTATTATCGCTATTATGATTGCACTATGCATGACACGTAGGAAATATTAATTGAGGTAACCAATTTCTAATTAAATTTAGTGAATTAGGTTATAACGTAATAAGAGGTGGTTTCAGTGGATAAATCATTAATGATTTCAAACGCATTAAATCTTATTTTAATGATAGTACTCATTATATTTAATATGATTAATATAGGTATTTGGCCAATGGTCATTCTAGCATTATTAATCATAGCTAATAGTATTTTTATGGTTTACAAGACAGTAGACGTTAAAAAACGCAAATGACAAAAAAGCAATCTCACTCTTAATTTATGTGAGATTGCTTTTATTTATCATAACAATATAATGACGTTTCAAGCACATTATTTAATGTTTCAAACACTTCTTCAACTGTATAGTTATAGTCATTTTCTACCCAACGTCGTAGTACTTCTATTACGCCACTACTGTAAAAATCAGCTACAATTTCAGGATGTTTACTTTCTCTAATCTTTTGCGCTAAGAGGTCACGCTTACGAGTTGAGTTATTTAACATCAATTCGCGACTCACATTCGTTAAACTTCTAAATACATCTGACTGTCGAGACGAAACTAATAGATGTTTGAAAATCTTTTTATTATTACCAATGTAATAGATAAAGTCTTCAAATGATTCAGGGGTTGTAATGTCTGCTGATGTGTCACCTTTAGCTATAATTTGTTGTGTAATAAAGTCAGGTAAAGTGTAGAGTAATTCATATTTATCTTGGAAGTATCTGTAGAACGTACTGCGGTTGATTTCTGCAATATCACATATTTTTTGTACGGTGATTTCATCAAAATGATAATCATGTAAAAGTATAAATACAGTTTCATGAATATGTTTAATCATACGCTTTTGATTTGCTGACGGCATTATCTGATTCTCCTATTTATTTAATCTAGTCAGATAGCCTGACGTAATAAGAGTAATTTATCACAATAAAGTTGATTTTTCCAAACATAACAACTGATACTACGTTTAAATTTGTTTATAAAAAAAGAGTAAATAAGTTATTTGAAACGTTTAATACTATAAGAGCGATATAAAAAAGTAGGAGCGAAACTGAGTTTAGTTTCACTCCCTCGCAATATAGCTACGATTGAGAAGAGTTTGTCTTAAGCGCCTTCTCAACTTGGTTTGCTATTGTAAATTTGCATTATGAGTTTTAAATATGCTACACCAAACGAGCATATTCTTTATTTGTCTATCTTAACTTTGTAATTAGTTAGTCTCAATACCTTCTAACCATTCATCTACTTTATTATCATTATCATCCACATAGTCTTTAGCTACTTGTTCTGGATTTTTGTTATCAACAAAGATTTTTTTAGCTAATTTGTCTTCGTCAGATTTACTCCAATCATCTGCCATACGTGTTGCAATTGTGTATGCAGCTGGATGTGCCTCTTTAAAGTTTTTGTTAAATACTAAGTCAATATGTTGATTATTATTACCATAAATGTTGTCAGGATCTTTCAACATTTTAACGTCTAATTCTTTAGAGAACCAACTAGGTTCCATTGATGTGAAGACGATAGGTTCTTGTTGTTTAAAAGCAGATTGAATTTTCTTGAATTGGTCTTGGTCAGAACTTTCTTTCAAGCTATATTTATCCAAGTTGTCACTATCAAGTTCATCTTTAGTTTCTTGCATAACGCCATTACGTGCGTCTGTGCCTTGAATTGTCCAATCTACAGATTTTCCGAAGTCACTGTTTTTTAAGTCACTAATTGAGTCGACATCTTGCACGTACTTAGGTACGGCTAAACCTACTTTTGCGTTATCAATTAAATGTTTATCATCATAAATTGTTAATTTACTTTTGAACTTATCGTAGTAACTTTTATCAGTAGTAGGGAAGATACCTGATGCATGGAATGAATCAGAGTTCTCTGATACAGTAGCATATAACGGGCCACTTGCTGTTACTGGTGTAGTTGTTACATCATAACCTGCTTTTTTCAATACTTCTGCTATAACTAGTGAACGTGGTGTTGAATTATCACTCGCGATATAAGGTATTTCGATTTCTTTATTACCAAGTGATGTTTGACTATCGTCTGATGAACCACTACCGCTACCACTATTACCACAAGCACTTAGCACTATGGCTAAGGCTAGTGTGGCTAGTAGTCCTAAGAATTTCGAACTACGTCGTTTTAACATAACGTGTTTCCTCCTTTTTAAAATTAGTTTCTAAGTTCGTCATCATGACGATGTTGAGATGATCGGTTATATCTATCGTAAACACCTTTGTTGTTTTCACGAGCGTATAACATTAATGCTTTGAATAATACATCTTGATCAATATTGCTATCAGTTAATTCTTTGTATAAGTTTGTTGTTTTATCGAAATTTGCATCATGATAATCATGGTTATCATTTTGTTGATCATGATTGTTATGACTATAATCATCGTTTCTATCGTAATTGTCTTGATAGTGTCGATCATTATAATTACGTTCATCATGATAAGTATGGTCGCCATCTTGAGTATAAAGTGATTCATAGTCGATATCATCACGTTGATTATCATAATGATGTTGGCGATGATGATTATCTAAATGCACAGAACGGTTATAATCTTCGTCATTATAATTGCGATTGTGGTTACGTTTGTCATTTTGATAAACATAGTTATCTTTGTCTTGTCTAGCGTATTCATTATTTTTATCGTTGACATGACCTTTTTCAGAATATGTGTCGTGATGATTATCTTCTTCTAAAGCTTTACCTTCAACGTCAACGTTTGGCAATACTGCACCTAACCATTTAGGAAGGTACCATGAAGCTTTACCAAAGAGTTTCGTCAATGCTGGAATTAATGTCATACGTACGACGAATGCGTCGAATAACACACCGAAACCTAATGCGATACCCATTGACTTAATTGCACTGTCATCTTGGAAGACGAATGCGATGAATACACTGAACATAATAAGTGCAGCAGCTACGATAACAGGTCCACTTTCTTTGATACCTACACGGATTGAATGATCATTGTCGCCAGTCTTACTGTATTCTTCATGTACACGTGTCATTAAGAAGAGCTCGTAGTCGATGGCAAGTCCGAATAACAATCCAATTGTGATTACTGGAAGGAATGCAAGTAATGGTCCTGTGTTTTCAATACCAAATAAGCTACCCATAAAGCCATGTTGAATGACTAATGTTGTGAAACCTAATGTAGCCATTAATGAAAGAATAAAGCCTAGTACTGCTTTTAATGGAACTAAGATTGAACGGAACACAATCATTAATAAGAAGAATGCTAATACAACGATAACGCCTGCAAATACTGGAATAGCGTTGTTTAGTTTTTCTGACATATCGATGTTAATAACACTTTGTCCTGAAATTTCAGTGTCATAGTCATATTTTTCTTGCGCTTGGCTATGATAATCACGTAAATCATATACTAGATTTTCTGTTGACTGTGAGTTCGGTCCTTTTTCAGGAATGATTGTGAATAATGCGTAATTGTTGTTGTCAGTTAGTTGTGCTTTTGAAACTGTATCAACATTATCAATGTCTTCTAAATCACTACGCATATTATTTAAGTCACGTTCGATAGTGCTTTTACTTCCACCATCTTTTGTATTTACTAACATGACAATTTGTCCGTTATAACCTTCGCCAAAATTATCTGAGATTAATTTATAGGCTTTGTATTCTGATGAGTCAGTTGGTTTTAAACTATCATCTGGAATACCTAAACGCATGCCACTGACTGGTATAGCAGCTAAAATTAAAATAATTAAACTTACAATAACAGCGATAACTGGCTTACCAACAATAAATTTTGCCCAAGGATGATCTTTAGGGTCTTTACTTTTAGATGGTTTATCTTTAATTTTAATACTTTTATGGAAGATACTGATTAGGGCAGGTAATAGTGTTAATGCTGCTAATACCGCAAATAACACACTAATCGCTGAAGCGAATCCCATAACCGCTAAGAAGTCGATTCCTACAAGTGATAAACCACAAACAGCAATCATAACTGTAAGACCAGCGAATATTACAGCACTACCTGCTGTACCCACTGCTGTTGCGATAGCTTCTACAGTATCGACACCTTTTTTCTTAAGTTCTTTAAATCTAAATAGAATAAAGAGTGAGTAGTCAATACCAACAGCTAAACCTATCATTACAGCTAGTGTAAGAGTGAAGTTTGGAATATCAAAGATATATGTTAATAATGCGATGATACCAACACTTGAACCTAAACCGATGATTGCACTAATAATTGGCATACCAGCTGCGATAAGTGAACCAAAGGTAATAAGTAAGACTACGAATGCTACGACAATACCGACAATTTCTGATGTACCACCAGGTTCAGCATTCATAGCGCCACCTTGAGTTTTTTCAATTTGCACATTGTGGTTGTCAGTTACATCTTTTAATTCTTTGTCGATGATATGTTTAGAAGAATCTTTTAATCCAGTTTGTGGAACTACATAACTTACGTTAGCGATAGCGGTATCGCCTTCATCGTTAACTTGTCCACTGTCATATGGATTAGAGATATTTTGGATATAATCATCATTTTGTCTGATATTGTCTAAAGCATCTTCAATATCTTTCTTCGTATCTTTATTATTGAGTCCATCATTCTTATTAGAATGGAAGACTATTTTCATCGAGGCTTTCTCACTGTCCTGATGAAATTCTTTACTAATTTTATCGTTTGTGTCTAATGACTTAAGGCCGTTCATAGTGATGTCACTGTCAAACTTCGGTGAGTTTATTATTAATGGCGTGATAATGACACCTAGTATAACAAGCCATCCTATAACACTTAGCCATTTGTTCTTAGCTATAAATTTTCCTAGTTTGTATAATAGCTTTGCCAAGACATTTCCCCCTATTTCATTAATTTATATCGCTTAAAGTATGGGTAATGTGTTGATGATTTGTGAGCAATTACATTAAATCGATACCTTAAATTAAGCATATTTAAAATGTTACATTTGATAATGTAACAAGTTATACCCACGTTCGGTACCATTAAAAGTTTTACGTCGTTGGAAAATGCAACACTTTGGAAAAATTGTTGGTGAAAATAGCGTGTATTAAGGGGATATATAAGAAAACAGGTAACCTCGTGATGATGGTATACCTGAAAATAATTTGGTATGTAGACTTGCGATGTAGTTAGTTCATTAAATAAAACAGGAGAAGTAATGCGCCTATTAAGACAAAAATTACGCCAGGAATATAAATTTTTTCTCTGAGGTCAATATCACGTTGGTATGCAACAAATCTACTAATACCGATTAAAATTAGACCTAAAAGTAATAAAATGATGGAAAGAACGAGCATTAACCGTACCTCCTAATCAAAAAAGTACAAATAGCAAATTGATTAATATGTATATCTTTCTTTCAAATTTATTATATTATGTAAGCGTATTTTTTTATAGCGATTTATTAATATATTGTAAAATTGTTATAACTTTTCGGAATGTTTATTAACAAAATTTATACATTCTTAATATTTTATAAAGGTAATAATAAAACTGACTTTTCAAACTATACGTATTTGAATTATTTTGAGAAAAGAAACAGAAAGCAACTGTAGAAGGGCGGATAGTATTAAAGAGCAATCATGTTAATAAATATTTAATCAACGTGATTGCTCAAATTTGCAGGAACTATTTAGTGTTATATATTAATGTGATGAAATCTTGGATAATAGAAGTGAGATGTCTATCATTACGGTATATGAGTGAGATGTAACTTGTGGTTGGGGCATTAGGCAAAGTCTTACTAATAATGCTTGGATGATGACTCATAGCATTTTTGCTGACTAAACTTAAGTAATTTGAATCTTTTATTGTTGTAAGGATACTGCTAATACTATTGGTTTCCATGTGAACGTCTAAGTTGATAAAGTTCTTGTTACGCCATTCGTCTATACTGTCTCGAGTTGCTCCGCTATTATGAATGATAAAACGGTAACTACTAATATCTTCTAAAGTAAGATGATCTTTTTGAGCAAGTGGGTGACGTTTGTCCATAGCAAGCACTAATGGATTTTCATGAAGACGTTTGACTTGTAGTTCACCCTCGTTAAAACCTTTTTCAGCTATGACAGCAATATCAATCTTACGGTTTTTAACTTTCTCGATAATAATTGGCGCAGTATCTACTGTTAAGTTAATATCTATATTTGGATGTTCATGCATATAGTTTTTAAATGTTGACGGTAAAATGCTATAGATTGGAGCGTGACTCGCACCAATTCTTAAAGTTCCTCGTTTAGATTGTTTGAAATCTTCCATCATATCTGTTGTTTCTTCTATTAAATTAAGCATTTTATTCGCATTCCGATAGAGTAATTCACCAGCTTCAGTAAGGTTGAAATGTTTACCTTTTTTGAAATATAGAGGTAATCCACATTCTTTGCTTAAGTTTTTCAAATGAAAAGTTACCGTTGGTTGTGTGATACCAAGTTTTTCAGCGACGGCGTTTTCGTTTTGTGCCTCAACGAAATGTTTAAAGATGAGTAATTGCTTTGTATTCATAAATTGATTTCCCCAAAATATATATTTTGTTTATACTATTTTCTATAATAAATAAAGAATTTTGAGGATACGTTAATAATTTGTTTAAAGTTAGTTAAACAGTGGATTTATATTAATATGCAATAAGTCGTAGGTTAGGAGAGAAGGAAGTATGAAAGAAAGGATACTTGTGGTTTCTGATATACACGGTCATCGGAAGGCACTCGTCACTCTTTTAAAGGCAGTTAATTTTAATGTGAGGAAAGATCAACTCGTTTTAATGGGAGATTATGTTAATAATGGACCCGATTCATTTGGGACTTTGAAGTTAGTGAAACGCTTAAAACGTCGAGGTGCACTTGCCTTGGCTGGCAATCATGAGATGCGTTGGTTAGAAAGTAAAGATAAAAAAATCAAACGCTGGCACAAATTTTTAAGAGAATTGTCGACAATCGAGGTCATAGATAATTACATATTTGCGCATGCTGGTATAGATACGTCTAAACCTTTAAATAAACAGATTAAGGAATATACTACTGGTCATTATAACCATAATTTAAATAGAAACATCCCTAAAAATAAATATTTGATACATGGACATATTCCTAATTATCGCTATGGGTTAAAAAACGATGAATTATATAAAAAGAAAAATATACTAGATATTGATACAGGTGCTGGTCATAATAAATTCTTATCTCTTATTGATTTAACTAATGCATACCAATACTCTGTTAAGGTTACAGATACTAAAAAAATCAACACTAAACGTATAAAATTATAAAAATCTATGACTGGTCAATGTTTGGAACCTTTAATTAATTTTCAAAAAACAGAAGTATAAGTTTTAAATTAAATGTTATATAATGAAGTGGAATATTAATAAAAAGGGTGATATGCGTGAAGAAGCTTAGACAACATTCTAAATTTAATTCGTATTTAAAAGTGTCATGTTCAGTGTTGTTAATGAGTGGAACATTAGTGGGTTATGGATTTACCAAAGATGGATTTGCACAATCAAATGACCGCATCGACAACGTTTCAAGTGAAATGACATCTGTTCAAAATAAACTTGATAAAGCGATAGATAAAGCGAAAACAAAAATTGACCGTTTGAAGTACCTACAAGCCACTGATATTAAGAGTTATAAAGAAGATATTGAAGATGCACGTAATCAGTCTGAAATTGATCAAATTTTAAGGGATGCACAGGAAGAAGACCGTATATCAAATGAGGAAAGTGCTAGAGAAACTGGTGAAAAAGCAAGCACTTCTAATGAATCTTCACTCTCAACTGCTGAGCAATCATCAACGAATGAAGAAGATAAGCTAGATGAATTAGATAAAATAATAGCCGATTTAGATTCTCTATCTGAAAAGGTTGATACCCATCAACAAAGTGAAGATATGAAGTCGGAACAAGGTTCCACAAATAATAGTGAAAATAGCCAAATAAGTAGTGGACAATCAGTATCTTCTCAAGACATTACGAATCACATGAATGAAGAAAATGATGATACCTCAATATTGGATGAAATGGATAATGTTAAAAATGACATAGAATCAACTAAAGAAAGTGCACATTCATCTGTAGAAGATATTCGAGATCAAACTGACTCATCCATTCAAGATGACAATTCAACAGAATCGCATTCAAAAGATAATACTAATACTGCATCAGATAAAAGTATTCTAAGTGGTATCAAACAGATAGATAAAGATGAGATCAGCCATAAGTCAAACAAGATTGATTCAAAAGAGGGTCATATTGATGCATTAACTGACGAATTATCTGCTAATCAAAAAATTGATCAAGCCATTACAAAAGTTGAAAATAAACAAAATAACACATCGAAACGTTATAGTGACCATAAACTTGAGCAATTGAGACAGTTAGAACAACAAGTAAAACAAAACAACAGTTTAACTAATGAGCAAAAGCAAAATATTGAAAAAGATATTAGAAATGTTCGACAAAATGTTAAAGCGAACCGAGATGAAATAAGTGGCCGCTTAGAACAATCTTCAAATAAGCAAGCAACAGTCGAACAAATCTTAGGAAGTGTCTTTAGTAAAAACGAAGCTCAAAAGATAGCCAAGCAGATTAAAACTAACGGTCAGTCAGATAAGCAAATAACAGATCAAATGATGAAACATATTGACAACCTCAAAACGACAACAAGTGATGATATTTTGGCATCCATGTTTGATCAAGCACCTGATAAAGAGGCTTTAATCAAAACATTGCTTTCAACACGTTTAGGAAATAATGAGGCATCACAAATAGCTAAACAGCTTGCTAAAGAGAATTTATCTAGTTCAGAATTAGTAAATCAAGTGAAGCAAAAAATTAATGCAAATCAGTCAGTAACAGCTGATGATATTCTTAAAGACGTACTAGATAAATCGTCAGACCCTAAACAAACCATTGAAACGTTATTAGCTACAAAGTTAAATCAAACACAAGCGAAGGCGTTGGCAGATCTTATTGCTAGAGCTCAAACGGATAAAGCTGATGCGTTAGATTTAGTGAAAAATGCATTAAACGGTACAGGTCGTGATTTATTACAGTTGCAAAATAAACTCGACACTGCAAAAAATAATTTGAATTATATCTTAGATCCTATTACCAATAGACCTTCACTATTTGATCGCATTAATGGTAGTACATCAAGTTCTAATCTTCTTAATCAAGGGTCTCATTTACTAGATGGACTAACTGGTGGTGGTCTATTAGATGGTCTTAATTCAGGAGGAAGTCTGTTAGACAATATTGAAGATATTCCTAATCCTGTACAAGGATTATCATTGGGACAATTAGGCGATGATGATGGATTTTTAAGTGGCTTATTTGATGATGAAGGGAATCTATCTTTACCAAATACTGGAGAAGTAGTTAAAAAGTCTTGGCTACCAGTAACAGTGTTATTAGTGATTGCTGGGGGCACTTTAATAGGGTTAGGTCGTCGTAAACAACAAAACACTAAACATTAAATACAAAAAATACAAACTTAAAGCGTGGATAACTGAGTAATCATTACTTACTTATGTTATCTACGCCTGTTTTTTGAAAAAGAGACTCAACATCGGTTAGGAAAGCGCTTGCACAATTCTTAGGAAATAGCAAGTGAGTTTTGAGAAATTATTGGTAAAGTTATGTGAAATAATTATGGAATAATCTAAAATATTTACACTTTATTTAATATTCATATTGATTGTAAAGTGCATTAGACATACACTAATAGTGGAAAAAGAAATTGAGAAATTTTTCACAAAGTTGCTTAATTAACAAATTTTCACAAAGTATACGTTTTAAATGTGTATAGCATTTTCATAGATAAAAAAATACTTGAAGGGGTTGAAAAGCATGACACACACTAACGAAGTTACTAATAGCACTGGCAAAGGACGAAAAAAACGATTCTCGCTTAAGATGCCTGGCGCATTTACAATTTTATTTATTTTAACTGTAATCGCTGTTATGGCAACGTGGATGATACCGGCTGGTGCATACTCTAAGTTATCCTATGATGGCGGTGCTCATGAATTTAAAATTGTCGATGCTCATAATAAATCAAAAACAGTCCCTGGAACACAAGAACAATTAGATAAATTAGGTGTGAAAATTGATGTAGACCAATTTAAATCAGGTGCCATCAATAAACCTATCTCAATTCCTGGAACATACGAACGATTAGAACAAAAACCTGCTGGACCAGATCAAATTACATCAAGCATGGTTAACGGTACAATTGAAGCAGTCGATGTAATGGTATTTATTTTAGTATTAGGTGGACTCATTGGTGTTGTACAAAAGAGTGGTTCATTTGAATCAGGACTTTTAGCACTTACTAAAAAAACTAAAGGTCATGAATTTTTACTTGTATTCATGGTGTCAGTATTAATGGTACTAGGTGGTACGCTTTGTGGTATTGAGGAAGAAGCGGTAGCATTTTATCCAATACTCGTACCCATCTTTATTGCCATGGGATATGATTCAATTATCTGTGTTGGGGCAATCTTCCTAGCAAGTTCTGTAGGTAGTACATTCTCAACAGTTAACCCATTCTCAGTTGTTATCGCATCAAATGCAGCAGGTACAACATTCGTAGATGGTTTATATTGGAGAATTGCTGGCTTAATTGTGGCAACAATTTTCACAGTAGGTTATTTATACTGGTACGCTAAAAAAATTAAAAAAGATCCTAAAGCATCTTACACATATGAAGATAAAACTAAATTTGAAAATCAATGGTCAGTTATTAACGATGATGGCGGAGAAAAACCTTTTACACTACGCAAAAAAATCATTTTAATTTTATTCAACTTACCATTCCCAATCATGGTATGGGGCGTTATGACACAAGGTTGGTGGTTCCCAATCATGGCCTCAATGTTCCTAGCATTTACAATTGTAATCATGTTAATGGTAGCATTAGGTAAAGATGGACTTGGCGAGAAAGTGGTCGTAGATGCATTTGTAGAAGGTGCATCAAGTTTGGTAGGGGTATCACTAATCATTGGTTTGGCACGTGGTATCAATATGATTATGAATGATGGATTAATCTCAGATACAATCTTGAACTTCAGTTCATCACTTGTACAAGGTGTAAGTGGACCGATCTTCATTGTAATATTGTTGATTATCTTCTTCTTCCTAGGTTTCATTATTCCATCATCTTCTGGTTTAGCAGTGCTTGCAATGCCAATCTTTGCACCACTTGCTGATACAGTAGGTATTCCTAGATTTGTTATCGTAACAGCATATCAATTTGGTCAATATGCAATGTTATTCTTAGCACCAACAGGATTGATAATGGCAACATTACAAATGTTAGACATGAAGTACTCTCACTGGTTGAAATTCGTATGGCCAGTCGTTGCCTTCGTATTCATCTTCGGTGGTGGCATGCTTATCACTCAAGTATTAATTTATTCATAATAGATGAATTAAAAAGGTGGTTCACCCAAATCGGGTGCACCACCTTTTTATATGTTATCTTATTTAACTCACATCAGCATTATTTAGGCTGAATATAGTGTAAGGTTTCAGCTGTGCTAGCATCAATTGTGCGATATGACACGATGCCTAAACCTTTGACATTAGATTCTGAGATGACGATAGAGCCATCTTTATTTACCTTTTCAACAAAGGCAACATGACCATATACATCATGCGCACCAGCTTGTCCTGCTTCAAAGACGACTGCGCTATGTGTAGAAGGTGTTTGACTGACATCATAGTTATCACGTTCTGCACGATTATCCCAGTTATGGGCATCTCCCCAGTCGCTACCTACTTTCTTACTAAATTGTTGAACACGTTCGTATACATACCATGTACATTGACCTTGAGGATAAGGTGATGACGAATCTGTGATTTCAAATGATTTAAACTCACTACCTGAAGTATCTTCTCCACTAGATGTTTGTTTAGTATATTGATCTAAATCTGGCATTTTTTTCTTATCAAAATCAGTTAAGTGATAGTGTTTGATTAAGCTATTTAATTTAGTAGCATAGTTAGGGTCTGTAGCATACGTACGGCTTAAATGTCGTGTCGCATCACGATAATCTATAGCTTCATGCTTCCAAGTAGGTTTATAAATTGTTGGATTACCGTCGATACCATTTTTAATTAAATCAGCATAATCTTCCAATGATGCTTTAGTACTTGGATATTTACGGAACCCAGCATTAATACTAAACATACTGTTGTCACTACCAGCTTCTAGCGTATTAAAGTTTACAGATTGTCCTTTATAACTACCTTTAATACCAAATAAATTATAATTAGGTGCTTGTGCTAAGGTACTGTTTCCTGAACTAGATTCAAGAATAGCTTGAGCAATCATAACTGAGGCATAAAGATCTTTATCTTGACCAATCTTATGTGCATCTTTAGCGATAGACTTAATAAAGTCACGCGTACCTTTATTTTCAACAACTGTTATATCGCCATCCGTTACGTCACTACCATTAAGTTGAGGTAATGTTTGGAACAAACTAGTTGAACGCGTATTACTTTGCTTAAAGTCATCTTCAAATGACTGTGCAGGTGTAGTTTTATGTTCAAGCTCCTTCTTAGTTGGCAACTGAGGGTTACTTGCTTTAGTCGTGTTGTTTTTTGTTTTTTTACCCTTAGATGTGTTTGTTTCGTTATCCTTTTTAGATGATTCGAAATCTTGATGCGTCTTTTTAGCATCTTCACTATACTTATCGAGCACAGTGTCTAAGGCAGATTCAGATAGACTATTACTATCAGAAGATGATGTTTTACTAGAATCATTTTTTGAGTCAGTGCTTGTGTCGTCATTATCTGATTGATGATTAGTGGTATCTGTATTATTACTTCCTTGATTATCTTTATCATCATCTGTTTCATCTGAGACGAAATCATCAATAGCATCTAACGCTTTACTAACACTTGCATCGTCCTTATCTTGATTGGCAGTTGATTGTTGTTTTGTATCTATCTCATCTTGTCGTGAAGTCTTATCTGATTGGTTAGCTTGCTCACTACTTTGCTGTATGTCATCATGTTCGCGATCCGTTGTGTCAGAAGATGAAGCACTACGTTCTGTTTGATCTTGGTCTTGTGAATCAGTATCTTGCTCATTTGTAGAATGCGTGTCATCATCTGTTTCATTAGTGCTTGCGGGTTGCTCATAATCTGAAATATCACTATCGAAATTAAATAATGATGCAATTAAATGAGTTAGGCTAAATCCGTTTTGATATAAATCAGGATTTAAAAAGTTAGAAGCAGGTAAACCACTAGAATGAGTTGCGTCAAAGATTGGAGAAAGGGGTGTACGGTAAGTGTTATTTGTATCTTTATCACGCTTTTGATGACTGCGAGATACGCTTGTGTTGTCATCATCTTTCTCCTCTGATGACGTATTTGATGACTTAGACTTTTCTCGTTTTATCTTGTTCTTCGAATCTTCCTTAGTAGGTGCTTCAGAAGATGTGTTATCGGACTGAGTATCGTCTGGTTGAGATGGTTCATTAGTATTATTGTCATTTACATCTTCATTATGATCAGTCTGTTCTTCTTGTGTGCTAGATGATTTCATCTTAGTATCTTCGTTTGTGTCTTCAGCATGTGCAATGCTAGTCGTAAATGTTGGCAATACAAGCGTTGTTGTTAAAAAGTAAATCATGAATTTATGCTTCGACATTACGCTCTTTTCCTCCTATCAAATTAACTATGGTGGTATGCGAATATATCAGAATTTGATATAATATTTATTATGATTTTTAGTTGATAAGTATCAACTAATTATTACTTTGCTCAATAAAAGTATTATACTAACTCTATAAAGAAAAAAACAATACTTAATATCATTTTGAGATAAAATCTTAATATTTCATTTTTAGGAGTGTGAAAATGAAAAACGCACTAAAATTATTTATAACGGACTTGAAGCGAGTTGCTAAGACGCCAGCAGTTTGGGTTATACTAACAGGACTTGCGATATTACCGTCTTTCTATGCTTGGTTCAACTTATGGGCTATGTGGGATCCTTATAGCCATACAGGTCATATCAAGGTTGCCGTTGTGAACGAGGACAAGGGTGACAAAGTTCGTGGCAAGAAAATTAATGTTGGTAATACATTAGAAGACAATCTTAAGAAAAACGATAAATTTGATTGGCAATTCGTTAGCCGGGAAAAGGCAGACCATGAAATTAAAATGGGTAAATATTATGCTGGCATATACATACCTAAAGAATTCTCGCATCAAATTACTGGCACATTAAGAAAGAAACCACAAAAAGCCGATATCGAATATAAAGTTAATCAAAAAATCAATGCCGTCGCACCGAAAATGACCGATACAGGGTCAACGGTCATCGTTGACGAAGCAAATAAACAGTTCAACGAAACCGTCACGAAAGCGTTACTACAAGAAGCGAACAAAGTGGGTATTCAACTTGAAGATGAAGTACCTACAATTAATAAAATAAAAAATGCAGTTTATGCGGCACATGACTCATTACCACAAATCAATAAAATTGCGGATCGTATTGAATATTTGAATGATCATCAGGATGATCTTGATAAATATGCAAATCAATTCCGTGCATTAGGTAGTTACAAAGGCGATATTTTAGACGCCCAACAAAAGCTTAATGATGTGAATGCAGCCATTCCGTCACTTAACGAAAAGGCAAAACTCATCTTAGCACTTAATGAATATATGCCGAACATTGAGAAACTATTAGATGTAGCTTCTAATGATATACCGGCACAATTTCCTAAGATTAATAGAGGCGTGGATATTGCTAGTGAGGGGCTTGATTTAGCGAATACGCGTTTAAATGATGCACAAGGTTATCTTACATCTGCTCAGCAACGCGTAGGTGATTATCAAGAAGCGGCAGGGCGTGCTCAAGAAGTAAATAACCAAGCCAATAGTGCATTGCGTCAACAAAGTACGTCGGGACTTCCTCAATATCAAATTCAGAAGTTGAGCACAGATAGTAGCCAGGACACTGTGAATGATAATCAAATTGTCTCAAACAATGACGTGAAGTCTATGAATAGTGCGCTTGCAGAAGCATTATTAACACTTTCAAGTAATTCTGATAATCAAACGAAAGCAACACAGTCAGACATTAAAGCCTTGAAAGATATATCTTATGGTGTTATTGGTTCTAATCGACCGACTGAATTTAATGACATGTTACGTAATTTAAAAACACGTCTTGAAAATAGCTCGAAAAGTAATCAACAATTGATAGACGTATTAAAAGAATTAGAAAAAAGAGAACATGTCGATTTATCGTCGCAAATTAAACAAGTTGAGAGTGCCAATAATCGTATCAGCGATTCATTACGTTCAACGAATCAACTCATTGATGCACTAAAAAATGGTAGTTCAGGTAAAGCAGAAGCAGTTAACGTATTGCGTTCGTTACCAGATTTAAATAAAGCGTTAGGTAACTATCGTGATTTCATTAAAAACGACTTAAACAATCGTTTGTTAGTTGTATCTAATCAAATTACACAAGAATTAAGCAAAGGTCAGAATACGTTATCAGACGTTCAATCTAAATTAAATACGATTAATCGTGTTATCATTGCTGGTCAGGATATAGTTACAGATGGACAGAATCGTATAGCTAACATTCAAAGCGAATTACCTGCTTTAGAACAAACCTATATTAATGCTATGCAAACTGCTCAGAAATATTTCCCTACAGTGAAAAAAGACGTAGCGAATGCAGCTGACTTTGTTCGTAATGATTTGCCAGATTTAGAGCAACAACTTGCGAATGCTACAGCAACAGTAAATACGAACTTACCGACATTGTTCAATAAGTATGACAATGCCGTTGATTTATTAAATCAAAATCAACCACGTGCGAAAGAAGCGTTAGCAAACGTAGCTAATTTCTCTGAAAACCGTTTGCCAGATATTGAAAAAGATTTAAACAAAGCGAATAAAATATTTAAAAAATTAGATGAAGATGATGCGGTAGATAAAGTGATTGATGCGTTGAAGAATGACTTGAAGAAACAAGCCGACGTGGTTGCGAATCCTATTCATAAGAAACAAGTAGATGTCTTCCCAGTTAAAGATTATGGTTCAGGTATGACACCATTCTATACGTCATTATCTATATGGGTAGGGGCATTATTACTAGTAAGTTTATTGTCTGTAGATAATAAACATGAAGCCTTGGAAGATGAGTTAACGAAACGTCAAATTTATTTAGGTAAAGGTGCTTTCTTTATAATGATGGGTATCATTCAAGCATTGATTGTAACGATTGGTGACTTGGTTATTTTGAAAGCGCAGGTTGAATCGCCGACATTGTTTATCTTAATCGCACTGTGTGGTGCTATTGTCTTTAATACGATTGTGTACACATGCGTGTCATTACTTGGAAACCCAGGTAAAGCTATTGCAATCATTTTACTAGTATTACAAATTGCTGGTGGTGGAGGAACATTCCCAGTTGTAACTGCACCTAAGTTCTTCCAAACGATTTCACCATATTTACCATTCACGTATGTGATAGATTCCTTACGTGAAACGGTAGGTGGCATTGTACCAGAAATTTTAATTACGAAAATGATTATCTTAATACTATTTGGACTAGGATTCTTTATTTTAGGCATCTTAGTCAAACCAGTCTTAGATCCAATTATGCGTAAAATTTCTAAACGCGTGGCTGAAAGTAAAGTAACTGAGTAGTTACGGAAACGATATTTGTACTATAAAAAGCATTCTAACCTTATAAATGGGCTAGAATGCTTTTTATGTGCTATATATTTATTGTTACTATGTTTAATTTTTATCTTTAGAATCACTTGAACTACCAGAACTACTTGAACTTTGTGTTGAACTATTGTTAGTTGTCGTTTTATTCTGTGTGCTAGGTTGTGATGTTGATGGCTGTTGCGTAGAAGGTTGTTGTGTACTTGGTTGTTGTGTTGTTTGAGTTTCTTTAGTATTTTTTTCTGAAGTAGCACTTTCTGAACTCTTTTGTCTTGAACTGCTTTCTTTTGTTTTAGATTCTTGTGTTCGAGTTGTCGAGTTATTTTGTTGTGTAGAATAACTTTGTTGCGTGTTTACAGTGTTGTTTGACGTTGGTTCTGATTGTGCATTTTCTCCATTATTAGATGTAGTAGATTGCTCATCAGTTTGTTCTTCTTTCGTTTTATCTTTCTTCTCTTTTTTATCATGCTTCTCAGTTTTATGATCATCACTTGAATTTGATTGTTTAGTACCAGTTGCTGCAAAGAATATTGAAAAACCTAAAGCAACAACAGGTAATAAAATGACGATACCTGCCAATACTTTTTTCAAGGTGTATCCTCCGTCCTTAATTCATTTCTTTATCTTATTATAATAAAACTTCATAAAATAGATAGTATTTACACAATTTTATAATATTAAATTTTGTTTACTAAAATTTTTGATAAATAGATCTTAAGTACAGTGAATGTTTGTATGTATTGTGCGATAATATAAATGAAGTGTAATTCTAATATAGAAAGAAGGACTAACATGAATAAAGTAGTTAAAACTATTGCCTCAACAACATTAGCATTTGGAACACTTTTAGGAGTGAGTAGCGCTGTATTACCAGTACAAGATACTGCCCATGCAGCAACGCGAATTAAAGGGTATTACTACTCTTATAATGGTTACGTTGATAAAGACGCTAAATTCTTAACAGACAAGAACTTTATTAACGCAATCAAACACGACAACATTAAATTTAATGGTATCAAACTTGCTAAAACAAATAGCACAACTGTAAAAGAAAAGTATAATCAGAAATTTACTGGCGTAACAAGCAATGGCAAAAAAGCGAATAAATTACAATTTATAGTTAAAGGCGATTTAACGTACAGTCAACTTAAAAAAGCTTATGGTAAAGATTTGAAAAAAATAAAAGGCAACAATAATGTTAAAGGTAGCGGTATTTACGTTTATAAACCAAATAAAGATGGTTTAGCAACATCATTTGTTCTTAATAACAATAAAGTTGTAGAAGTAGATATTAGTTACGTAGGCTTTACAACAAGTAAATAATATTTAGAAGAGCGCATAAATGGGACTTCCTCATCTATGCGCTTTAATTTATCTCTAGTTAAAATAAAACTCATGTTTCAGTGATATGAGTCACTAATTACGCAACACACTTACTCTACATTACAAATAACCTCAAAATCGAGTTTCATCGTTTGTGAACCGTTCTCGTTACTAATTGTGATACAGCGATTTAGCGAGTCGATACGACGTATATACGCTGCAATTGATTGGATATAGCCATTTCTCCAATAACTAATCATTGCCAGTTGGTGCTGTGTGAATTTATATGTGAGCTGTCGATTGATATTTTCGAATTGATCATCTGACAATGAAGGCATGGCAATTTTATTCTGTTCCTCAATAAAATCATTCAATCGTTGATATTGTTCTGGCATTGTCGCAAAGGGAGCCCACTTCACCATGCCACGTCCTTGAGGAATGTTAGCGTCTAGATATTGTCTTGGTATTTTACGATAATCTGTTTCATATTTATACTCATCTGGCGCATTAGGATTTGGAATCATGTTAACCACCTCAAATTCATTATAGAACATATGTTCGCATTTTGGAAGTGGTTTTCTACAATATAAAGTAATTTTATATTTATTTTGGAAAAGTAAAAAAGACTATATAAAAGAGCCATAAGTTTAACAAAGGGGAAGTAAACTTATGGCTATAGTTATTACATAATATAACTTTTTGTGAAGGAGTCAATGGGGATGTTACTCCTATATTTAGTATAACATAATTTATATAAAAAATTATTTAACGATTTGTGAAATTTAATTTTGTGTAATTATAAACAACATTACATCAAATATTAAACACTTCTAATTAGTTAACCAAAATTGTATAACAATCAAGAATGGCGTATGATATGTTTAGTTATAAAGAAAGAAGGCTTCTAATTTGAGAAAAACTACAAAAACATTAGTCGCAACGACATTAGCACTAAGCACATTATTTGGTGTAGGTGTTACAAGTGCATTGACGGAAACATCTATTGCACATGCTGAATCTAAAGCTACAACAAACACAACTCATTCTAAAGCGAATGCGACATCTGCATATTACAATTATAAAGGATATGCAGGTCAAGACGTATCTTTTGTATTAGATAAACATTTTAAAAATGCGGTAAAAGCTGAAAATGTTACATTCAATGGTATTAAATTGAAAGCAACAACATCATCTAAAAATGTGAAAAAATATGATCAATATTTTAGAAACGTTTCGAAAGATGGTAAAATAGCATCATTACTTGATTTAAACGTAACGGGTAAAATGACATTGGATCAATTAAATAAAACTTACGGTAAAGATTTACAAAAGGTAAATAACCAAAAGCATAATACAACAGGTATCTATTTCTACCAACCAAATTCAAAAGGAATGACGGTATGGTTTGATGTAGATAACGGTAAAGTTGATCGCGTGGTAATAGGCTATAGCACTGTAAAACAAGCTATGAAAGAATCAAAATAGCATAACTTGAAAGACACCTCAATAGTTGGATGATAAATCTTACTTTTGGGGCGTTTTTATGTAAATAATTAGATTTATAACAGATTTTATGAAATACCCCACACAAAGAAAGACAAAAAAATGATACGTTAAAAGTAAAACATAAATATAGCAGTAGGCTGTATAGGGATAGAGGGAGTTTATAATATGAAAAAGAATAAACGTCTAGATCTCATCGCAACGGTAGTTAAGAATAACCGATTTAACAAAAAGGAAGAGATTGCAGATTACATCGATACGCATTTCGGGGTGCGCTATAGCGTAACTACGATTTCAAGAGATTTGAAAGAATTAAAGATTTTTAAAGTTCCAGCTGTAAGTAATCAATCCTATTATAAGAAGTTAGATAATACGCAACAAATGGATGCTAAAACGAAACTGCTACATTATTATGACAGTGAAATTAAAAATATCATAATAAAAGATAGCTACATACTTATCAAAACATCTCCAGGATTTGCGCAATGCATTAATTATTTCATTGATCGAATGAATATTAATGAAATATTAGGGACAGTAGGTGGCAATGACACATTGATGGTACTAACTAATTCTGAAGAAATGGCTAAATATGTGCATTATAAATTATTTAATCATAAATATTCAAATTAATGTATAAAATATAATGTGGATTTACTTTTTTATATTATCTATAATAGAGTGTAACACACCTAAATTATAATGTTCATAACCTAAGTAGTTATATAATTGTAGATACAAATTACGGGTGTTTATAAATACAGAATAATGCATAAAAAACTTTTCTTAAAAATATTATCGTACGAAAATAAATGGAATATACATAAAAAGCACCAAATGCCTAATGATTTTGTATATTCAATCACAAATATGCATTGAATAACCAGAAAGCATGAACTAGCACACGTTCATATTGTGAAAACAATCACATAAACTTTTTTGAAAGCGCTTTATACTCTAATTGTAGATAAATAAAGGAGGAAATGAATATGACACAAGGACCTATTCAAGTAAACAGTGAAATCGGTAGATTAAAAACAGTATTACTCAAACGACCTGGTAAAGAATTAGAAAATTTAGTACCAGATCACTTAAGTGGCTTGCTATTCGATGATATTCCTTATTTAAAAGTGGCGCAAGAAGAGCACGACAAATTTGCACAAACACTTCGTGATGAAGGTGTGGAAGTTGTTTATTTAGAAAAACTAGCAGCTGAAGCAATTGCAGATATAGACGTGCGAGAACAGTTCATTGACGATATTCTTGCAGAATCCCAAAAAACAGTATTAGGACATGAAGCTGAAATTAAAACGTTTTTTGCGAAGTTATCAGATCAAGAATTAATCGATAAAATTATGGCTGGTGTGAGAAAAGAAGAAATTGAACTAAAAACAACACATCTCGTTGAATATATGGATGATAGATATCCATTCTATTTAGACCCAATGCCTAACCTTTACTTTACACGTGATCCTCAAGCATCAGTAGGTAGAGGTATGACAATTAACAGAATGTATTGGAGAGCACGTCGCAGAGAATCACTATTTATGACATACATTTTAAAATATCATCCAAGATTTAAAGATGCAGATGTACCAGTATGGTTAGACCGAAACTCACCATTTAATATCGAAGGTGGAGATGAATTAATTCTATCTAAAGAAGCTTTAGCCATTGGTATATCTGAACGTACATCAGCACAAGCAATTGAACGCTTAGCACGTAATATATTTAAAGATGAATCTACGACATTCAAGAAAGTAATTGCGATTGAAATTCCAAATAGTCGTACGTTCATGCATTTAGATACAGTATTCACAATGATTGACTACGATAAATTCACAGTGCATTCAGCTATTTTCAAAGAAGAAAATAACATGAATTTATTTACGATTGAATACGATGAAGCAAAA
Organism: Staphylococcus sp. AtHG25; assembly: GCF_003217445.1. Taxonomy (NCBI): domain Bacteria; kingdom Bacillati; phylum Bacillota; class Bacilli; order Caryophanales; family Staphylococcaceae; genus Staphylococcus; species Staphylococcus sp. AtHG25. Next base: position 96,904 of record NZ_QJSN01000001.1, on the reverse strand, counting down.
GATGATATCAAAATTACACATTCTAATAAACTACGTGAAACGCTAGCAGACGTACTTGGCGTTGAAAAAATCGAGTTTATCCCAACTGGTAATGGTGACGTGATAGACGGCGCACGTGAACAATGGAATGACGGTTCAAATACGCTATGTATACGCCCAGGTGTGGTCGTTACTTATGACCGAAACTACGTATCAAACCAATTACTTCGTGATAAAGGCATTAAAGTGCTTGAAATTACTGGTAGTGAACTTGTTCGTGGACGTGGGGGCCCAAGATGTATGAGCCAACCATTATTTAGAGAAGATATTTAAAGTATTTCGAGCAAACGTAAGGACTTTTTTGAAAAATACATCGCAGGGAAAGTGATGTAGAAATATAACACAAGGAGAAGGGTTTGAAGCAGGGTTACCAGACAATTGAATAATGATGCTTCAAGCCCTTAATTTAAAAGTAATCCTCCTTAGAAGGGGAAATGAATTATGAATGAATCAGACACAAACAAACTTGGTAAAACGTCACTTATTGGCTTAGTCATTGGTTCTATGATTGGTGGCGGTGCGTTCAATATCATTTCTGATATGGGTGGTCAAGCCGGTGGTTTAGCAATTATGATTGGATGGATTATCACCGCAATCGGAATGATTTCACTCGCATTTGTCTTCCAAAATCTCACTAATGTAAGACCGGACTTAGAAGGTGGAATTTACAGTTATGCACAGGCTGGATTTGGCGACTTTATTGGTTTCTCAAGTGCTTGGGGCTACTGGTTTGCTGCGTTTCTAGGTAACGTAGCCTATGCAACATTATTGATGTCAGCAGTAGGTAACTTCTTCCCAATCTTCAAAGGTGGTAATACGCTACCAAGTATTATCGTCGCTTCTTTCTTATTATGGGGTGTGCACTTCTTAATACTTAGAGGTGTTGAAACCGCAGCTTTTATCAATAGTATTGTAACTGTTGCAAAGTTAATTCCTATATTCTTAGTCATCATTTGTATGATTGTAGTATTTAATTTCGATACATTTAAAGCAGGGTTCTACGGAATGACAAGCGGTGGTACAGGTATATTTAGTTGGGGCGATACAATGTCTCAAGTTAAGAGTACAATGCTTGTAACCGTATGGGTATTCACTGGTATTGAAGGTGCAGTGGTATTCTCAGGTCGTGCTAAATCGAAAAAAGACGTAGGTACTGCTACAGTAATTGGACTTGTTTCAGTACTTGTTATTTACTTCTTAATGACTGTATTGGCACAAGGCGTCATTCAACAAAATCAAATTGCTGATCTTGCAAGCCCATCAATGGCACAAGTGTTAGAACATATCGTTGGTCATTGGGGTTCAGTACTCGTTAACATTGGATTAATTATTTCTGTTTTAGGTGCATGGCTTGGTTGGACATTACTAGCTGGTGAGCTACCATTTATAGTGGCTAAAGATGGCTTGTTCCCGAAATGGTTTGCTAAAGAAAATAAAAATAAAGCACCAATCAATGCATTATTAATTACAAACATTCTAGTACAAATATTCTTAATTAGCATGTTATTTACAGATAGTGCATATCAATTTGCGTTTTCACTTGCATCAAGCGCGATTTTAATTCCGTATATGTTTAGTGCCTTTTATCAATTAAAATACACAATTGAGCATAAAGGACACGCTACAGTGAAACAATGGGCAATCGGTATTATTGCATCAATCTATGCGATATGGCTTGTGTACGCTGCAGGTATTGATTACTTGTTATTAACCATGTTGCTCTACATCCCTGGTCTATTTGTTTATCGTTTCGTACAACGTAATAACCATAAACCATTAACGAAAGGTGACTATATCTTGTTTGCAGTCATTATCATACTTGCAATAATAGGTATCATTCGCTTAGCGATGGGAAGCGTTTCAGTATTCTAATAAAAAGTTTTAAAAGATTTAGGAGTGTATCTCAATGGCCGGAAAGACATATATCAACAACAGAGACAATGATTTAAGTGAAGGGCTTAAACAATTAGCGTCTTACTTAAATATTCCAACGGGTGTCATTCAAGCATTCAAGAGTGAGTGTTTCGTGCGACGTTACAATAAAGGACAAATCATATATTATTCATCTGATCAGCCCACCTATGTGTATTTGTTACTAGACGGTATTGTTTTGCGTGAAACAATTAATGAAGATGGGGACGCTTATTGTAAGCTTAATAAAGAGCAACTATTATTTCCGTTAAATCATCTCTTTCGAAAAATTGAATTAAACGAGATGTGCACAGCTATAACACCATGTAATGTAATAGGCATACCTAAAGATATGTTGGAATATCTTTGTAAAAATCATGAAGACATATTTGTTACACTGTTCGAAAAGTTAAATAACGAACTTGAACTGCTAATGGAATACAATATGGCATTAACCACAAAGTTGGCGAGAGAACGTATTGAGAAAGTACTATATTATTTATGTCATGCAATAGGATACGATCATGATGAATTCTACGAAATTAAACATATCATGACCATTCAATTACTGAGTGATTTAGCAGGTATTTCACGTGAAACAACTGGCCATATTGTACATGAATTAAAAGAAGAGAAAAAATTAATAAAAAATGGCAAAAACTGGATGGTTATAAAGTAATAAATAAGACACAAAGACCCCTTTATATACAAAAAGCGTTTATATTAAACTACCAAATCGATATAAACACAATAATTGCTACTTAAGACGTTGGTGACATCACTAACGTCTTTTTGCATGTTTGGGTAACACCTTTTTCAGAAAAAGTGTAAAATAGATATAATCATTTATTATTAGAAGGGGCGACAATCAACATGGCACTCATGACAATCAATTACTTATCACCATCTTTAGGTATGCAACAATCATTTGTAGCAATTATTCCAGAAGACGCCAGTTTCTTCGACGAAACACAATCACCTAAATCTTATAAATCACTTATGCTATTGCATGGATTATCAAGTGATGCAACGTCGTATACACGCTTTACCAGTGTTGAGCGATATGCAGATGAACATCAATTAGCCATTATTATGCCGAATGCAGATCATAGTGGCTATGCAAATATGACGTACGGTCATAGTTATTATGACCATATATTGGAAGTGTATCACTACGCACATAAACTACTTCCATTATCACCAAAACGTGAAGATAATTTTATTGCAGGTCATTCGATGGGTGGTTACGGCACGATGAAATTTGCATTAACACAAGGAAGACTCTTCTCTAAAGCATCGCCATTGTCTTCTGTCTTTCAAGCGCAAGGGTTAATGGAACTTGATTATCCTGATTTCGCACCAAAAGCAATTACTGGAGAAGATACAACTATCAAGGGTACTGAACTCGATACATATCATTTAGTTGATGAAGCAATCGAAAAAGGATTGACCATACCTAAGTTGTTGATTCAATGTGGTACAGAAGATTTCTTATATGAAGATAATCAACAATTTATGACATATTTGGATGATAAAGGAATTGACTATCAATATGAAGAAGGTCCAGGTGAACATGATTATGCGTTCTGGGATAAGGCCATCAAACGCACAATTGAATGGTTAGTAGAAGAATAGGAATGAAAAAGAATTTGGAATCCAAATGATGAATAATAGCAGGAGTCTGGGACAAAATAAAATGTCTCAGCCTACTTTATCATTTTGTCAGTAGCTGACTGATTTGAAAATGCGCTTGAATCAAGCTTTTTTCAAACCTAGTCATCCTTGCCTGGTAGGCGGGGCCCCAACAAAGAGAATTTCTTAAAGAAATTCTACAAGCTAAGCAAGTTGAGGTTCGGGGCCCCAGCAAAGAGAATTTCCTAAAGAAATTCTACAAGCTAAGCAAGCTGGGGATACGACAAAATAAATTTTGAGAAATTATTATTTCTGTCCCACTCCCGTGCTTTTAATATTTTTTAAACTGATAAATATCTAACTTGAGTGATTGACAAAAACTAGGGAACAACCTATCATCAATAATGAAAACGTTTTCATTAAAGGTGGTACTATGGCAACAATAAAAGATGTAGCTCAGAGAGCAGGGTTATCTATATCGACGGTTTCAAGATATTTAAATCATCATCCTTATATTTCTGAGGATAAGAAAATTAAAATCCAACAAGCGATGGATGAACTTGATTATGTGCCAAATTCAGTCGCTATGCAATTGCGTTCTAACAAGTCGTATACGATTGGTATCATTGTACCTAGAATTACGAATCCATATTTCGCGTATTTGATTGATGCAATTGATAAAAAAATTAAAGGCACACCATACCATACGTTAATTATGCAAACATATAATGATAAAGAAGAGGAATTAAGATTATTAAATATGTTTAAGCAAAGACAAATTGCTGGTGTGATAATGGGCGCACTTGAAAATGACATAGAGGTTTTAGAGACGTATACGAAATATGGACCTATTATTTTATCGGCAGATCAGTCAATGCAGTCTGATAAAGTGAAGATTATACATACCACCCAACGTCAAACGACGTATGATGCCATTCAATACTTAATTAATAAAGGATATCGAAACATAGCTTATTGCACGGACAATAATTACTATGATCATTGCTTCAATAAACCTAGAAATGTCGGATTTAGAGTAGCGATGAAAGATAATGGTCTAGATATTAGAAATGAATGGATTTTTAATAATGTTCATACAATTGAAGATGGTGAGCAGATAGGGAAAATATTGTTGCGACAAGAACAGTTACCAGATGCTATATTTACAGGTAGCGATGAAGTGGCATTAGGGTTAATGCACTTTATGACTGCCCATCAAATAGATATTCCTAACCAAATCGCCATTTTGGGATATGATAATCAACCCATTTCTAGTTTATTGAAGATTCCATTATCGACAGTCAATCAACCAGTCAATGACATTGGTAAGCAATTGATTAACTATTTATTGGCATTACTTGAAGAGACAGAATTTGAAATCAACGATGATGTATTAAAATTAAATATCGTAGAACGACAAAGCACATAAATAGAGCCTTCCATTTCGAATTTCAAACGAAGTGGAAGGCTTGTTTTGATTTATAAATCAAACAAGGATACTTAAATATTGTAAGTAATTATTTTTATGTGTAAAATGTAAATTACATCTATGTATAATACATGCAAAAGTTAATAAGGGGATGAGTAGCATGGTAAATGTAAAAAAACAAAGAATGAAAATTTACGTACTAGACAATGGACGCATGAAGATGGATAAAAACTTGATGATTGCTAATTCAAACCAAGCGACGATGGATAATCCAAATCAGCCTAATGAAATGCATGAATTTCCTATTTACACTGTATTCATTGATCATCCTGAAGCAAAGATTTTATTCGATACAGCATGTAATCCAAATGCTATGGGAGATAATGGGCGTTGGATTACAGTAACACAAAAAGCGTTTCCATACTTTGCTGACGAAGCATGTCATTTACCTAATCGACTTGAACAAATTGGCATAGACCCTAAAGATGTTGATATTGTTGTGGCCTCTCACTTGCACTTAGATCATGCAGGATGTCTTGAATACTTTACAAATGCGACTGTCATAGTGCATAACGATGAACTCAACGGGACAATGCAATCTTATGCACGTAACCAAAAAGAAGGTGCGTATATATGGGCGGATATAGACGCATGGATTAAAAACGATTTAACTTGGAAGACTATGAAACGAGATGAAGATTATTTAAAACTCGTAGATGGCGTTAAGGTCTTGAATTTTGGCAGTGGTCATGCATGGGGAATGATTGGCTTAGAAATTGAAACTGAAGAACTTGGAACAATTATTCTCGCCTCAGATGCTATTTATACGAAAGAAAGTATGGAACCAACACTTAAACCTCCAGGTATCTTGTATGATTCGGTTGGTTGGACAAATTCTGTAGAAAAGATAAAAAAATTAGCAGCAGAGAAAAACGCACAAATTTGGTTTGGCCACGATGGAGAACAATTTGCCGAATTTCGAAAATCAACAGACGGATATTATGAATAGGGACTTTCAAGGGAGTGTTTAATTATGAAAACAAGAGCAGCAGTATTATATGAAATGGAAGCATCTCAACCTTATAAAGAATCGAAACCTTTAAAAATTGAGAGCTTAGAGTTAGAAGATCCTCATGAGCATGAAGTATTGCTAAAAATACATGCAGCAGGGCTATGCCATTCAGACTTATCAGTAATTAACGGCAGTAGACCTCGATCTTTACCAATGGTACTTGGTCATGAGGCAACTGGCGAAGTATTAAAAGTTGGAAGTAGTGTCACAAGGGTGAAAGAAGGTGACCATGTAGTTTGTACCTTCATTCCAAGCTGTGGTAAATGTATACCATGTAAAGAAGGACGTCCAGCTTTGTGTGAAAATGGAGCTAAAGCAAATGAAAAAGGCGAAATGTTAGAAGGAGGTATTCGATTATCTAATGAAGATGGACAAGTATATCATCATTTAGGCGTCTCTGGATTTGCAGAACACGCAGTTGTCTCTGAAAATTCTATTGTAAAAATCAGTGATGAAATACCATTTGAACGTGCAGCAGTATTTGGTTGTGCTGTCATTACAGGTATTGGTGCTGTGATGAATACAGCTCAAATTCGTCCAGGTAGTAATGTTGCTGTAGTTGGACTAGGTGGTATAGGATTAAATGCCATTATTGGTGCTAAGTTAGCAGGTGCAAATGAAATTATTGCATTAGATATTAATGAAGACAAATTTGATTTAGCTAAGCAGTTTGGAGCTACCGCGACATTTAACTCTAGTGATGATGATATAGATGAACAAATTAAAGAATATGTGCCTGGCGGAGTAGAATATGCATTTGAAACAGCAGGGGTTGTTCCAGCAATGCAAGTCGCCTATAAAATTACTAAACGAGGGGGTACTACAGTAACAACGGGCTTACCTCATCCTAAAGATGAATTCTCATTTCCACAAGTAACATTAGCTGCAGAAGAACGGACAGTTAAAGGTTCTTATGTAGGAAGCTGTGTTCCTGATAGAGATATTCCTCGTTTTATAAGTTTATATAAACAAGGAAGATTAAACATTGATCCACTCATTAGTGAAGTGATTACTCTAGATGATATCAATGAAGGATTTGATAAATTAGCTAGTGGTGATGTCGGTAGAATTATTGTTAAAATACATTGATTGAAATTAAAAATTTGAGACTGAAGAACGAAAAGTCCTCTATTTCAAATGAATGAAGTAGAGGACCTTTGTTGTATAAAGTCAAAATTAAAGTGCTTTCTCCACTTTCCAATACACAATAAACATATACCACAGCATTACTACCAATTCTATGCCTAAACCAGTCATGATGATAATGTCAGTACTTCTCATCATACCTACAATTTCAATCACTACTCCGATAATTCCAAACAATAATAACACCCATAAGTATTTTAAAGAATAGATGCCAAATTGTTTTTGTGCTTTAATCCAATTACGATCATTGACCATTGATTTTGTTGTTCGATAACCGTACCAACGATTGCGCTCGGTAGGTGGATGGAATTTAAAGATATAACCAAAGCAATACATAACAAAGTTTAATGGCAATAATATCATATTATAAACTCCCTTAATAATTTATCGACTATACAACTAAATGGTATATTAAAATTTTTTCTTATTCAAATTGCATTAAAATTAGTAATTGTCTAAAATGAAAATTAAAGAGTTCGTTAATAAATGTTATGCAACTCAACTAAAATATGTTTTGAATATAAAAGACGTTGAAATTCTTCGATGAAAGAAGGCGTACTTTGTGATTAAGTATTATGTTAGTTGTTTAGTACTATTTTTCACTTTTGCAATTCTCTGTGGCATGGCACTGGCTGAAGATGTTACTGATGAAGCATCAGTGGTTGCAGTAGGAGATAATTTAATACACCCCGTTGTCTATAATGATGCACTGCAACAAGATGGGTCATTCAATTTTAAGCCTATGTATTTACATATTAAGAACGACATACAATCACCTGACCTTGCATTTATTAATCAAGAATCTCCATTAGGTGGGGATGATCGCCCATTTTCAGGATTTAAGAACTTCAATACTCCGAGTCAGATTGCTCAAGATGTTGTCGAAACCGGATTTGATATGGTAAATGGTGCCAATAATCATTCATTAGATCAAGGTGATGAAGGTGTCCTAAATCACCTCAAGACATGGAATAAGTTTGATAAACAAGTTTTATTTACAGGTATTTTTAATTCGGAAAAGGACGCTCAAACGATACCAGTTATGACTGTGAATGGTATTAAGGTGAGTTTACTTAGTTATACATATGGTACAAATGAAATGACATCACAATATCCTTACACAATTAAAACGTTTGACGAAGCTATTATTAAACAGGATATACAAAAAGCAAAACAACAAAGCGACGTAGTGATAGTGTCTGCCCATTGGGGAAATGAAAATCACCATACACCAAATAAGACACAGAAGAAATACGCTCAATTATTTGCGGATGAGGGTGTAGATGTTGTCATTGGTACACACCCACATGTCATTCAACCGGTTAAATGGGTGAAGAGTAAGCGTGATAATCATCAAACACTTGTCGCATATTCATTAGGTAACTTTCTGAATGGACAAGATACTGGAGATGAACATAATCAATTATTAGGAAGACTAAATTTTGATATAGTTAAAGCGCCTAAAGGTGCACATATTGAAAATGTGAAGTGGACGAGTATGGTCAATCATTATCAACAGTGGGATCCTACCAATAAAGAGACGAGACATGATTTTGAAGTGTATAATTTAGATGATTATAATGAGGATTTAGCGCAGGATCATGGATTAAGAAACGATAAGAAAAGTCAATGGGATATAAAACATCTTCAAGATATCACGAAAGATGTCATTGATTCTGAATACTTGGATGAAAAGAGTATATGATGCAAATAAGCCTGTGACATGGTAGAACATGCGACAGGCTTATTTTAATAATTGTAGATGACCTATTTATTCTGTGCTGCAAAGGCTTTTGAAATGTCGCGAAGTTTAGCTGGTGCGTCATCCCATTTCATTGTGACTTCAGTGAAGTGTAATTGCTCTGGAGCAGCGTTAATGGCGTCAAATACGTTCTGTAAGTCATTAGAAGTCTTCACGTCATGCACAACAACATTATTGCCACCGAACACTTTAGGTAGAGCTTTATAATCCCACATACGGATATCATTGTAAGTTTCTTCCATGCCGTGGATTAAACGTTCTACTGTATAACCATCGTTATTAATCACAAAGATAATCGGTTTGATATCTTGGCGAATCATCGTAGATAACTCTTGAACTGTAAGTTGTAATGAGCCATCCCCGATTAATAAGATGTTACGGCGATTTGGATCAGCCATTTGCGTACCTAAAGTAGCTGGTAGTGTATAACCGATAGAACCCCATAATGGTTGTCCTATAAACGTCATGTCTTTCGGTAAAGCTAAATCATACGCACCGAAGAATGATGTACCTTGCTCAGCTAATAAGACATCATCATCTTTAATAAAGTGTTGCATCATGTCAAAGTAAGTTGATTGCGTTAAGATATCATCTGATAATGCGACTTCTTTTGATGCTCCTTTTTCAAAAGTAGGGAACGAGCCCTCATATCGATAATCAATGGTATTAAGTCCATCAATTAAGCTAGGTAGCGTCACATCTTCAGCAACCGTTTCATTCAATTTAAAGTTATGATGATTAAGCATAACCACATCATCAATATCAAATTCATAAGAGAAACCGGCTGTAGCTGAGTCAGTTAATTTAGCGCCAATATTTAAAATGGCATCACTGTTATCGACATAATCTTTAATTTGGTCTTCTGCAATTTTGCCATCGTAAATGCCTATATAATATGGATTCTCTTCGTTAAACGCCCCTTTACCTAATGATAATTGAGCGACTGGAATGTGTGTTTGATTAACAAATTGCTCGAGTGCTTTGTGTAAGTGGAAACTGTTAATTTCATGACCTGTGATAATGACTGGTTGTGAAGCGGAGCGTAGTTTGTCAGCGACCATATTAATATATCGATCAACATTTACGTCTGGAATTGGTGCGACATCATACTCTGAATCTACCTCGATTTCAGTCATTGCAACATCAATAGGAAGATGAATGTGCACTGGGCGGCGTTCATGAATAGCAGCATTAATGACTCTAGGGATTTCAGTTGTTGCGTTCTCAGCGGTAATGTATGCTTGCGCTGTCGTAATGTGTTCGAACATCTTTTGATAGCTATCGAAACGACCTTCACCCAATGAATGGTGCACATACTTACCGGCTTGTTCTACTGCTTGCGTTGGCGCGCCTGTAATCGCAATCACTGGGACACGTTCAGCATACGAACCTGCGATACCGTTAACAGCACTTAATTCACCAACACCAAATGTAGTAACGAGCACGCCTAGTCCATTGATACGTGCATAGCCGTCTGCAGCATAACTACCGTTAAGTTCATTAGTCGTTCCTACCCATTCAACGCCTTCATGACGTACGATGTCATCTAGAAATGCTAGGTTGAAGTCTCCTGGCACACCAAAGATTTTGTCGACGCCTGCATGATGCACTGCATCCATTAAGTATTGTCCTACACGTTGTTTCATATTCATTCCACCTCTATTTATAAATTAGAATACACTTACAATATAATTATATTGACTAATAAAGTCAATTTAGTTGACCTTTTTTCGACTGTTTTTTGAAAATTGATTATAATGTGTATAATCATTCATAAATGGAAAAGGAAAGAAGTCTATGGATAGTAATAAAAATGATTATGAACATATGTTATTTTACTTCGCATATAAGACATTTATAAAAACGGCAGATGAAATTATTGAAAAATACGACATGAGTCGTCAGCACCATCGCTTTTTGTTCTTCATTAATAAATTGCCTGGTATTACCATTAAGCAATTATTAAAGACATTAGAAATTTCTAAACAAGGATCACATGCGACGTTGCGTAAATTGAAGGAAGAAGGGTTAATTGTTGAACAAACATCTGAAGAAGATCGACGTGTGAAACAATTATTTCCAACGCCTAAAGGCAGTAAGTTAGTTGATAAATTAAATAAAGCACAAGATGAATTAATGCAGAGTACCTTTCAGAAGGTAGGACATGATTGGTATGACATCATGGAAGAACTATCGAATTACAGAGAAGGATTTCAAGATATTCAGCATTTGAAAGATGAGAGGTAAATAGGATTGAATGAGAAAAAGGCATTGCGTAAATGACTACGCAATGCCTTTTAATATGCTTATTAGAAATTTTTACCCATTTCTTGTGCTTCAGTAATTGAAGCGGCTTTAATTTCTTCTGTTCTCTCTGGTTCCGCATTATGACCTTCAATAATTACATTTTCGTATGAAGGTACACCTAAGAATGTCATGATTGTTCTTAAGTAACGGTCGCCACTTTCAACATCTGCAGCTGGACCTTCTGAGTAGAACCCACCACGTGATTGAATGTGTAATACTTTTTTATCTGTTAAAAGACCTTGAGGACCTTCTGCAGTGTATTTGAATGTTTTACCTGCAATTGAAATTGCGTCAATGTACGCTTTCAATACAGGTGGGAATGATAAGTTCCACATTGGTGAAACGAAAACATATTTATCAGCTGAAAGGAATTCTTCTAAAATTTCACTTAAACGATCAACTTTTTGTTGTTCATCTTGATTAAGTTCATCGCCATTTCTTAATTTACCCCAACCAGTTAATACATCTTTATCAATAACAGGGATATCTTCTTTGAATAAATCAATGTGTTTCACTTCATCACTTGAATGATTATCTTTGTATGAATCAATAAATGCTTTACCAGCAGCCATAGAATTAGAAGCTAATTCATCTAATGGGTGTGCTGTAATGTATAATAATTTTGCCACAGTCGTGCACTTCATATATATTTATTTCGAAATCGATATAATTAATATACTCGATTTTCAAAATAATACAATACTTTTCATGAAAAATCAGACCAATGGTGTATAAGATAATTAAACGTGACTTTAAAAATGAACAATTTTAAGTGTATAATATAGGTAAATTTAGATTTTAATATTTAAGAAATCTAATAAATGTAGAACCTTAAAGGAGTGACAGACATGAAGGGATTATTAATTACAGTAGTTTTAGGCGTAGCTGCATATGTTGGTTTCAAAAAATACCAAAACAAAGTAAACGAAATGCCAAATATCGAATATTAATAAATGAAGCCAAGAGGTTTTCTTAAATGAAAATCTCTTGGCTTTTTATATGTCTTAAATATACATAAAAATTATTAAACTTTAATAATTGATGGAATATTTACCTTTATACAATGATGAACAAAAAAAGCGACATAATGTTAAACCAGGAATTACAGGCTGGGCTCAGGTCAATGGGCGCAATGCAATTACTTGGGATGCAAAGTTTAAATTAGATGTTTTGTATGCTGAAAATCAATCGTTTAAATTAGATATGTATATTATTTATAAGACAATAATTAATATATTAAAACGTAAAGATATCAATGCGCCTAATCATGTAACCGCCGAAAAGTTTAAGGGTAATGTATGATGAGTAAACCAATTATTATTATTGGCAAAGGCGGCCATTCAAAAGTCATCAAAGATATAATTGAGACGACAAATCAATATCATGTCGCAGGTTATCTTGATAACGCTATTGATGAATATTACACAGATAATGATATATTTTATGACAACTTAGATAACATGAAACAATATAAAGATTTGTATTCATTTATTATTGCTATTGGAAGTAATCATATTCGTCAAAAACTTTTTCATAAATTAGAAGTTAAAATTGATCAATATGCAACATTAATTCATCCAACAGCAGTTGTGAGTCCTAGTGCGAAGATTGGTTACGGAACGGTTGTAATGCCTAATGCGGTGATAAATGCGGACTCTATAATTGGAAAGCATGTCATAATCAACACAGGCGCAATAGTCGAACACGATAATCAAATTGGTGATTATGTTCATATTTCACCTAATGCTACATTAGCAGGTGGTGTTAAAATAGGCGAGGCATCACACATTGCAATTAATGCTGCTGTAATACCGTTGATTGAAATTGGTGAAAGATGTATTGTGGGAGCAGGTGCAACAGTCATAAATAATGTTAAAACAGAATCAACAGTCATAGGAACGCCAGCAAAAATTAAGGAGTGAATATAAGTGGAAGAAGAAAGAATATTCTTGTCAAGACCACATATGGGTGGTACTGAATTAGATTACATACATGATGCATTCGACAAAAACTGGATTGCACCATTAGGTGAGAATGTAACAGAATTTGAGAATAGTATTAAAAATTATGTTGGAATTAATGCAGCAGTTGCAGTTGGTAGCGGAACTTCTGCTATTCATTTAGCGTTAATTGAGAGTGGCGTTCAAAAAGATGATATCGTATTTTGTAGTTCTTTAACATTTAGTGCTTCAGCTAACCCTATTATCTATCAAGGTGCTATTCCTGTTTTCATTGATTCAGAGATGGACTCATGGAATATGTCTCCAGAAGCTTTACGAAAAGCTTTTGAAAAATACGCTGAAAAAGGAATTACGCCTAAAGCAGTTATTGCGGTAAACTTGTATGGTCAATCAGCTAAGATGGATGAAATTAAAGAAATTTGCGATGAGTACAAAACTACTTTAGTTGAAGATGCAGCTGAGTCACTAGGTGCTGACTATAAAGGCCATAAAAGTGGTACTTTCGGTAAATTTGGAATTTTCTCATTTAACGGAAACAAAATCATCACTACAAGTGGTGGTGGAATGCTTATCTCAAATGATGAAAATCGTATTGCCCATGCAATTTTCGTATCTACACAAGCGAGAGATAAAGCACTTCACTATCAACATAGTGAGTTAGGGTATAACTATCGCTTAAGTAATATTTCTGCAGGTATTGGAAGAGGACAAATGAAAGTGTTAGATCAACGTATTCAACGTCGCCGTGAAATATTCGAAAAATATGAAGAAGCTTTTGGTAATATAGACGGTTTTGACTTCCAACCAGAATTACCCGATTCTAAATCCAATCGTTGGCTAACTGCATTAACGATTGATGAGAATAAAACAGGCTTTAGCGCGTTAGAATTGATTGATGTACTTCAAAAAAATAATATTGAAGCACGTCCAGTATGGAAACCAATGCACTTACAACCATACTTTGAATCTTATGATTATATAATGGTTGATGGTGTAGATAACAGTGCCTATTTATTTGACCATGGAGTATGTTTACCATCAGGTTCTGATATGACAGATGAGCAGCAAATACGAGTGATTGAAATTATTAAAAGTCTATAAAAAATGAGTGATTAATTATTATGAAAAAAAAGAAATCAACTACTTTTAAAGTAATTATTACAATATTGATTATATTATTAGTACTTATTGTTGCTGCAGCTATTTTTGTCTTTACGAAATTACATTCATTAAATAATTCAATTAATGAATCCTTAGATAGAGATCATTCCCAATTAAGACAAAAGGCAGCAAAAGAGGGAGACCCTATGACGGTTGTGCTTTACGGTATAGATGACGATGCTGAAAGACAGCAAGAAAATCTCGGGCAACGTAGTGACTCTATCGTCTTGATGTCAATTAACCCAGAGGATAAAAAAACTGTAATGGTAAGTGTGCCTCGTGATACACGTGCTAAAATTGTTGGACATGGAACTACCGAAAAAATTAACCATGCTTATGCATATGGTGGTCCCAAAATGGCTGTAAATTCATTAGAAGAATTAATGGATGTACCAGTTGATCATTATATAGCTATCAATATGGATGGAGTTAAAACAGTTGTTGATGAATTAAATGGCGTAGATATTACAAGTAATGCTACGTTCACATTCCATGGGTACAAATTTGAAAAAGGGCAAAAATATCATATGGATGGAGATAAAGCACTTACTTACATGCGTAGTCGTAAGGAAGATGGTGCTGGTGGCGATGAAGGTCGTCAATTGCGTCAACAACAAGTGATTACTGCAGTTGCTAGAGAAGCATTCTCTGTTAACTCAGTAACTAAATTAAACGGTATATTCAAAGCTGCTCAAGATAACTTGAAAACAGACCTAAGCTTCGTACAGTTAAATCGCTTTAAATCTGACTATGATAAAGCACAAGACAATGTAGAACGTTTAACAATTAATGGTCAAAACGCACTTGGTGATGACAATCTATACTACTTCTATCCTGATAAAAATAGTCTAAAAGAAGTTAAAGAGAAATTAAAAGAAAACTTAAATCTTAACTAAATGAAAGCACTTTGTCGATGATATAAATCATTGACAAAGTGCTTTTAAATTGCAATTAACCTTTATTATACTTAAATTTTTAGTCTTAATTATTGTTGGTTTTGATTAGATGTTACATCGTTATTAAAGAAATCAAAGATATTTTTTGCGCTATCTGTATTATCATTATTACCAGCAAATTTATTTTCACCTGGTCCATGTGCATATGTGTTTACGTCTTCACCTGTATGACCATAAGTAGTCCAACCAGTGTGAGATTCATCGTTGATTGGTTTTTGAATCGCATCTTGAAGTTTAGTAGTTGCTGCAGCTACTTTTTCATCGTCTTCACTTTTAGCTTTATCTTGAGCTTCTTTCAATTCTTTAGCAGCGTCTTTAACTTTATCCATTTGTTTAGAAGGGAATTCGAAACCATAGCCGTCGTTAATAACTTTTTCTGGGTCTTTGCCATCAGCAATTTGTTTAGTCATGTAGCTACCAGAGTGTTTCATTTTATGAATTGCTTCTGGATTCCATACGTAATCTTTCCCTTTAGCAATTGATAAACCACCAGTTGAATGATCGGCAGTTGCTACAACTAAAGTGTCTTTGTGTTTGTTTGAGTAGTCTATTGCATTTTGGAAAGCTTTTTCAAATCCGCCCATTTCTGACATAACACCAGTAATGTCGTTAGGGTGTCCTGATTTATCGATAGACGCACCTTCGACCATTAAGAAGAACCCTTTATCATTCTTTTCTAGTTTAGATAAGGCACTGTTTTCCATATCTACTAATAATGGATTACTTTGTGGTGCATCGATTTGTAAAGGCATATCTTTTTCAGAGAATAAACCTAATACTTGATCACTTTGTGAATTAGCAAGTTCATCTTTGTTTGTTACATAATCATAACCGTCTTTTTGGAACTTATCCGTTAAATTACCATTTTCTTTACCGAAGTATTTAGAACCGCCACCTAAAATAACATCAGCTTTATGTTGACCATTAATTTTGTCATTGTAAAACTGTTGCGCGATTTCGTCTTTCTTATCACGGTCATCAACGTGTGCAGCATATACGGCTGGTGTTGCATCTGTTACTTCAGCAGTTGTCACAATACCAGTTGATTTGCCAAGTTCTTTCGCTTTTTCTAGAACGGATTTTAATGGCTTTTTATTATTATCTACTGAAATTGCACCATTATATGTTTTGTGACCAGTTGCAAAGGCTGTACCACCTGCAGCTGAATCTGTTACGTTCTCTTTAGGGTCATTAGGGTTAGTACGGTTAGTACCCTTTAAATATTTGTCAAATGCAGTTTGATCTAATTCTTTAGTATTTGGATTGTCAGCATAGTAACGATAAGCTGAATTGTATGCAGGTCCCATACCATCGCCGACCATGAAAATAACGTTTTTAGGATTCTTTGTGTTACCAATGGCCATGTAATCTTCATTTTGTCCTTGTTGGCCTTGGTTACCTTCGCCAGAACCTGACGCGAATGACACGTGTGTTGTCCCTAATACAGATGCAGCTAAGATTGAACTTGCTACTGTTGTTTTACCAAATTTGTTGATGAAACTCATTTTAAAAAAGCCCCCTAATATGTATATTATGTAGTTGTTACACTATTTATATTAAGAAATTTAATTTGATTTTCAGTTAGTATAAAGTTATTTTTAAGTAAAGTAATTGTAAACAATTATTAATGAATAGAATTTATTTTATATTTAGTTTTACCATATGTTGTAAACGTTTTACTTTTATAATTTTTAAAAGTGAGTTATAATACCAATAAATAAAATAGTTCGTCTTATTAAGAGTGAGTGGAGGGAATTGGCCCTATGAAGCTCCAGCAACTGCGCTTTGCGTGAGGTGCTAAATCCAACAGGAGTTCCTGAAAGATAAGAAGATGTCCGTGAGCGCTTCTTATTTAAGGAGGGCTATTTTATTTACCCAAATTTAGAAAAGGTGGTAAATCTTATGGAAACATTGAAAGAGCTATTTGAACAATTAGACTATTGGGAGCAATATTCACCAAAGAGCTATGGTGGAAGTATGTTGAAAGTAGCCAAAATAGGAGAAGTCAAAACACAAATATACGACAGTATTTCAATAGAAGATATTAGAACTTACATCTTAAATAAAAAGTAATGTCTAATCTGTACTTATGAGTCGCAATTAAATTTATAATCTTTATTATGATTGAAGCGGTACGTTGAAATAGTCATTATTTCGGTATCGCTTCAGTTTTTTGATGTTCATTTTATAAGTAAAGTTGTAAAATGAAGACTAAGACGATGTATCAATCAAATATAAAATATAGAGGTGTTCAATCGATGATATTTGTAATGTTATCACCACTACTCATCATTGGATTTATCGCATTATCAATAATGGAAGAACGTAAACGTAAAAAGAAAACTGAACAAAAAGAAGCAGAATTTGAAAAGGAAAAGAATAAAGTTTCAAATCCTGATTATGACGACGACCACAAAGCTTAATAAATCATTAGTAATGAAAGGTGAGCAATATGAAAGTATTCATCGTGGAAGATGATTTTATCATTGCAGAAAGTTTAGAGCAAGAGTTATCGAAATGGAATTATGAGGTCATCGTGGCTAAACAATTTGATAATATTATCGACGTATTTCATGCAAATCAACCGCAACTCGTATTGCTCGATATCAATCTACCGACATTCAATGGCTATCACTGGTGTCAGGAGATACGTAAGACTTCTAATGTACCGATTATGTTTATTAGTTCAAGAACCGACAATATGGATCAAATTATGGCAATTCAAATGGGCGGCGATGACTTTATCGAGAAACCATTTAATTTATCGTTAACTGTAACTAAGATTCAAGCATTATTACGTAGAACGTATGATTTAGCAGTGTCTAATAATGAAATTACTGTTAAAAATTGCAAACTTGTTGTAGATGAAGCAACACTTTACCATGAAGACGAATCGGTTCAATTGTCCTTTACTGAATTACAAATCTTAAATATGTTGTTCCGCAATGAAGGTAAGTATGTCAGCCGTACCGCATTGATTGAAAAGTGTTGGGAGTCGGAGAATTTTATAGATGATAATACTTTAGCAGTCAATATGACACGATTGCGTAAGAAATTACAATCGATAGGTGTTATAGATTTAATTGAAACTAAGAAGAATGTTGGATATAAGGTGTCTTAATTATGCTGAAAGCTTTTATTAAATCAATATTAAATGAAATTATTATAGTTATCACATTTATATTATTATTTTTACTTATCTTCTTTCTATTTAATTTGCCACTGAATGCGTATCTATTAGGTGCGGGAATAATGCTGTTCATCATGATAATTTATTGGTTAGTACAATTAAGTGGGTTTAGAGAACAAGTTCAGATGAGAGACATTATTCATGAACTAGAACATGAATTGCAACAGGTGAAAAGTGATCAAACTGAATATCAAGCTAATGTGGAGAATTACTTCTTAACGTGGGTTCATCAAATGAAGACGCCTATTACAGCATCTAAATTATTGTTAGAGCGTAATGAAGATAATGTCGTCAATCGAGTGCGGCAAGAAATTATCCAAATTGATAATTATACAAGTTTAGCGTTAAGTTATTTAAAATTGATGAACCAAGAAACGGATATGTCCTTTTCAAAAGTAAAGATTAATGACCTTGTCCATCCATTAATTATGAAATATTCTATTCAATTTATTGATCAGAAGACAAAGATTCATTATGAACGGTATGAGGATGAAGTTCTGACTGATGCACAATGGTGTTCGATCATGATTGAACAGATTCTAAATAATGCATTGAAGTATGCGCGAGGTAAGGACATTTGGATTACGTTTGACCAACAACAGCATGTATTGACTATTCGTGATAATGGTGTCGGTATTAGTCAAGCTGACTTACCGAAGATCTTTGATAAAGGCTATTCAGGATATAATGGTCGATTGAATGCTAATTCATCAGGCATTGGATTGTTTATTGTTAAACATATCTCTCAACATTTACATCATCATGTAGATGTACAGTCTGAGTTGAACAAAGGTACGGCATTTAGTATTTATTTCCCGAAAAATAATTAAACTTTCAATATTGTAAGCTAGCCAACAACATTTGTAAGAAATTATCAATGTTGTTGGCATTTTTTTGTTTTATGATAGAGATAACAAAAGGAACATGAGGTCTTAAATTATTGGATTACATCTTCATTGTGACCATTTTTGTAAAAAATTATTAAAGAAAGCGAGGTTGAAGCGATGTTATTAGACGTCAAAAATGTAAAGAAAACGTTTGGCAGAGGTTTAAATGCGACTACTGCGTTGAATGGCATTTCATTTACAGTTGATAAGGGAGAATTTTTAGCCATTATGGGTGAGTCGGGTTCAGGTAAATCCACATTATTAAACTTAATTGCAACGTTTGATAAAGTGTCTGAAGGCAACATCACTATTAACAATCAAGATATTCGCAAGTTACGTAATAAGCAAATTGCGCATTTTCGTCGTGATAATCTTGGCTTTGTCTTTCAAGATTTCAATGTCTTACCAACTATGACGAATCAAGATAACATCTTAATGCCACTTGTGCTTGCTAACCGCTCTCATAAAGTAATGGAACAGCGTATGAATGCGCTAAGTTCTAAATTAGGTATTGAGAAATTACTTTCTAAATACCCGTATCAAGTTTCTGGTGGTGAACAACAACGAATTGCGATTGGTCGTGCATTAATCAATGAACCCGATTTACTGCTCGCCGATGAGCCGACCGGTGCGCTCGATTCAAAGACTTCGAAACAAATCATGACGCTATTTCGAGAAATTAATGATAATACGCAAACGATATTAATGGTAACTCATTCAACTATCGATGCGTCTTATGCTAAACGAGTATTATTTATTAAAGATGGACGTTTGTATCATGAAATTTACCGAGGGGAAGAATCGCAACAAGATTTTCAAAAGCGTATTGCTGATAGTTTGGCTATTCTGAATGAAAGTGGGTACTAACATGACCATACATATGCTCTGGAAGATGATTGCTCAAAACTTCAAGATGCAGCGACATGTGATCATGCCCTTTATATTAGCACTGAGCATCATGTTCGCAACGGAATTTATTCTATTATCTTTAAATATGAATGACTACGTCCAAAAACGAAGTCAGCTATTACCTATATTTATTGGTGTGGGAAATTTCTTTATGAGTGTCTTGGGTTTTATATTTATTTTATATGCCAATCGCTTCATGATGAAACGTCGTCAACAGGAACTTGCGATGAACATGATACTTGGAATGGAGAAGAAACATTTCCGAATGATTATGCTCATCGAGATGGTATATCAATATGTTTTAATCGCGGTTATCAGTATAACTGGTGGCTATCTCTTTGGCCTATTAATCTTTATGCTTATGAATAAATTAATGCATCAAACGGGCATGTCGCTATTGGATTATCCTTTAGATGTGAAAGCGATGTGCATTACTTTAATTATTTTAGCAGCGGTAATGTTATTTCTCTTCTTGATTAACAATTTAAAAATATTATTCCAAAGTCCTATTAAATTAATACATCAACGTCAAAGAGCTGAAAGAAAGTTACCCAAATTTGTATTATACGTTTTACTAGTTATTGGAGTTGTTACGTTATTTAGCAGTTATCACATTGCGCTCTCTAATCAAATGGTATTACGCTCGTTATATGATTTGTTCGGTGCAATTGGCTTGGTTATGATTGGGACATATTGCTTATATTTATCGTTAGGCGTTTTACTATTAGATTGGTTAAAACGAATCCCTAAATGGTATTATAATCCCAAATACTTTTTTACCATTTCAGGATTGCAGTCTAGGATGAATTCAAATGCGATTGGACTTGCAAGCATCACGATGTTATGTACATTTCTAATTGTTACTGTGGGTATGACGATTTCAACTTATCGAGGGATATCGGATCAGGTCGATTCTATTATGTCGGATCAATATAGAGTTT
The DNA here is from genome assembly GCF_003217445.1 of Staphylococcus sp. AtHG25. NCBI lineage: Bacteria > Bacillati > Bacillota > Bacilli > Caryophanales > Staphylococcaceae > Staphylococcus > Staphylococcus sp. AtHG25. Next base: position 75,601 of record NZ_QJSN01000001.1, on the reverse strand, counting down.
CAATAGATGGAAACCTTCACAATAATAAGAAGACTCAGGAGAAAGTACGTCATTTAGAACGTGATATTAAAGATCATGCTAAAGTTGATTTCTTTAAGAAGAATGCAGTTTCACTGATTGCGGTGGATTACAAACAACCAGGATTATTTAAACATCGTAATAATAAAGATTATAATATGACGATTAATAGTGCCTATCTCGTGATTATGACACAGCACGATTATAATGAGCTAAATACGAAGAAGGTTAAGTTGAAACATGGGGAATTAGGATTTGAAAGTTTAAATCAACCTTTTAAAAAATTAATAACTGCAACAATGATGGGGGACCAATTCAATATTAAACAGTTAAATGGTCATAATTATTCGTATCCAGTTCCAGGAGCGTTAACTATTATTACTCCAGATGATAAGACATTCCAACAATTAACCAATTATTATGTCAATGCTGATAAGAACGACCATCATGGCACGCAGAAAGTTCAAAATACATTTATGCATTTTAATATCATGACAAAGCATACATCTGACTTTGATAAGTTGAAAAATACATTAATGCAACGCTATAAAGTGAGTATTGATGATAAAAAAGAAGTGGCGGGCACATTATATGAAATTAATGGAGGACTTATCTTTATTGGAACGGTAGTGTCTATCATTTTATTCATTGGCACATTTCTAATGATGTATTATAAAAATGTTGCAGAAGGATATGAGGACCGTAAGAATTATCAAATTATGCAACAAGTTGGTATAGATAATGACAGAATTAAAGATACCATTAATAAACAAATTATATGGATATTTGCATTGCCAATTATTGTCGCAACAATTCATGTTATCTTTGCTTCAAAAATAATATATAACGTGTTAGGTATTCTGAATGTTAATCATGTTGGTGTGTTTGTGACAAGTTATGTCGGTGTTATTATTACGGTTGTTGTTATGTATGCGTTGATGTATTGGATTACATCGCGTATTTATTACATGATTGTTAATCGATATCACTAGATAGAGTATTAGAAATTTGCCATACTTTTTAAAAATTAAGTGTAACCTAATCATCGGTAGGGTATACAACAAAAAAAGGAGGCGTAAAAATGGCTAATCAAACAAACGATCATACATTACATCACACGCAAAATAACAAGATTAAACGCACGGTTGAACATATCCTTACTTGGCTAGGGGTTGTATTGCAAGCAATAGTTGCAATCATGTTCTTAGTTCTTAAACCTTTAATGGGAAATAATAACTTTAAAGATCAAATGATTAGTGAATCTCAAAAGCAAGGTAACTCAGTATCTACTTCAGAATTGAATCAAGGTATTGATGTTTTAGGTAGTTTCATTAGTTTCTTAACTTGGGGTGCTGTAATTTCACTAATTTTAGCGATTATTGGCGGTATTTTAATTAGTAAAAAACCTAAAATTGCAGGTATCTTATTAATTATTGCAGGTCTAATTGCATTATTGTCTAACTGGATTAGTTTTATTCTTTGGATCGTAGCTGGTATTATGCTACTTGTAAGAAAAGGTAAGAAAAAAGATAATTACGCTAATGGCTATTATGACAATAACAACCGTCGTGAAAATCATCATGATGATAAAGATGTTAACACTAAAAACAATGCATTCATCTTAGATGAAGAAGATAAAGCGAAAGAACAAAGAGATATTAAAGAACATTATTCTAATGATGATGTTCATAATGGTAGTCATAACCATTCAAATCACAATGATAACAATCGTTATGACAATAATAATCATGACCGTTCTAATTTAGAGCGTAATGATTATCAAGAGTCTAATCGTCGGGATGACTTACATCGTTCAGATGAAGACTTTAACCGTCGTAATGATGTAGATTGGTCTTCAGATGACCGTAAAGACAATAACTTTAATCAAAATCAAGAGCACAATCATAATCATAACAATGAAGAACGTAGTCAATTTGGTTCTCGTAGTGATAGATATCAAGATAAAGCACATAAAGATTTAAATGATTTTGATAAAGATCGAAATGAGCATAAAGATAACGATTTTGTACGTGATGAAGCGGACAAATTGAAAGATAAAAAAGATAACGACCCATATAAATATTAATAGTTGAGTCGTTTAAAGAGTGAGACGAATGTCTCGCTCTTTTTAATTGCAATAAAGAAGTCGGTGACGCCCCTAAGTTAGCATCACCGACTTTACGTTAATTTCTATTATATGGATAAATAAAATGAATTTTCTACAATACTACTAGTCTAAGCTTCTCTCAGACAATGCTTATTTCAACATGACATTTTTGCTACTATGATAAAATTGTCTGGCGGTCACCTCTGTCACTTTTTTAAAGTAAAAAATACGTAACCTTCACTATAGAAAAGTTACGTAAATGATAGATGTTAGTTTATATGAAATAAGGCATGACATATCTAGACCTTAATCAAGTTATCTACGATTTCGTCCACACTTTCCTACGCTAGTACCATCTAGTTCAGGTTCAAAGGGTTTGGAGTAAGACTCCATCTCAGTTTGAAAACACCCCTAGTGCATATTTTTATACTATATATTTAATTTAGTATTTTTAATTTTAGAAGTCAAGACTGTAATTTGACTAGTTAGAGTTAATGTGAAGAGCCGATTAAGTCTACAATACAAATTTGCATTAGCTGACTGAACTGATAATAAGTTTAAAATTAACCTCTTCTTAGTACTAGTTATCCTTACGGGGGGGTGAAAAATGAATTCTGTTCAACTCCCTTAATTGCAAAAAGTATTGTTATTATCATAAAATGAACATTGCATAATTTTGACCCCGTTAATTAATACTTTTTCAAACAAATAATCAATAGTTAACTTAGCAAATATTAGAAGAGGAAGGAGGTTAATCATGACCTTTACGATTGGATTAGTGCCATCGCCAGGCGTTGCACATAAGCTCGTCGATAATGCGATACCAAAGATTCAACAACATTTACATGACCGGATTAAAGATGTGGATGAATGGCATTTCGAGAGTAAAGTAGATTTATTAATAGGATCTGCTGAGGATGTACATGAGAGTATAGATAAAGCTGCAGAATTGAAGAAAGAACATGAATGGGATTTCGTTATCTGTATTACAGATTTACCAAGTATCTCAGGTAATAAAATTGTGATTAGTGACTTTAATAGTGAAAAGCAAGTTTCTATGCTTTCATTACCTGCGTTAGGTTGGATTAATTTAGAGCGTAAGTTAGTGAAGAGTATGACAGCACTAGTTGAACAGTTATATCACAATAATACGAAAGAGCGCCCCAAAGTGCATCCACTGATTAAACCTAAAGCTGTTGATCCTCGAGAAGATGAAAGTTCGAAAAGACGTTATATTAATCGCTACTTTATATTAGGATGGCTGCAGCTTATTTTAGGTTTAACGCGAGCGAATGAGCCATGGAGAAATTTGTTTAATTTTAAGAAGATTATTTCCGTTGCATTTGCGACAGGGACATATGTTTCTATCTTCTCTATGCCATGGGAGTTAAGTGTTCAATATTCAACCTTAAGATTTATTGTCTTAATGATTATTTCTATATTAGGTATGGCGGGATGGTTATTATACGCGCATCAGTTATTTGAAGAAAAAACATCAAAGTCTCAACGTGTTTATCGCTATGTATATAACGCGACGACATTACTTACTTTAGTCATCATTACATTGATGAATTACGTAGTTTTATATGTATTACTATCTATTAGTATTTCATTATTTGTACCTGTAGGTTTATTTAATAGTTGGACGAGTGCAAATCCTGATTTCACATTTATAAATTATTTGAAATTATTATGGTTTGTATCATCGCTTGGTTTATTAGCGGGTGCAATGGGCTCAACTGTAGAAAATGAAGAGAAGATACGACGTATTACGTATTCTTATCGCCAATATCATCGTTATAAAGAAGCGCAACAAGAGGAAAAAGAGAAAAAAGAACAACAATCACAAGATGTATCACAACATGACGTGGAACAATCTTCATCAAACAAAGAAAGTAATGATGATGAACAATATGAAGGTAAAAAACAAGATCATAGAGAGGAGGATGACGCATGAATGAAGCTAAAACAATCGGTTTAGTTGTTGCTCCTGGTGTTACAGAAAAATTAGCTGAGAGTTTAATGGATGATATTCCGAACATCTTATCTCACCAGAATAACAACCAACATGACTGGGAAGTGGATCTCGTGGTTGATCCTCTGACAGGCTACGCAGAATCCGTTGGCAAAATTTTTAAAAAGATACAAGATTATCATGATAAGCGAGAATGGGATTATGTCGTTGCAATTACAGATTTACCTATGTTTCATGATGAACGTGTGTTAGCACTGGACATCAATAAGAAGAATGGTGCTGCTGTCTTTTCTTATCCTGCATTTGGTTGGCGCCCAATTAAGAAACGTTTTAAGAACGCCATCGTTGCGATAATCAATGAAGTGCATCATTCTGAAGCTGAAAAGAATGATTATGATGACAATAATCATGTAACATATGCAGTTAACAAACAATTTCCATTATCTAAAATTGATAAAACTGAAGTACATTTAGATGAAACAGGTAATGATCATTTACGCTATTTATCCAATACTAGGTCAATGGGAATGGTTCGGCTTGTGAGTGGTATGACATTTGCAAATAATCCACTTAATATGATGGCAAGCCTTAGTAATATTGTGGCAATTGCTTTTACCACTGGCGCATTTGGCTTAATATTTACGACTATGTGGCAGATGAGTATGGAATTCTCAATGTGGCGTCTATTTGGAATATCTATTATCGCAGTCTTAGGTATGTTACTTTGGATTATGATGTCTCATGATTTGTGGGAATCTGTCAAACAAAGTCGTAATAAACGAATTACATGGTTATATAACTTAACTACAGTGATGACGCTCTTTGTAGCTATTATCATTTATTACATTATTCTTTACACATTATTTTTAATTGCAGAACTTGTGTTATTACCATCTGATTTCTTAGGGCAACAGGTAGGGTTAAAGGGACCGGCTGGAATTGATTTATATCTAAGTATTCCTTGGTTTGCTGCTTCTATTTCAACTGTTGCAGGTGCGATTGGTGCTGGATTATTAAATGATCAACTAATCAAAGAAAGTACTTATGGTTACCGACAACAAATGCGATATGATGATAGAGATAAAGATGAAGGATAACGAGATTAAAGTCGAGAAGCGTGAAGCTTTCTTCGGCTTTGTTTTTTAGGTAAATTTATATAAAAAAATTATAGAAAAATAATTGGTGCTTAATTTAAAATTAAATATAATGTAGGTGTCAAAATAAATAAGAGACCTAAATTCACAACAACTACTTAGATTTAGCAACATGAAGTGAAGGAAGGTAATATCATGAATTTTTGTCCTAGATGTGGTAGTAAAATAACTAAAGAGCAACGATTTTGTAGTAAATGTGGCAATGATTTACGCGTATTTGAAGATGATTCAATTGAGTCACAATATGAGGTAGCTGAGCGCAAGCCAAGCATTTGGCCATTTATATTAGTTGGCTTAGTTGTTATTGGGATTATAGTCAGTTGCTGTTTTGTTTATTATCATTTCTTTTTAAAAGAAGGGAAACAAACGGAGCAGACTACAACTACAACAGCGCATGTGAAGAAAGATAAAGAAACAACGGATGACGGTAAAGTGTTTAACGATCCTATTAAAGCAGTAAAGCAAAAAGCGAAACAAAGTGAAGATGAAAAAGACAAAGATGCGACTCATTCACAAGCACCTAAAATTGATGTCATGAGTGAGGATTTCCATAAGTCATTTATGCAAAGGGATACAAGGGATTCTTACATGGGAATTAAACCTGGCATGACCAGAGCAGAAGTGGAAAAAAGATATGGCAGATCCAATCGTGTTTTTCACAAAGTGGGCATGGATAATCTATATACCATTTATGGTAATTTAGCAGTGGTCTATGAATTGAAAGGTAATACTGAAGTAGTAAGAGGAATTGGCGTGTCACCCTCAAATGTTGATGAGCAAACATTTATTAGTAAATACAGTGATTATGAAAAAAATAATGATGCTGGAAGTTATATTTATAATACCGTGAAAAATAATGGCTTTGAAATTTTAGTAACTACAAAGAACGATAAAATTGCTTTGATTCAGTGTATTCCAGAAAATCATTACTAGGGAAAAGTTGAAACGTTTAGGGAGTGTGACGGATGCAAAATTGAATCAATGTCCTACTCCCTACTTCTTTATATAATTCTCCTCAGAACCTTGACTTTATAGCAAAATCTCGATAAAGTAGTAACATATTATTCTGACAATTCTGATAGGTATTAGATTAATAAATTTGTGAAATTTTAGGGGGGGACCATAAGTTTATGTCAGTACCGACAATTACGTATGAGAATTTTGAAGGTGACCCTTTCATTGATTCTATTTCTACTGACGATGCAACTAAAGGCGCTTATGAAATATTAGAATGGGCGTATCGCACATATGGTGATTCCATTGTTTATTCATGTAGTTTTGGTGCGGAAAGTATGGTTTTAATTGATTTGATTTACCAGATTAAGCCAGATGCACAAATTGTCTTTCTAGATACGGATTTACATTTCCAAGAAACGTATGACTTGATTGATAAAGTGAAAGAACGCTTTCCAAAACTTCGTATTGAAATGAAGAAGCCTGATTTAACGCTAGAAGAACAAGCTGACAAATATAATCCGGCATTATGGAAGAATAATCCTAATCAATGCTGTTATATAAGAAAGATTAAACCTTTAGAAGAAGTGTTAGGTGGCGCTGTTGCTTGGGTTTCAGGTTTACGTCGAGACCAATCGCCAACACGTGCAAATACGAACTTTATTAATAAAGACGAGCGTTTCAAATCAGTGAAAGTGTGTCCTTTAATTTACTGGACAGAAGATGAAGTTTGGGACTATATTAAGAAACATGATTTACCTTATAATGTATTGCATGATCAACATTATCCTAGTATTGGTTGTATCCCATGTACCGCTCCTGTATTTGACTCAGATGATTCTAGAGCAGGGCGTTGGTCGAATTTCGATAAAACAGAATGTGGCTTACATGTTGCTGATAAACCATAATGCGTTTGGATAAAAATTTTTAACAATAAAACATAGTACTCTGATATGTTTTAAACAAAATCTACAAATATGTCCGACAATAGTGTACAGACGGACATATTTTTTACATAATAAAAGTAGTATAAAGCTTTTATAAAATGATTGTTATTTTACGGAATAAGAGGTGGATACAATTGAATTTAAGTGTTACAAATAGTCCTTTTACAGAAGGACAAGCGGCACAAATTAATGAACTCTTACAAACACTTACACCTGAACAAAAGGTATGGTTAAGTGGATACTTAGTTGCTAATCAACAATTGACGTCAAATGGAACTGTACCATCACAAACAGGTTCAAGTTCAACAAATGCAAATGGTCTAACTGAAGGCACAGAAGCAATGCTTCAACAAAACGAGCCTGTCATCACGCCGGAGAAACGAGCAATTACACTCTTATATGGTTCTGAAACAGGTAATGCACAAGGGTTAGCTGAAATATTTGAAGAACGCTTATCAAATATAGGTCATAACGTGACATTGAAAGCAATGGACGAATTTAAACCTAAGAACCTAAAAATTGTTGAAGATTTATTCATTATCACTTCTACTCAAGGTGAAGGGGATCCACCTGATAATGCAGCTGAATTGCATGAGTTCATTCATGGTCGTAAGGCACCTAAACTTGAAGGTGTGAGATTCTCAGTTCTAGCATTAGGGGATCAAACGTATGAATACTTCTGTCAAACAGGTCGTGATTTTGATAGAAAACTAGATGAATTAGGTGCAGAACGTATATATGATCGTGTGGATTGCGACGTTGATTATGAAGAAGACGCTGAAAAGTGGATGGCAAATGTAATCAATGCGATAGATACTGCACCAGAAGGCACTCAAAATGAACAAATTGTAAGTGAATCAATTAAGTCTGCGAAAGAAAAGAAATTCTCTAAAGCAAATCCATATCAAGCAGAAGTCTTAGAAAATATTAACCTTAATGGACAAGGTTCAAATAAGGAAACACGTCATATTGAATTTCTATTAGATAATTTCGGTGAAGATTATGAAGTTGGAGACTGTTTAGTCGTTCTACCTCAAAATGACCCAGCTTTAGTTGATTTATTAATTAGCACATTAGGTTGGGATCCGAATGATCAAGTTCAAATTTCAGATGAGGGTGACACATTAGGATTAGAAGAAGCCTTAACAACTCATTTTGAAATTACGAAGTTAACGAAACCGCTTCTTATCAATGCGGCGTCATTCTTTGAAAATGAAGAACTTAATGAAAAGGTTGAAGATAATGAATGGGTTCAAAGTTACATTGAAGGTCGTGACTTAATCGACTTATTAAATGACTTTGCGACAACAGAACTTCAACCAGAAAATTTATATCAATTATTAAGAAAATTACCACCTAGAGAATATTCAATATCTAGTAGTTATCAAGCGCTACCAGATGAAGTGCATATTACAGTTGGGGCGGTTAGATACAACTCACATGGACGTGACCGATCAGGTGTATGTTCAGTTCAATTTGCTGAACGTATTCAACCAGGTGACACTGTTCCAATTTACTTGAAACGCAATCCAAACTTCAAATTCCCTAAAGAGGGTGACACACCAGTTATCATGATTGGACCTGGAACAGGTGTTGCACCATTTAGAGCATACATGCAGGAAAGAGAAGAGCATGGATTTAAAGGTAATACTTGGTTATTCTTTGGTGATCAACACTTTACAACAGACTTCCTATATCAAACAGAATGGCAAGAATGGTTGAAAGACGGCGTGCTAGGAAAAATGGATGTTGCATTCTCAAGAGACACTGGTGAAAAAGTATACGTCCAACATCGTATTGCTGAACACAGTAAAGAATTTAATGAATGGCTTCAAAAAGGTGCTTCACTTTACATTTGTGGTGATGAAAAACATATGGCGAAAGATGTACATCAAGCTATCCGCAATGTTTTAATGAAAGAACAAAACTTATCTGAAGAAGATGCTGAAGCCTACCTTAAACAAATGAAGAAAGATAAACGTTACCAACGCGATGTGTACTAATAGAAAGGGTGGTACTTAATGGCTAAGACAAATAAGCAAATGTCAGAAGAATTTGATAAGAAGCTAGATGCTTTAGAGTATTTAAAAGACGAAAGTAATTATTTACGTGGGACAATTGAGCAAGGCTTAGCAGACCCACTTACTGGTGCTATTTCAGATGATGACACTAAATTATTGAAATTCCATGGTAGCTACCAACAAGATGATAGAGATTTACGTGACGAACGTCGCAAGCAGAAATTAGAACCAGCTTACAGCTTTATGATTCGCGTGCGTCTACCAGGAGGAACAGCTACACCTGAACAATGGATTGCCATGGATGACATTTCTAATAATTATGCCAACCAAACGTTGAAATTAACAACACGTCAGACTTTCCAATTTCACGGCATTTTAAAAAGAAATTTAAAAACATCTATGAAGAAAATTAATGAGTCTGTACTCGATACGATTGCGGCATGTGGGGACGTGAATCGTAATACAATGTGTAATCCTAATCCATATCAATCTCATATTCATAAAGAGATTAATGATTATGCAACTAAAATCAGTGACCATCTATTACCTAAGACAAATGCCTATCATGAAATTTGGTTAGATGGAGAGAAGGTATTAGATTCTTCAGAAGAAATTGAACCAATGTACGGTAAGAAATATTTACCACGTAAGTTTAAAATTGGTATCGCCTTACCACCATCTAATGATATTGATGTCTATTCACAAGACATCGGACTTATCGGTATCGTTGAAGATGAAACACTTGTCGGATTTAATGTCACAGTTGGTGGCGGTATGGGTATGACGCACGGAAATACAGATACGTACCCACAAGTTGGTCGTTTAGCTGGTTTCGTTCCTAAAGAACAAGTCGTTGATGTTTGTGAGAAAATCTTAACAATTCAACGTGATTATGGTAATCGTGAGAACCGCAAGAACGCACGATTCAAATATACAGTTGACCGCTTAGGTGTGGATAAAGTTGTAGAAGAACTAAATACACGTTTAGGCTGGGAAATTGAAGAACCACGTGATTTTGAATTCGAACATAATGGCGATCGTCTAGGTTGGATTGAGGGAGACGAAGGTGTTTGGAATTATACTTTATTCATTCAAAATGGACGTGTTAAAGATACAGAAGATTATCAATTGAAAACGGCATTACGAAAAATTGCAGAAACACATACGGGCGACTTCAGATTATCTCCTAACCAAAATTTAATTATTGCAAATGTAACTCCAGAGAAAAAAGAAGAAATTCAAAATCTTATCGATCAGTATGGTTTAACAGATGGTAAAAATTATACGGGATTAAGACGTAATTCAATGGCATGTGTCGCATTCCCAACATGTGGATTAGCGATGGCTGAGTCAGAACGTTATTTACCATCATTAATCTCTAAGATTGAAGACTTATTAGATGAAGCGGGTGTGGATGATGAAGAAATCACAATCCGTATGACTGGATGCCCAAATGGATGTGCTAGACCAGCACTTGCAGAAATTGCATTTATAGGTAAAGCACCTGGCAAATATAATATGTATTTAGGCGGTGGCTTCAAAGGTGAACGCTTAAATAAATTGTACAAAGAGAATATTGGAGAACAAGAAATTCTTGAAAGTCTACGTCCAATTCTTATGGATTATGGTAAAGAACGCCTTGAAGGTGAGCATTTTGGTGACTTTGTCATACGTTCAGGCGTTGTTGCTAAAGTTCATGGAGGACAAGACTTCCATAGTTAAAGTTTGAGATAAGTTGTTTTAAACGGGGGTGACAACATGGGGAAAGTGTATTTAGTAGGAGCAGGACCTGGTGATCCAGATTTATTAACTATCAAAGGTATGAAAGCCATTCAAATGTCAGATGTGATTTTATATGATCGCCTAGTCAATAAAGACATATTAGATTTAGCTAAACCAGGAACAAAGTTCTTTTATTGTGGTAAAGACCCGAATAGACATTCATTACCACAAGAAGAAACGAATCGGATGTTGGTTAATTTAGCAAAAAAAGGACATGTTATTACTCGTTTAAAAGGTGGTGACCCGTTTGTCTTTGGCCGAGGCGGTGAAGAGGCAGAAATATTGGCACAACATCAGATTGCATTTGAAATTGTGCCTGGTATCACTTCGGGCATTGCTGCACCAGCTTATGCAGGCATTCCTGTCACGCACAGAGATTATAGTTCGTCAGTTGCTTTTGTGACAGCAGTTAATAAACCTGGTATGTCTAAAGATGATTATTGGGCACATTTAGCGCATGGTCCAGAAACACTTTGTGTTTATATGGGTGTTAAACGATTACCAGAAATTTGTGATCTACTTATTGAACATGGTAAATCAATAGACACGCCTGTCGCACTTGTTCATTTAGGAACGACGACTTCTCAAAAAACAATTGATGGTACGTTAGGTAACATCGTTGAAAAAGCGTCAGAAATAAAAAATCCTGCTATGATTATTATTGGCGATGTTGTCCAAATGCGACAAAAAATTAGTTGGTTTAAAGAACAAACTACGGATTTAGAAATAACCTTACCTTAATTATTAATAATAAAAAAGAATAATCATAAAAGGAGGATACAATATGAGCAATATGCCACTTATGATTGATTTACAAAATAAAAAGATTGTCATTGTTGGTGGTGGGAAGGTAGCAACTCGACGAGCAAAGTCATTAGTTGAATACTGTTCTCATGTTCATATTGTTAGTCCTTCAATCACCAAAGAATTACATACTTTATTTCAGCAACAGGGATTGACTTGGGCTGAAAAAATGTTTGAACCACAAGATATTAGTCACGCATTTCTAGTTATTATTGCGACAAATCAACCAGAGGTAAATCAACATGTTAAAGATAGTTTGCCAGAAGGTACATTGTTAAATCACGCTGCAGATGCTTCTGCGGGGAATGTGACGTTTCCTAGTATGCTTAGACGTGGCAAATTGACTATTAGTGTATCTACAGATGGTGCAAGTCCTAAACTAGGTCGACAAATTATATCGACATTGCAAGATACTTACGATGAACGTTATGAAAGTTATATCGATTTTTTATATGAAAGTAGACAACTTATTAAAGCATCAACGATAGAGCCATCTAGAAAGCAAGTGTTATTACAACATGTATTATCTGAGGACTATTTGGATGAGGAGAAACAAAAAGAATTCAAGCGATGGCTTCAATCACAAGTTTAATGTCAGGGGGCATGTGATATATGAGAAAATTATTTATATTTGCATTAGCTGGTTTTTTAGCCCAACTTGTTGATGGTTCACTTGGCATGGGATTCGGTGCCTCATCATCATCAATATTATTAACTTATGGAATTGCACCAGCCATTGTATCGGCAACTGTACATTTTTCAGAAATAGCTACGACTGCTGCATCAGGAACATCACATTGGAAATTTGAGAATGTGCATAAGCCCACCATGTTAAAGTTAGCTATTCCAGGTGCTATAAGTGGATTTATTGGTGCAGGTCTACTTACACAAATACATGGAGATTATATTAAGCCATATATCGCATTGTTCTTACTTTCAATGGGTATATATATTTTGTATCAATTTTTATTTAAAAGAAATAGAGAAATTCATACACATGTTGGTAAGTTGAGTGGTTTCAAACTTGTGCCTCAAGGTGCTATCGCCGGATTCTTAGATGCGATTGGTGGAGGTGGCTGGGGACCAGTAAATACACCTTTGTTATTAGCTAGTCATAAGATTCAACCACGATATGCAATTGGTACTGTATCGGCGAGTGAGTTTTTTGTAACGTTATCAACGTCATTGAGTTTCATCATCTTCTTAGGTATTACTCAGATTAATTGGTGGTTTGTTATTGCATTAAGTGTCGGCGGTATGATTGCAGCACCTATCTCTGCATATTTAACAAAAATATTACCAATTAATATTTTAGCCATTTGTGTTGGTGGCTTAATCATCTTCACAAATAGCAATGCATTAATGACTTATTTCGTACACGATGACACAATTTCAAATATTGTAAGATTCGCAATTATTTGTGCGATTGTGATACTTGTTATTATCACTGTGATTCGCAACAAAAAATTGTCTTTTTCTTGAAAATAAAACCGAGTAAACTAATCTAATTAATTGGAAAAGGAGTTATCAAAAATGACAACACATGAACAGATTATTAATTATACGATTAAACCACATGGTGGTACATTAATTAACCGCGTAGTAGAAGGTGAAGAAAGAGATCATCTTTTAGAAGCAGCGCAATCATATAAAGTGATTACTTTAAATCCTTGGTCAATTTCTGACTTAGAATTAATCGGTATTGGTGGTTTTAGTCCGTTAACAGGATTTATGGGTGTGGCTGACTACACTAAAGTTGTCGAAGATACACATCTTGAAAATGGATTAGTGTGGAGTATTCCGATTACACTACCAGTTACTGAAGAAGAAGCGGATAAATTAGAAATCGGTGATGACATCGCATTATACGGTGAAGATGGCGAATTATATGGCACATTGAAATTAGAAGAAAAGTACACATATGATAAGAAAAAAGAAGCTCAAAATGTGTATGGTACGACAGACGAAGCACATCCAGGTGTTAAAAAAGTTTATGACAAAGGGAATGTTTACCTTGCTGGACCAATCCAATTAATTAATCGACCTAAACATGATGAGTTCTCTGATTTCCATTTAGACCCAGCAGAAACACGTCAATTATTCCATGATTTAGGATGGAAGACTGTCGTTGGATTCCAAACAAGAAATCCTGTACATCGTGCGCATGAATATATCCAAAAATCTGCATTAGAAATTGTAGATGGTCTTTTACTTAATCCGTTAGTAGGAGAAACGAAATCAGATGATATTCCAGCGGACGTTCGTATGGAAAGTTATCAAGCTATCTTAAAGAACTACTTCCCTAAAGATAGAGCGCGCTTAGTCATTTATCCTGCGGCAATGCGTTATGCTGGTCCACGTGAAGCAATTCTACATGCCACAGTACGTAAAAACTATGGTTGTACGCATTTCATTGTTGGACGTGACCATGCAGGAGTGGGCGATTATTATGGCACATATGAAGCACAAGAATTAATTTCTCAATTTGAAGATGAACTAGATATTCAAATATTGAAATTTGAACATGCATTTTATTGTGAAAAATGTGGCAACATGGCTACTGCTAAAACATGCCCACACGACGCATCAGAGCATGTACATTTAAGTGGTACTAAAGTAAGAGAAAAACTAAGAAATGGTGAATCATTACCTACAAAATTCTCTAGACCTGAAGTAGCTGAAGTCTTAATCAAAGGGTTAAAACAAAATTAATTCGGAGGGATTTAGCATGAGTCAATCAAGTAATATTACATGGCATGATTCTGAAGTTACTAAGTCAGATAGACAACAACAAAACGGTCATAAAAGTGTAGTGATATGGTTTACAGGATTATCAGGATCTGGAAAATCAACTGTATCAGTAGAACTTGAAAAAGCTTTGTTCCAATTAGAAAAACATTCTTATCGACTAGACGGCGATAATGTAAGACATGGTTTAAATAAGAATTTAGGCTTTAGTCCAGAAGATCGTAAGGAAAATATTCGACGCATTGGTGAAGTAAGTAAATTACTTGTAGATGCGGGAACAATTGCTATAACAGCATTTATTTCGCCTTACAGAGCTGATCGTGATGAAGTTCGTGAAATTTTAGAAGATGGAGAATTCATTGAAGTTTACACAGAGTGTAGCGTGGAAGCATGTGAACAACGTGATCCTAAAGGTCTTTATAAAAAAGCGCGCTCTGGTGAAATAAAAGAATTTACTGGTATAAGTGCGCCGTATGAGGCACCACATCAACCAGAAATTACGATTAATACAGAACATCAAAGTGTAGAAGAATCAGTAAATACTATTATTGAATATTTGAAGAATAAAGAAATTATTTAAAAGTATTATGCGTGTGAGGCTGGGACAAAATAAAATGTCTCAGCCTACTTTATCATTTTGTCAGTAGTTGACTGATTTGAAATTGACCTTGAATCAAGCTTTTTTCAAACCTAGTCATCCTTGCCTGGTAGGCGGGGCCCCAACAAAGAGAATTTGATTAAGAAATTCTACAGGCTAAGAAAGCTGAGGATACAACGAAATAAATTTTGAGAAAATATTATTTCTGTCCCACTCTCATACGCTTTTTTTCATATCGTCTTAAATTAAAGTCAGATTTCTGATAAAATGATGAAAACGTTTTCTGTATAAGTGGAAAGCGTATTTCGAAATAAGGGGGAATTCACATGCAAGGGGATAGTATGTGGTTAACAATAATGGGGATAATCATTATCGGCTCAATTGTTGGACTTTTAATTGCAAAAAAGATTAGTCCGGTCGTTGGTATGATTTTAATTCCTAGTATTTGTGCTTTGCTATTAGGATACGGCATTAAAGATTTAGTTAAATTCTTTAATAGTGGTTTAGAATCTGTGATGAGCGTAGTCATCATGTTTATCTTCGCAATTATATTCTTTGGCATTATGACTGACAGTGGACTGTTCAAACCTATTGTCAAACGACTTATATTAATGACTCGCGGTAATGTAGTCATTGTTTGTATTGTCACAGCATTGATTGGTATGTTTGCACAATTAGATGGTGCAGGTGCTGTCACTTTCTTATTATCAATTCCTGCATTATTGCCACTATATAAAGCTTTAAACATGAACAAATACTTATTAATCCTTTTACTAGCAATTAGTGCTGCGATTATGAATATGGTGCCTTGGGGCGGACCAATGGCTCGTGTTGCTTCTGTATTGAAAGTGAAAAGTGTTAATGAATTATGGTATGGCATCATTCCAGTACAATTGATTGGCTTCGTGTTAGTACTTATCTTCGCAACTTATTTAGGGTTTAAGGAAAAGAAACGAATTAAGAAGGCAATCGATAACGGTGAAGTAGAACCTACATTAAATATTGATATTCATCGACTTGTGAAAAATTACGAACGAGATCAAGACATTAAGTTTCCTGTAAGAGGACGTGCGCTCAAACATGGTTGGGTAATTTGGGCCAATGTATTGTTGACGATTATCGTATTAGTTATGATGTTAGCTAACATTGCACCGCCAGAATTTGCCTTTATGATTGGTGTTGCAATTGCATTAGTGATTAACTTCCCAAATGTGGATGAACAAATGAACCGTCTAAAGGCACATGCACCAAATGCATTAATGATGGCCGCAGTTATTATAGCAGCAGGTATGTTCTTAGGTGTTTTAGAAGAGACAGGTATGTTAAAGTCAATTGCTTTAAATTTCATTAAGATCATTCCTGATGCCGTTGGACCATATTTACATATCATTGTTGGTTTCTTTGGTGTTCCACTTGATTTACTTACAAGTACAGATGCGTATTATTTCGCGTTACTTCCTGTAGTAGAGCAAACTGCAAGTCAATTTGGTATTAATCCAGTTTCAACAGCATATTCAATGGTAATCGGTAATATTGTAGGAACATTTGTAAGCCCATTCTCTCCTGCATTATGGTTAGCTATTGGTCTCGCTGAGGCAAATATGGGTACATATATTAAGTATGCATTCTTTTGGATTTGGGGATTTGCGATTGTGTTATTAGGCATAGCAGTATTAATTGGTACAGTTACAATCTAAATTACTAGATACAGTACGTTGTTAAAAGATTTAAATTAAATAATTAAACTCATATTCCTCCTTATAAGCATGTCGCTGATGTCTTATAAGGGGGATTTGATTTTTATCATTACTATTATAAAAAATACTTCCAAAATATCCTCGCCAAACCTTGAAAACGATTCATATTTCCCACTTTTCATGAAATAAAACATCTTTAAAATTATCAGATATTTTACAAGTCGGGTATATACATTGTTGATTAATATAGTATAAGCACTGTCATAGAAGTGTTTTTATAATTGTAATATAAGTCTATGTTTATTACATGAAACGTAAAATTATTATGATTCATTTACAAACCCTTAACATTCCACACAAACCCTTGTGTGTCTGTTAGAGTATGTCTTGTCGTTATTTAACGAGGAAAAAATTTCTTAAAACTATTTTGAATCAAATGATTTAAAATTTCTGATATGTCAATTGCAGGTAGCCACGAGAAAAAATAAGCTTTAAACATTCTAGGAGGATATTTTATTATGAAAAAGATCGCTACAGCTACAATTGCAACAGCAGGTATTGCAACATTCGGATTAGCACATCAAGATGCAGACGCAGCGGAAAACAATTATGGATATAACCCTAATGACCCATATTCATATAGTTACACTTACACAATTGACCAACAAGGTAATTATCATTATGAATGGAAAGGTAACTGGAGCCCATCTCAAGCTCAACAAGGTGGTCAACAAAACACTGGCAACCAAGCAGTAAACAATACTCAATCAAACAATAACTACAACTATAATTACAATAACAATCAATCAAACCAAAACACTCAATCATACACAGCAAACAATAATGCTGGCGGTGGTTTAGGTGCTAGTTATTCAACTTCAGATCGTAACGTTAAAGTCACAACTCAAAACGCACCAACTACACAATCAACTAGTTCAAACGCTAGCTCAAGTTCTAGTAGCAAAGCATTAGCTGGTAAATCAAGTGGAGGTTCTAACCTTTACACTGCAGGTCAATGTACGTATTATGTATATGACAAAGTAGGCGGTAAAATTGGTAGCACTTGGGGTAACGCAAATAACTGGGCAACTGCAGCAGCTGCAGATGGCTACACAATTAATAACACACCTAAAGCAGGTGCAGTAATGCAAACATCTCAAGGTGCATACGGTCACGTTGCATATGTTGAAAGTGTAAACGATGATGGTTCAGTTAAAGTTTCAGAAATGAACTATAATGGTGGACCTGGTGTCGTTTCATCACGTACAATCTCAGCTAGCCAAGCTGGTTCATACAACTACATTTCATAATTTGAAATCACTTTTAACCACGATTCCTTATCATACGGAGTCGTGGTTTTTTCTTTTGAGAAAAGACTGTGACAAGATAGGTCTTCGTGTGATTGAAGCCCAAGCATAAAGGGAAACATAATATAAAGAAGAATAATGCTTAAAGAATATTATGTTTAATTGTGAAGGAGGGTGAGTAGAGATGACGTTTGATGTGATTAAGTGGATTATATTAGCTCTAATTGCTATTGTAACTATTGCGATTATTTGTGGCCTCATTTGGGGTTCATTATTAGAAGAACGAGCATATGATAAACGCTCTAAAAAAGAAAAACGAAAAGAAACTGAGAAAAATTTAGAAATGGCAAAAGGTCATACTGATAATAAAGGTGTAGATGGTGACTATGAAGAGGCACCAACTAAAGAAGGAACGCTCAAAGATGAGCATATTAATCATCGTGAGAAATAATGATTATAAAACCCTTGGAAGATGCGATATCAAGCATACTTTCAAGGTTTTTTAAATTGAAATTTATGAGAAATAAATTGAATAGTAAGGTTGAATGTTCACATTTTATTTACATTTAATATCTCAATTTTTCTTCATTTCTATACTTTTAACAGCTGCAAGTGATAAACTATGTATGTTAAAAAAATCACAATAATTTTCAGAAAAGTTAGGAGCTTTCATCATGCTACTGTTTGTAGTAGAAATCATCATAATGATACTGGCTATTATATTAGGGCTTCGCACAGCTGGTGCATTAGGGTGTGGTATCTTCGCCATTGTGGCACAACTCATTATGATTTTTGGTTTTCAATTGCCTCCAGGTTCAGCGCCTGTCACTGCAGTTTTAATCATTTTATCTATTGGTATCGCAGGTGGTACTTTACAAGCTACAGGAGGAATAGACTATTTAGTCTTTCTTGCTTCTAAAATTATCGAGCGTTTCCCGAAATCCATTATTTTTATCGCACCAATGATTGTCTTTCTGTTTGTATTTGGTGTAGGTACCGCAAATATTGCGTTATCTTTAGAACCTATTATTGCTAAGACTGCTGTTAGAGCAAATATCCAACCTAAACGACCACTCACCGCATCTGTTTTGACTGCAAATTTAGCTTTATTATGTAGTCCTGCAGCATCAGCAACAGCTTACATCATATCAGTAATGGCTGGTTATCACATTTCAATGGGACAATATTTAAGTATTGTATTACCTACAGCGATTATTACGATGTTAATGTTAAGTGTCTTTTGTACATTTGTTGGTCGTAAGACAACGGTCACTGTAAGTGAAATTGCACATACGCCTGAAGTGCCAGTCAAACAATCATTTACAATGAAAACCAAATTAGGCGTAGTTGGATTTTTATTATGTGTTGCAGGTATATTAACTTTTGGTATTTTTCCAAATTTAATGCCTTCATTTAATGTTGATGGTGAACAAGTTAAAGTAACTATGACGGAAATCGTCCAATTCTTTATGTATTTGAGTGTCGCAATTAATTTATTAATGATGAAGATTAACACGAGTGATATATTGTCATCTAATATTGCGCAATCAGCTATTGGTGCACTCTTTGCAGTACTTGGCCCAGGTTGGTTAGGTGCTACTGTATTTAATGCACCGCAAAATTTAAAAATTATACGAGACGATATTGGACAAACAATTCAATCTATACCTTGGTTAGTCATTGTCTTGGTTGCCATAGTGGCAATGATCGTTATCTCGCAAACTGCAACAGCCTCCATTATGGTGCCGATTGTCATGAGTATGGGTATTCCACCAATGTATTTCATTGCAATGGTCCAAACGCTTAATGTCAATTTCGTTATTCCAGCACAGCCAACATTATTATTTGCAGTTAATCTAGATGAGACTGGACGCACACGTGCAACAAGTTTTATTATTCCAGGATTCTTTGCGATTGGTGTATCAATCGTGATTGGATTTCTAATTAAATTTTTATTGGGATTATAGATTATAAGACCACTAATTTTGGGTAAATGCTCAAAGTTTAGTGGTCTTTTCTTTTGAAAATGAACAGGTATTTTAAAAGAATTCAAATAAATATAAATTCACAATAACAGTATTATTATGCAAAATTAATACAATATAAAATTTGTTAAATACGTTAAGTTTAAATTTAACACTGTTGTTATGGCAATTTTTAAAGCTTTAAAATATGTCTGAAATATATATTTATTCAATAAACAGAAAAGTATAATTTGAATGGAATTTGCATTTTTATTTAATTTTAGATATCGTCAATATGTGAATAAACCGTGACAAGAAAGTGGTTTTTAATTTTTATCGAAACAACAATTTTGAGGAGGAACATAATTGAAACGAGAAAAAATTATGGATTGGCCGACTTTTATAGGGACGGTAATCGTATTACTTGTAGCTGTTACACCGATGATGGTATTTCCTAAAGCTAGTGAAAAAGTAATTACCGATATCAATAGCGCAATTTCCAATTCAATTGGATCCGTGTATTTATTTATGGGATTAATCATTCTATTCTTTGTACTATATATTGCATTCGGTCGTTATGGCAATGTAACACTTGGAAAGGCGACTGATAGACCAGAATTCAATAACTTTAGTTGGGCATCTATGCTCTTCTGTGCAGGTATTGGATCGGATATTTTATATTGGGGTGTCATTGAGTGGGCATTCTATTATCAAGTACCACCGAATGGTGCGAAAGCGATGTCTGATGAAGCACTTACATATGCAACACAATATGGGATGTTCCATTGGGGACCAATCGCTTGGGCAATCTATGTGTTGCCAGCGTTACCTATTGGTTATTTAGTATTTGTTAAGAAACAACCAATTTATAAAATCAGTCAAGCATGTCGTCCAGTTTTAAAAGGACAAACGGATAAATTCTTAGGTAAATTAGTGGATATATTATTTATTTTTGGTTTACTAGGAGGCGCAGCAACATCACTTGCTCTTGGAGTGCCAATGATTTCTGCTGGTATAGAGAAACTTACAGGAATCGATGGAGAGAATATGGTTGTGCGTTCAATCATTTTATTAACAATCACAGTAGTATTCGCAGTCAGTTCGTATTCTGGCTTGAAAAAGGGGATTCAAAAATTAAGTGATGTTAACGTATGGCTATCATTCTTATTATTAGGCTTTGTATTTATTGTTGGGCCTACTGTATTTATTATGGAAACAACGATTACAAGCTTTGGTAATATGTTGAGAGATTTCTTCCATATGGCCACTTGGATGGAACCTTTTGGTGGCATTAAGGGACGTAAAGAAACGAATTTCCCACAAGACTGGACAATATTCTATTGGTCATGGTGGTTAGTATATGCACCGTTTATCGGACTATTCATCGCACGTATTTCAAAAGGACGTCGTCTTAAAGAAGTCATTCTAGGTACTATTATTTATGGTACACTAGGCTGTCTATTGTTCTTTGGTATATTTGGAAACTATGCTGTGTATTTACAAATTACAGGTGAATTTAATGTGATTAACTTTTTAAATACACACGGCACTGAAGCAACGATTATTCAAGTAATGCATCAATTACCATTCTCATCATTTATTCTTGTATTGTTCTTGATTTCTGCTTTCTTATTCTTGGCGACAACATTTGATTCAGGTTCATATATTTTAGCTGCCGCATCTCAGAAAAAAGTTGTTGGAGAACCATTAAAGGCTAACCGTCTATTCTGGGCATTTGCGTTATGTCTTTTACCGTTCTCTCTTATGTTAGTTGGTGGTGAACGTGCGCTAGAAGTATTAAAAACAGCATCCTTACTGGCGAGTGTACCGTTAATTGTCATATTTATTTTTATGATGATATCGTTTATTATTACGCTTAATACAGATCGGATTAAACTGGAGACAAGAGCGGATAAACATAAAGAAATTGAGAGACGTTCATTACGTATTGTGCAAGTTAAAGAAAAATCAGATGATGGTGACAACTTATAAATAAAAAGAGCTAGCAGATTCTTCAAAGTTTTACACTTTAGAAAATCTGCTAGCTTTTTTAAATATCTTCTTTTTCTGGAATTGGGTAATGTTCGAATATCTGTCCACTTTCAATGGCATTACTTAAGTTTTCTAACCATTTACAATATTGCTTTGTGTGGTCTAATTGAGCTTGGATTTTATCGACTTCTGCTTTAGCATGTTCGTCTAAGTCAGCATTTTTTAATGTTTCGTCTAACAGTAATTGTGCCTTTTCGACCGCTTCTAAATTAGTATCAACTTCACGTTCCCACTTTTGTGTAAAGAAATTTCGGAAAAAATGGAAGAAGTTTTTTTCTGCAATGAAATGTTGTTTTCTGCTACCACGCGTAAATTGTTGTTTTACGATGTCGAATTCTTGTAATTTCTTGACGCCAGTACTCATGCTAGGTTTGCTCATTTGTAAATGCTCACGCATCTCATCAAGCGTCATGCTTCCTTCGAAGACCATTGTGCCGTATAAATTGCCAACGCTACGATTCGTACCGTACAAATCCATCGTTTCACCGATTGAGTTAATCACAAGGTCTTTTGCTTCTTCAATTTTTTGATCATAATTCGTTGAACGTGCCATAGTGCACCTCCATTGTTACTTAGTAATTTTTCAAAAGAGAAATAAACGTTGATGTTCATTTTTCGATTCTAAATCATTATAAAGTGTTTGATGAAAAGTTTCAAAATCGCATATTCATTATTAGCACTTTTGATACTAAAATTTCAAGTTTATGTAAAAAATGTGCAGATATGTATCGTTTGCAAGGCTGTGAAAAGTGTGATAACCTAGTTTTGTAAAATTCGTTAAATAAAAATTTAACAAACTTAACGGAGGTCATTTGATGGAACTTGTAGAGAAATTGTCTAATCGTCAATATATCGATGGTGAATGGGTAGAAAGTTCAAATAAAAATACAAGAGATATTATTAATCCTTATAACCAAGAAGTTATCTTTACGGTTGCAGAAGGTACTGCTGAAGATGCAGAAAGAGCAATACTTGCAGCACGTCGCGCATTTGAAGATGCCGAGTGGTCACTAGAAACAAGTGAAGTCAGAGGTAAAAAAGTAAGAGCAATTGCGGATAAAATAACAGAAAACCGTGATGAATTAGCCAAATTAGAAACTTTAGATACTGGTAAAACGTTAGAAGAATCATATGCGGATATGGATGATATAGCTAATGTATTTACTTACTTTGCAGGTTTAGCAGATAAAGATGGTGGTGAAATGATAAATTCACCAATTCCTAACACTGAGAGTAAAGTAGTTAAAGAACCTGTAGGTGTAGTTACTCAAATCACACCTTGGAACTATCCGTTACTTCAAGCTTCATGGAAGATTGCACCAGCTTTAGCAACAGGATGTTCACTCGTTATGAAACCAAGTGAAATTACGCCATTAACTACCATTCGTGTATTCGAATTAATGGAGGAAGTTGGCTTCCCTAAAGGCGTTATCAACTTAGTATTAAGTAGCGGTGAGGAAATTGGAGATACGTTATCAGGTCATGAAGAAGTAGACTTAGTTTCATTCACAGGCGGAATTGAAACAGGTAAACATATCATGAAGAATGCGGCCAATCATGTAACTAACATCGCTTTAGAACTTGGTGGTAAGAACCCTAATATCATTTTTGATGATGCTGACTTTGAAGTTGCAGTAGATCAAGCGTTAAATGGTGGTTACTTCCACGCAGGTCAAGTATGTTCAGCAGGTTCACGTATATTAGTACACAACGATATTAAAGCTGACTTTGAAAAGGCATTAATCGATCGTGTCGGTAAAATTAAACTTGGTAATGGTTTCGATGATGATACAGAAATGGGACCAGTGATTTCTACAGAACATCGCAATAAGATTGAAGGTTACATGGAAATTGCAAAAGAAGAAGGCGCTACAATCGCGATTGGTGGTAAACGTCCAGAACGAGAAGATTTACAAGCTGGTTTGTTCTTTGAACCAACAGTGATTACAGATTGTGATACTTCAATGCGTATCGTTCAAGAAGAAGTCTTTGGACCAGTTGTGACAATTGAAGGATTTGATAGTGAAGAAGAAGCAATTAAATTAGCTAATGATTCTATTTATGGTTTAGCCGGTGCAGTATTCACTAAAGATATCGGTAAAGCACAACGTGTAGCTAATAAATTAAAACTTGGTACAGTTTGGATTAATGATTTCCATCCATACTTTGCACAGGCACCTTGGGGTGGCTATAAACAATCAGGTATTGGACGTGAACTAGGTAAAGAAGGCTTGGAAGAGTACTTAACTAGTAAACACATCTTAACTAACACAAACCCAGAACCAGTCAACTTCTTTAGTAAATAACAAGTCCATGCTAGAACTTTAGAGTCGTTATATTAATTAACTATGCGACTCTATTTATTTGAGTTATAAAGTTGTACGTATCGAACTTAAAACATGAAATAAAAAGACATAATAATCAATTTAAGGGAGGACGAATTTATAATGAGTAAAAAGAATTCATATGATTATGTCATTATTGGTGGTGGTAGTGCAGGATCAGTATTAGGTAATCGTTTAACAGAAGATAAAGATAAAGAGGTATTAGTGTTAGAGGCAGGACGTAGTGACTATCCTTGGGATTTATTCATTCAAATGCCAGCAGCATTAATGTTCCCATCAGGTAATCGTTTTTACGATTGGATTTATCAAACGGAAGAAGAACCGCATATGGGACGTAAAGTAGACCATGCACGTGGCAAAGTGCTTGGTGGCTCTAGTTCAATTAACGGTATGATTTACCAAAGAGGGAATCCAATGGACTATGAAGGATGGGCTGAACCAGAAGGTATGGAATCATGGGACTTCGCACATTGTTTACCATACTTTAAACGTCTAGAGAAAACATACGGTGCTACACCATTTGATCAATTCAGAGGACATCACGGTCCAATTAAATTAAAACGTGGACCTGCAACAAATCCTTTATTCAAATCATTCTTTGATGCCGGTGTAGAAGCAGGTTACCATAAAACAAAAGATGTCAACGGATATAGACAAGAAGGGTTTGGACCGTTTGATAGCCAAGTGCATAATGGTCGTCGTGTTTCAGCATCAAGAGCTTACTTACACCCAGCAATGAAACGTAAAAACTTAACTGTTAAGACTCGTGCATTTGTCACTGAAATTCATTTTGATGGTAACAAAGCAACAGGGGTAACATTTAAACGTAATGGTAGATATCATACTGTTGAGGCTGGTGAAGTTATCTTATCTGGTGGAGCGTTCAACACGCCTCAATTATTACAATTATCAGGTATTGGTGACGCAGAATTCTTGAA
Organism: Staphylococcus sp. AtHG25; assembly: GCF_003217445.1. Taxonomy (NCBI): domain Bacteria; kingdom Bacillati; phylum Bacillota; class Bacilli; order Caryophanales; family Staphylococcaceae; genus Staphylococcus; species Staphylococcus sp. AtHG25. The sequence continues at coordinate 50,190 of NZ_QJSN01000001.1, read as the reverse complement.
ATCTAAAGGTATAGAACCACGTATGCATTTACCAGGTGTTGGTGAAAACTTCGAGGACCACTTAGAAGTATATATTCAACACGAATGTAAAGAGCCTGTTTCACTTCAACCTAGCTTAGATGTTAAACGTATGCCATGGATTGGTTTACAATGGATATTCGCGCGTAAAGGTGCAGCAGCATCAAACCACTTTGAAGGTGGTGCTTTCGTAAGATCAAATAATCAAGTTGCATACCCTAACTTAATGTTCCACTTCTTACCAATTGCTGTAAGATATGATGGACAAAAAGCACCAGTAGCACATGGTTACCAAGTTCACGTAGGTCCTATGTATTCCAATTCACGTGGTAGCTTGAAAATTAAATCAAAAGACCCGTTTGAAAAACCAAGTATTGTCTTTAATTACCTTTCAACTAAAGAAGACGAACAAGAGTGGGTAGAAGCTATTCGAGTAGCTAGAAATATATTAGCGCAAAAAGCAATGGATCCATTTAATGGTGGTGAAATTTCACCAGGACCATCAGTACAAACAGACGAAGAAATCTTGGATTGGGTACGTAGAGATGGTGAAACAGCATTGCATCCATCTTGTAGTGCTAAAATGGGACCTGCCTCAGATCCAATGTCTGTTGTAGACCCATTAACAATGAAAGTTCACGGTATGGAAAATTTACGTGTTGTTGACGCTTCGGCTATGCCTCGTACAACAAACGGTAATATTCATGCACCAGTATTAATGCTTGCTGAAAAAGCAGCAGATATCATCCGTGGTAAGAAACCATTGGAACCACAATATGTAGATTATTATAAACATGGCGTAAGCGATGAAAATGCTGGCGCAATGGAATTTGATCCATATTACCAACATTAATTATAAAACACTATATTAATTATCTAGAACCAGTATAATTAATAAATCAATGTTACTTTACAAATTTGCAGTAGCTGACTGAATTGAGAAGGCATTTAAATCAAGCTTTTCTTAGTTCTAGTTATCCCTGAAGGGGGAGTGGGACAATGAATTCAAAATGAATTCTGACTCACTCTCCCTTTTCTATTTAACTTTTGATTTTAAACATTCAGAACAATATCACGTTATTAAAACCTTCTTAGTCATCAAAGTTTGATATTATAGATAGAAAGAAGTGATTGAGAAGGGCGGATGAATACCTCTTGAATACTAATTATGAAATCACGTTTGACACTAAGAAGGATGATATAGCCTCTGATTATTTATCACTTAATTTAATTTTAAAAGGTAACGTCACATGTCAGAGTGAAAATCAAAATAAGCACTATCATGTTGGAGATTTAATATTAATCAATAGCTATCAAAACTTTTGATTTTAGAAGGTTCAGATGTAAGTTATATGTCGCTCCGACTGTCTAATAATTATTTTTCTCATTACATTGAAGATAAGAATGTTTATTTTCATTTTGAATCGGTGTTCCTAAACAACAATCTAAATAATTAACGATAATCATTTTACAGAGGCGTATACAAGCATTTATCAAAGCTTGCATATGCTTCTTTTTTCGGGAAAAGCAGACTATAAAATGGATGTAACATTGAATCATGTTTGGAACATATGAAACCGTGACGCAACATTGTTAAAAGAGAAAAGCATATAATGAGGGAAAAGGAGTGGATATAATGATGAAAGAACTAGTAAAACGTCTACAAGAGAAAGAAGAAAAGATGATTGAAATTCGTAGACACTTACATGAACATCCAGAATTATCATTCCAAGAATCAGAAACACCTAAATATATTGCTAATTTCTATAAAGACAAAGATTGTGAAGTTAAAACAAATGTCGGTGAAAATGGTGTGAGAGTGACTATCGATAGCGGTAATCCTGGAAAAACAATTGCGATTAGAGCAGACTTTGATGCTTTACCAATCCAAGAAGATACTGGATTGTCATTTGCGTCTAAAAATGATGGTGTGATGCATGCATGTGGTCATGATGCGCATACTGCGTATATGTTAATTTTAGCTGAAACGTTAATTGAAATGAAAGATCAATTTAATGGTAAAGTGATTGTTATTCACCAACCAGCTGAAGAAATGCCTCCAGGCGGTGCCAAAGGCATGATTGAAGATGGTGTGCTAGATGGTGTCGATCATGTGCTAGGTACACATGTAATGACAAATATGGAACCGGGTAAAGTGTTCTATCGTCCTGAAAATGTTCAAACAGGACGTTCATACTTTAAGTTAACGATACAAGGTGAAGGTGGTCATGGTTCATCACCTCATACAGCAAACGATGCGATTGTCGCTGGTGCTAACTTTGTTACTACTGCACAAACAATCGTTTCACGTCGCCTTAACCCGTTTGAAACAGGTGTTGTAACAATTGGCTCATTTGATGGTAAAGGTCAATTTAATGTCATTAAAGATAAAATCGAGCTTGAAGGTGATGTGCGTGTATTAACCGATGCTACACGTGATAAAATTGCTGACGAATTACAACAAATGGTCAAAGGTCTTGAAGCAACATTTGGTGTTAAATGTGACTTTGAGTTTAGTAAAGACTATCCAGCATTATATAATGACCCTGATTTTACAAATTATGTTGCAGAAACTATTAAAAAAGCTGATTTAGATGATGTAAAAGGGGTAGAAGAATGTGAAGCACAACCGCCATCAGAAGATTTCGCATTTTATGCTAAAACATTGCCAAGCACATTTATTTATTCAGGTGCTGCGCCTCAAGATGGAAAAGCGTATCCTCATCATCATCCTAAATTTAAAATTGATGAGAAAAGTATGTTAGTCGCAGCAGAAGCTGTGGGTGCAGTTGTGTTAGATTACTTAAATTCTAAATAAAAAATGCTTATCTCAACCTTAGCCAACAAAACTTCAGAAATTGTTGTCTTTCCAGTACTAGTGTAAAGCTATGTATCATGATAGTATTAGCGTATATCTAAACACTGGGGTGAGATAATGAGTTTTTACGAATTTATGCAAGGATTTATTGGTGACCAAACCCCTTTAGGAGAACTTGCACATCGGATTAACCAAGATCAGCATTTTCCTAAGTACGAACGAGTTTCTGATAACATACTTAGTTATTTTACGAAAATTACAACATTGGACCACGAATTTTTAGAAATCGTAAAGCGTTCTATCTCGCTTTATGAACAAAGCCAATTATAATGACAGAACGCATATAGATATACAAATTTAATAGTAGCTCAGTGCTAGTTTAGAAATGAAGGATAAGAATCATGATTTTAAAAGATTTTTACAAAACTTATGTAGTAGAAGAAAAAGGAGATAACACGATTTCAATAAAGAAAAATAATGATGAACATCAATATGATGTGTTAGAAGTGATTGATGATTTATCAAATGATTCTTTTTGTGTGTTAAATCATTTATTTATTAATGAAGGTATGGAAGATGAATTCGAGAAGAAATTCTTAGAACGTCCTAAATACTTGAAAAATGTTCCAGGATTTAAAGCTTTAAGATTTTTACTTCCACAAGTAGCAGGACGACACTATATTATTTTAACTTTATGGGAAGAACGTCAGGCATTTTATGATTGGCAGAATTCTAATGAATATAGTCAAACCCATAAACATAGAGGCACTGAACGTGGTGTTGATCACAACATTGTTAATCGTGATTTATCTTATAATGTGCGTATTGAGCTATCTGGTTTAGAGTCAAAATTAGATTTAAGTCATATTTTCTAGTACAGATATAAAGATTAAGCCAATGTCATTGTTATCGACATATGTGCTTAATCTTTTTCAATTTCAAATCAAATTGTAAAAACGTTTACATAAATTATTTTGATTTCATCAGACTAAAGCGTTTGATAAGATAATAAATAAGGTCGAACTGAAAGGGAGTATAGTAATGGATAATTCAAGTTTATTAGCACCAGAGACTTACAATATTGTTTCTGAAATAGAGAAACATGCTTCTAATACATCGAAGAAAGCCCTAATTTATGAAAATGGGGTAGACGAACCAATTACAGTGACATATTCAGAATTAATTAAAAATGCCAATAAAGTGGGACATGTCTTATTAAATCATGGACTTAAAAAAGGTGATAAAGTATTAATCATGATGCCGAGAGCAATTATGACATATGAACTTTATCTTGCTGCATTAAAACTGGGTATTGCGATTATTCCTAGTTCAGAAATGCTAAGAACTAAAGATTTACAATATCGAATTGCACATGGTGAGATTAAAGCAGTAATTGCTAAATCTGATTTTATTGAAGAGTTCAAAGGCGTTAAAGAGTATGACGCATTAACGAAATTTATTATTGACGGACACGAAACGGACTGGATTAATATTGAAGATGAAAAAGCATCACAAAGTGATACGTTAGATATTGAAAAAACTTCAAGAGACGATTTAGCCATCTTATCATATACATCTGGAACGACAGGAAATCCTAAGGCTGTTACACATTCTCATGGTTGGGGCTTTGCACACATGAAAATGGCGCCAGAACATTGGTTATGTATTAAAGAAGACGACTTAGTGTGGGCGACAGCTGCACCAGGTTGGCAAAAATGGGTATGGAGTCCTTTCTTATCAATTATGGGTTCAGGCGCAACAGCATTTGTTTATAATGGTAAATTCAACCCTTCTCGTTATCTTGAATTACTACAAGGCTTTGAAATCAATGTCTTATGTTGTACACCAACAGAATATCGTATGATGGCGAAATTAGACAATTTACAAGAATATAACTTAGAACACCTTCACAGTGCTGTATCAGCAGGAGAGCCATTAAACCGTGAAGTTGTAGAACAATTCCGCAATAACTTTAATTTAACGGTGCGTGATGGTTATGGACAAACAGAGAGTACTTTATTAATCGGGTTCTTAAAAGACACTAAATCACGACCAGGTTCAATGGGTAAAGAAATCCCAGGTAGCCGTGTTACTATTGTTGATGATGAAGGACAACCGGTTGAAACAAATGTTAAAGGAAATATTGCTTTGCCACTTGATTTCCCTGGTTTGTTTAAAGGTTATTATAAAGATGAAGAACGTACGAAAGCAGCTCAAGCGGGTGACTATTACATTACTGGAGACTTAGCGCATATAGATGAAGATGGCTATTTCTGGTTTGAAGGTCGACGAGATGATATTATCATCAGTTCAGGCTATACGATTGGACCGTTTGAAGTTGAAGATGCCTTAACAAATCACCCGGTCGTTAAAGAATGTGCTGTTGTAGCAAGTCCTCATGAAATTCGAGGCAACATTGTTAAAGCATTCGTTATTTTACAAGATAATTATCAAGGTAATGATGACCTTGTTAAAGAATTACAAACTTTTGCGAAGAATGAAGTAGCACCATATAAATACCCACGTGCAATTGAATTTGTAGACTCATTACCTAAAACAAATTCAGGTAAAATCCGTCGTGTTGAATTACGCGATGCTGAACGTGAGAAATATAATAAAGAAAATGGATTTAAATAATATCGATTTCAATGTATAAAAGAAACCTCGTTAATTGCTTTGGTCATCTAACGAGGTGTTATTTTTGTGTATAAGTTTGTATTTGATTGAGTAATCGATACCAATTGATGAAGCATATTATCTTGCAGTATATCCACCGTCTACAGTTAATGCCGCACCTGTAATAAATCGAGCTTCATCACTCGCTAAGAATAATACTGCATTGGCAACGTCTACAGGTTCACCTAAATAGCCAATAGGGTGGCGTTCAGACATTTTAGCAGTATAGGCCTCTAAACCACCTTCTGTTTCTGCAACGAGTTTTTTTCACTAAAGGTGTTAATATTGTACCTGGATGTACATAGTTAACACGAATGTGATCTTTACCAAAACTGATGGCATCTTGTCGTGTCATATTTGTAACATCACCTTTAGCAGCTGCGTATGGTGTGAGTTCATCTGTACCGACTAAACCTAAGATAGATGAGAAGTTGACGATTGAACCGCCACCGTTTTCACGTAAGAGTGGTACAGCATGTTTAGTACAGAAGAATACGCCTTTTACATCGACTGCAAATACTTGAACCCATTCTTCTTCAGTGAGTTGGTCTGTCGTTTTACCTGCACCAGTTATACCCGCACAATTAATGAGTATGTCTAATTTACCAATATCACGCTTAATATGTGTAAATGTTTCATCAACACTAGCTTCTTTAGAAACGTCTAAAACATAACCATATACCTTTTGATTAGTTTCTTTAGAAAGTGGTCAAGTTACTTTTGCAGTAACATTTCCACATGTCATGCCATTACTCATTCAAAATTACGTGTCACGACATCCCAATATTAAAATTAAGCAATATCCAGCAATATCTGAACGGGCAACTCATTTGATTTTAAATAACGAAGTAGATTTTGCTATATCATCTTTTAAAATTGAACATCGCGATATTAGTTGGGAACCTATCATACAAGATGATATTTATTTAACTGTTAGTAAAGAACATCCTCTCTCTCAATGTACTTCTCTTGAATTAACACAAATTAAAGATGAACGATTGATAGGTCAAATTGAAGGTTATAGTTTTCGAGATACGATAGATCACATTTTAAAACAAGAAGGGATTGTTCCTAATTATCAAGTAGAGGTTGAGGATTCGAGCGCTATCTTAAAACTAGTAGCTATGAATATAGGCATCTCATTCACACCTAAACAAGCTTTAAGAAATTTGGATAAGCAAATTGTAGCAATACCTATTAACAATGAACATTGTTATCGGGAGATTGGTTTAGCTTATAAAAATCTCATTACTTTACAGAAGTAGCGTCGTCATTTAAGACATTTGCTACTAATTATTTTCAAAATCATATCACTTAAACTGAATAATATATAAATAGTATGACACAATTAAAGCGTGCAAAACAGACTTTTAGTTATTCTCATAAGGCCGTTTTATGCTTTAATTGTGTCTTTTTTATAAATCTTGAAACGTAATGTGATGTTTTTAATTGTATTTATTTCGATTGTATGACATACTTAATAATAATTAGTATGACATAATAATTAATTGAGGTGACATTATAATGACGAAATATATTTATGCTTTTGATGAAGGACAAAAATCGATGAAAGATTTACTTGGAGGTAAAGGTGCTAACCTATCTGAAATGAAACGTTTAGGTTTACCTGTGCCAGACGGTTTTACAATAACAACTGCCGCTTGTATTGAATACTTAAGGCAAGGCAAATCATTATCAACTGATGTAAAAACACAATTAATTGATCATCTTGTTGACTTTTCAGAGAGAACTGGGAAAGCATTCTCATCAGATGCTAACTTATTACTTGTATCTGTACGAAGCGGTGCGAAAATATCGATGCCTGGTATGATGGATACAATTCTTAACTTGGGATTAAATGATGATAACGTAAAGAAACTTGCAGATAAAACAGGTGATGCTCGCTTTGCATATGACTGTTACCGTCGATTACTACAAATGTTCGGTGAAGTGGTATACAACGTTCCGATGCAAGCATTTGATACATATTTTGAAGATTATAAACAACGTCACAACTTTGAAAATGACGCTGCAATTACAGCTGAAGGTTTACAAGAAATTTGTGAACGTTTCAAAGACATTTATATGGAAGAAGTTTATAAACCGTTCCCTCAAGAACCTTTGAAACAATTAGAAGAAGCAATCGAAGCGGTCTTTAAGTCTTGGGATAATGACCGTGCACGAATTTATCGTGATTTAAATGATATTCCACATGACATAGGTACTGCTGTTAATATCCAAGAAATGGTATTTGGTAATAGTGGTAATAATAGTGGAACAGGTGTTGCATTTACTCGTAATCCTGTGAGCGGAGAAAATAAATTATTTGGTGAATATTTATTAAATGCACAGGGTGAAGATGTCGTAGCTGGTATCCGTACACCAAAAGACATTTCAACTTTACACGATCAAATGCCTGATGTACATCAAGAATTTGTTGAAGTAACGAAACAACTTGAACAGCATTATAAAGATATGCAAGATATTGAATTTACAATTGAAAATGGAAAGTTATACTTATTACAAACTCGTAATGGTAAACGTACGGCACGTGCAGCAATTAAAATAGCAGTAGATTTAGTAGATGAAGGTGTCATTAAAAAAGAAGAAGCGATGTCAAATGTTGATGTGAAATCAATCGACCAATTATTACATCCTAATTTTGATGAAAAAGCATTAAAACAAGCGACTGAAATTTCAAAAATAGGTTTACCTGCAAGTCCAGGGGCAGCTACAGGGCAAATTGTATTTTCAGCTGAAGATGCTAAGGCACAAGCTGATGCAGGTAAGAAAGTTATCTTAATGCGTCCGGAAACGTCTCCTGAAGATATAGAAGGTATGATTGCGAGTGAAGCAATCGTAACAACACACGGAGGTATGACATCTCACGCAGCAGTTGTAGCTCGTGGTATGGGTAAATGTTGTGTGACAGGTTGTTCGGATTTAGAAATCAATACTGTAGCAAAGACAGTTTACTATGATGGTGGGGAACTTCATGAAGGCGATACAATTTCAGTTGATGGTTCTAAAGGTGACATCTACATAGGTGAGATTGAAACAGTCAGTGCTGAACACAGTGAAGAGTTCACTCAATTTATGGAATGGTCAGAGGATATTGCACGCTTGAATGTTCGAATGAACGCAGAGACGCCTCAAGATATTAAAGCGGGTTATGACTTTGGTTCTAAAGGTATTGGTTTAGTTCGTACGGAGCATATGTTCTTCGGAGCAGAACGTTTAGTTGAAATGCGACGATTTATTCTTTCATCTTCATATGAACAACGAGTAGAAGCTTTGAATAATATTCGTAAGTATCAAGTAGAAGACTTTGAAGCAATATTCCGATTATCTGGAGAGCGTCCTACAATTGTCCGTTTGCTTGACCCACCTTTGCATGAGTTTTTACCTAATTCTGATGAAGATGTTGAAAATGTAGCACGACAACTCAACATTCCTAAAGAAGTATTGAATAAACGCATTGTAGATCTTCATGAAGTGAATCCAATGCTAGGACATCGTGGTTGTAGACTTGCAATCACATACCCTGAGTTATATGAAATGCAAGTTGAAGCGATTATGGGAAGCGTATTAAAACTTAAAAAAGAGGGTATAACATGTAAACCTGAAATTATGATTCCCCTAGTATCAACTGTGGAAGAATTCACAACTCTTAAAGAGAAATTGGTTAAAACCATTGAACAATTAGAGGATGAACAAGGTGACAGCGTACCATATTTAATTGGTACAATGATTGAAACGCCGCGCGCATGTTTAATAGCAGATGAATTAGCAAAACATTGTGATTTCTTTAGTTTCGGTACAAATGATTTAACGCAATTGACATTTGGCTTCTCAAGAGATGATGCAGGTAAATTTATAAATGTGTATACTGAAAGTAATATATTGAAGCTTGACCCATTCCAAACGTTAGATAGAGACGGTGTCGGAAAATTAATCGAGATTGCAGTTGAACAAGCTAAAAAAGTGAATCCGAAAATCAAAATCGGTGTATGTGGTGAATTAGGTGGAGATGCTAAGTCTATCCGTCGCTTCAATCAATTAGCTATAGACTATGTTTCATGCTCACCATTCCGAGTTCCAGGTGCAATTTTAGCAACAGCTCAGAGTCAAGCGGAGGAAAGCGAGCAGTAAAGTGAACGAAACTCAATCAAATGAACAAATTCTAAAGTTATTTATCGTATCAGATTCCATTGGCGAAACAGCACAACGAATGATTCATGCAACATTAACACAATTCCCTGATTTGCATAATGTTGAAATTAAGAAATTTCCATATATTAAAGATGAAGAGGAATTCTTAAATATTTTAAATTTAGCACGTGAACAACATGCGATTGTAGCGACGACGTTAGTAAGTGAATCTTTTAATGCATTGGGACATCAATTTGCACATGAACATGATATTCCTTATGTTGACTACATGTCTGATTTAATCAGCATTATTGAGAAGGTAACACACAGTCAACCGCTTATGGAGAGTGGTGCGTTACGTAAATTAAATGATGAATATTTCAAGCGTATTGAAGCGATTGAATACTCTGTTAAATACGATGATGGTAAACATTTTACTGATATAGGTGAAGCGGATGCATTAATTGTTGGTGTGTCACGAACATCTAAAACACCATTAAGTATGTATTTAGCTAACAAAGGTTATAAAATAGCTAATATTCCATTGGTACCTGAAATTGAAATTCCTGATAATGTTTATAAACAAAAAGGGTTAAAAGTATTTGGATTAACTGCGAGTCCACAGTATATTGCAAACATACGAAAGAATCGTGCGGAAACGTTAGGTTTATCTAGTGAATCACGATACAATAACTTGGATCGTATTAAGAAAGAACTTGTATATGCTGAGGAAGTCTTTAAGAAATTAAATGCGACTGTTATCAATACGGAATATAAATCGATTGAAGAGTCAGCATTCTATATTGAGAAGTTTTTACAACCTAAATTGTAATTGCAAGAGGAAAGAAGTTTTAGATTGCAGTTTAGATAGTAGAAAGTCGATAAATAAAAACACTTAGTTGCATATTTGTAACTAAGTATTTTTATTTTAAAATTAGGTAGCGTTAATACTTTCAATTTTATATAAAAAAATAATTTTAATTAAGGTTCTCCAATTTACAATTTACCATATTTGTTTTAACATAGAAATGAAAGGCTTAACAATCTTAATATAAAAAGATATTACTTTATATTAGGGAGAAAGAGTAGTAAGTAATAACTTTTTAGTTGTTAACTAATAAATTTGGAGAGGTGTACAACCATGGCAGAATCAAAAGATGTCATTTTAATTGGTGCGGGTGTCTTAAGTACAACATTTGGTTCTATGTTAAATGAGCTTGAGCCTAATTGGAATATCAAGCTTTATGAACGTATGGATCGACCAGGTCTAGAAAGTTCTAATGAACGCCACAACGCTGGTACTGGTCATGCTGCACTTTGTGAATTGAACTATACTGTTCAACAACCTGATGGTTCAATTGACATTGATAAAGCAAAAGAAATCAACGAAGAATTTGAAATTTCAAAACAGTTCTGGAGTCACTTAGTGAAAGCAGGACATATCGAGAATCCAAGAGAATTTATTAATCCTCTTCCACACATTAGTTTTGTTAGAGGCGTTAACAATAAAGAATTCTTGAAGAAACGTTACGAAGCAATGAAACAATCACCAATGTTCGATAACATCGAATATACTGAAGACATTGAAGTAATGAGAAAATGGATTCCATTAATGATGCAAGGTCGCGTTGATGACGGCAAAATGGCCGCTAGTAAAATCGACGAAGGTACTGACGTTAACTTTGGTGAATTAACACGTAAAATGTCACGTCACTTAGAATTAGACGAGCATGTTGAAGTTAAATATAGTCACCAAGTACTTGACTTTGAACGTTTATCAAATGGTAAATGGCAAGTTAAAATCAAAGATCTTAAAACTGGTAACGTATTTGAAGAAGTTACTGACTATGTATTCATTGGTGCAGGCGGTGCTGCAATTCCATTACTACAAAAAACAGGTATCCCTGAAAGTAAACATTTAGGTGGATTCCCTATTACTGGTCAATTCTTAACATGTACTAATCCACAAGTGATTGAAGCACATGATGCGAAAGTATATGGTAAAGAACCACCAGGCACGCCACCAATGACAGTACCTCACCTTGATGCACGTTACATTGAAGGTAAACGTACTTTATTATTTGGACCATTTGCGAACGTTGGACCTAAATTCCTTAAAAATGGCTCAAACTTAGATTTATTTAAATCTATTAAACCTTATAATATTACAACGATGTTAGCTGCTGCAGTTAAAAACTTACCATTGATTAAATATTCATTTGATCAAATTATCATGACTAAAGAGGGCTGTATGAACCACTTACGTACATTCTACCCTGAAGCTCGTGATGAAGATTGGGAATTATACACAGCAGGTAAACGTGTACAAGTAATTAAAGACACTGAAAAAGAAGGTAAAGGATTTATTCAATTCGGTACAGAAGTGGTTAACTCTGAAGACCATTCAGTAATTGCTTTACTTGGTGAATCACCAGGGGCATCAACTTCAGTATCAGTAGCTTTAGAAGTTCTTGAGAAAAACTTCCCAGAACAAATCGGCCAATGGAATGCTAAAATTAAAAAAATGATTCCATCATACGGTCAATCATTAATTGAAGATGTTGAATTAATGAGAAAAATACGTCGTCAAACGTCTAAAGATCTTGAATTAGGATACTATGAAGACGCTAAGTAAGATGTTTTAATAAATAAGAGTCGCTTGAGAGTTATAGCTCAAGCGACTCTTTTTCTAACTTTCTATAGGGATAAAGAAGTTAGCATATTCATAATGGTAAACAATCTTCTAATAATCGAATGCTATCCCTTTATTAGTGTAAAAGGTCAAATCATGACGCATACAAGGATCATTTGGATTGAGATCCAATTGCGGCGCTTCACCTTCAGTAAGAAAATCAATATAGAAACTGTAACTTTTGAAATTATTAGGAATAACAGAATACAACATAAGCTTTAAATCATTTTCAAAGCGTAGCTAACTTGCTTTGGATTGGTTGAAAGCTTTTTTTAATGAGAATGCGCATTAGTTTATGAACTATACAAGAGTGGTTAAGATGAGGGTATCAAATAAAAAGGAGATTACTTATGACAAAAGATAGATTTAGTAATCAATATTGGGAGAAAGCGTGGGAAGCTGACCCTAATACTCAGGATAAAAGGATGAAACGTGCAGGTTTAGGTAATCCATCGGCACCAGGTTTTGAAAAGTGGGCAGAAAACTTTAATAAAAATTCTTTTACTGAAGAAAGCCAGCAACGTACGAAACGGATTATGAATTGGATTGAGCAACAAACAGGTCGATTTAGTAATTTAAGTGTATTAGACATAGGGGTTGCGTCAGGAGTGTTTAGTGTCCCGTTTGCTAAAGAAGGTGCTAAAGTTACAGCGTTGGAAGCATCGCCAATTTTACATGACATGTTAAAAATAATGCAAATCATTACGGTGTAGCACTTAAAACATTAAATCAATCGTTTGAAGATGCTCGGCTAGAAGAATTAGGGCAGCATGAATTAGTTTTGCGTCAATGTGTCCAGCAGTGACGACGTGGGAAGCGGTTAGCAAGGCAATCGATATTGCACAGAAATATGTTTATGTCAGTTTAATTGCAGGACCTAAGGAAAACTCAATTGTCGATGAAGTCGTGGTATTTTTAGATGAAGAAAGTCAACCTATGACGGCGGATATGTATTATTTATTACAGTTGTTATACTTTAATGATTATACTTATGAAACATTAATCGAACGCCATACGCAACATAATGACAAACCAATTGAAGATGTGATGCAACAATTGCCACAATGGTTAAAAGAAGTAGAAGTGGAATTAGATGAACAGCAACTTGCAAACGTAGAACACTATTTACGAGATAAATATGGCAATACCATACCGTTATCACTGGGGGTAAATTTGGTAAAGTATTGATTCACGTTTAGAGGAGACATTCGATGAAACACTACCTCGTAAAATTTGAACGCACTGATTTAAAAAGATGGAAAAAGTATGTTGTTCCACATGTTTTATATTTGAAGAAATTAATCAAACAAGGACATTTAATCGTTTCTGGTCCTACAGTGAATGCGCGGAAAGATAAGAAGGAAGCTTATTTAATATTTAAAGTTAAAAATCGAGACGTCTTAATGACATTACTTGAGAAAAATCCATTTTGGTATAAGGGATTGATTTCGAATTATACCATTGAAGAGTGAAAACCATTATTCGGTAATCTCGATCAACTCACAAACGAAGAATTTAATAATGAATAATAATCGTAAATACTATTCTGACAGAGTTTGTTGGGGTAGTATTTATTTTTATTAAAATTATTTCGATATATCGCTTTACTTATAACGATATATCGAAAAAGTGATTAATTAAATATAAAAGAAAAGGTGATTTTAATAATGTTTAGAAGACATATGCAAGATATAAGATAAGGAATGGATCATTTTGAACAATTTGGTAGAAGTAAAGGGCCACAAGGTTTTGCGGGATTTGGTGGTTTTGGACGACGTGGTGGAGGTCGAGATAGATTCTTCAAAAAGGGAAATTTACAATTTATAATTTTACAAATGTTAGAAGAGGAATCACGTCATGGTTATCAAATCATTAAGGATTTAGAAGAACGTTTCAAAGGATTCTATTCACCAAGTCCTGGTTCAGTTTATCCAATATTACAAATGTTACAAGATAGAGACTTTGTACCGATTTCTAAAGAAGGTAACAAAAAAATCTACACAATTACAGATGAAGGTAAAACTTTTTTAAAAGAGAATGTAGACCAAGATGAATTTACAAAACGCTTAGAACAATTTAAAAGTGCAGATTTTGAACAAATGAAAGCATCTTGTGAACAATTACAAGGATTATTCCATGGATTTATGAAAGCAAGTCAAAGCGCATTACAAGATGAAGAAAAACAAAAAGAATTAAATGTATTTATTGAGGAAACTAAACAAAAATTAGAACGTTTCTATAAATAATAAATATTAGAAAAGCCGGCCGGTTGAAATAACCAGTCGGCTTTTAAATATTCGAGTGAAGTTGTAGAGCACCTCGCCGGAATGATAAACGGGCTACAGTGAGCAGGTTTTTCGGCAGAAATACTCAAAGTTCGACAAAACTTGAAGAACAGTTTTGCTCACTTTTCGATTCTGGTCAAAACCTAAGCGCTCACTTTCGCACCTGGTGATAAACGGGCTACGAAAAGCAGGTCGTTCGACAATAATACGCTAATCGCTAAAATCAAAGAGCGATTTTTGCTCATAGCTTGTTATTGCTCACGACCTGAACGCTTTTCTTCGCACCTTAGTTTTTATTTACTGATGCGTCGTAGATTGAATCTACTGCGTCACCTAATGCTTTATCAAATTCTTCTTGTGATTGGCTAGCGCGTAAGTCACTTGCTAATGCACGTGAGAAGCTTGCGATTAATTCATCATTGTCTTTCAATAATTTGTTAGCTTCGTCTCTGCTGTAACCACCTGATAATACAACCACGCGTACAACATTTGGATGATCTGCTAATTCTTTGTATAAGTTAGCTTTAGTTGGGATAGTTAATTTTAACATTACTAATTGATCATCGTTTAAAGCATCTAAGCCTTTTTTAAGTTCAGCTTTTAATACTTCTTCAATTTCAGCTTTATCTTTAGCGTTAATGTTAACTTCAGGTTCAATGATTGGTACTAAACCTTTAGCGATGATTTTTTTAGCGAATTCAAATTGTTGTTCAACAACATCTTTAATACCTTGTTCATTTAATTCTAAGATATTAGAACGCATTTTAGTACCGAAGATATGACGTTCAACCGCACGGTCTAAAGTATCGTTTAAATCATCGATAGGTTTCATTAATTGAACACCGTTTTGTTGTTCAGCTAAACCTTTGTCGACTTTTAAGAAAGGTACAACACCTTTGTCTGCTAAGTAGTCACCAGTGTATTTGCCTTCAACTTCACGATCCATAGTTTGTTCGAAAAGGATAGCACCTAAAATTTTGTCTGGAGAGAATGAAGGTGAAGTTACAACTCTAGTACGCATATCGTGCACAAGTTGGAACATTTCGTCATCATTGCTATATTCGTCCTCGTTTACACCATACTCTTTTAATGCTTTAGGAGTACTACCGCCACTTTGGTCTAATGCTGCGATAAAACCTTTCCCATTTGTCATTTTTTCTAATTGTTCTTTATTCATTACTCTTTTCACTCCTTTAATTAACTTTCATATTTATTATGATAAAAATAAAGCTCATTCTCAAGTTATAAAACTTATATTTATTGAAAATTCATATTTTACAGTTTATAGTTTCATAAATTAGACGCATTTAGCGATAATAAAGTTAATTAATCTTATTAAGTGAGGGAAAAATGGAAAAACGTATTTTAATTATTGGAAGTCCAGGCTCTGGTAAATCGACATTAGCTCATCATTTACATAAAACGTATGGCATACCTTTATATCATATGGATAACATCAATTGGATTGATAACAAAATGATGATTAGTCAAGAAGAATTAATTGAACAGCTTAATCAAATTATTGCTAAAAATACTTGGATTATTGATGGCAATTATTCGGACACACTACCTTTAAGGTTGAAGAGAGCAACTGTCGTTATATGGTTAAAAGAACCTAGATGGAAGTGTATTTACCGTGTCATAAAAAGGGTGATTATTCACAATTTGAAATGACATCGCATTGGGGGTAATCCGAATACAATTAGTTTTGAATTTATAAAATATGTGTGGCAATTTCCTGAAAATAATAATGAATTCATCAAATTACAACAACTGAAAACGCAAGGTCATATTAAATGGGTTTATAAGTAATTCACGTCTCAAAAACTTATAACATAATCATCAAGATGGTCATTAGTTAAAAAATACCTACAAATATTTAACATAATTTCTTATTATTAACGATATAAAAAACCTGATAGAAAACAAACTATTTATATTAAACGTGAATAATAGTTTGTTTTATATTATCATTTATTTTAAAGGTAGGGAGTTTTTTAACCTTCATTCATTTAAAAAGGCGTGTGAGTAATGATTAAAAAAATTAAATTGGTTATTTTTGATTTAGATAATACGCTATTTTCTTTTAATAAATTATGGATAAAAGCGAATAAAGATACGTTTGAAGCGTATACGTTATTTAAAGATATAGATTATAGTTACTTTATGAAATTATTTAAAAAATATGATTTATACTTTTGGAAACAGCATGATGAAGGGGTTATTACTTTAGATGAATTGCGAGAGTTAAGGCTAATTAAAACTTTACAGCATTTTGATATAAATATTTCTCGAGAAGAAGCCAACGAGTATTTTGAATCCTTTTTTACTAAGCTACTGTCTAGTATAACTGTTAATAGAAAAATGAATGATTTACTTATGTCATTAAAAGAAAATGTAAACATCGCCATACTTACCAATGGAAAGCTTAAAGAACAGAACACTAAAATTGATAATCTCGATATTAGATCAATTTTTGAAAAGAATATTTTTATATCTGAAAATATAGGTTGCGAAAAGCCTGATCCTAAAGCATTTTTAAATGTCACGTCTAGACTAAACGTTAATCCTGAAGAGTGCTTGTTTATAGGAGATTCTTATAGAAATGACATCACGGGAGCATTAAATGTTAATATGGCTACCATTTGGTTAACGAATTCTGATAAAGATACAGAATTAAATATAAAAGATGGACTTTATTATTGCGAAGATAATATTGAAGTTCTACTAAAAAAGCTCTTTGATGATGAATATAAAGATTTAACAATTTATAACTAGTTTATTACGAAAATTAGAGTGTATAGAAAGTAATCATTTTCTGTACACTCTATTTTTATGCGTGATAGACAATTCTCATCTTAGAACTCTTGTAACATAATCAGTGTATCATTAATTTTTAAAAATTAAATTCATGCAAATATTAGATAATTTATTATATAAAATTTTGCCATATTGATTAATAGTTCATAAAGTATGCTATTCTATAAGAAAGTTAGGTTCTCTTATTTAGGATAATTAAACTATTTAAATCGCTTACTATTCTAAATAATGAGAACCTATTTATACTTATAAAGTATATTCGGAGGCTAAGGGAATGAAAAAGAACAAAATATTTGCTGTATTAACAACAAGTGCTTTGTTACTCGCTGCGTGCAGTAATGGTGATAATTCATCTAGTAGCGGGCAAAAAGGGGACAGCCAGAAGAACGAACAAACTAACAGTCAAAGCGAGAAATTGAAAAAGAATAATGACAAAAACAAGAATGAGAATAAAGTCGATTACCCTAAAGATGGCGTTAAAGGAATTTATGTCACAAGCAATTCGACACAAGGCGATAAGATTGATGAATTAATTAAGTTCATTAAAGATTCTAAATTAAATACAATGGTTATCGATGTTAAAGATGATGAAGGTAATATCACAATGAAACTTAACACGGGAAATAAACAAGTGGATAAGAACACATTAAATATTGTAGATGGTAAGAAATTGTTGAAAAAATTGCATGATAACAATATTTATCCAATTGCTCGTATCGTTACATTTAAGGACACTAAATTAGCTAAAGAACATCCTGAATGGTCATTTAAAGAAAGTGATGGATCAGTTTGGGCAAATGGTAAAGGCGATAGCTTTGTTAACCCATTCATGAAGGAAGTATGGGATTATGATATTACTGTCGCTAAAGCTGCAGCTAAAGCTGGATTCCAAGACATCCAATTTGACTATGTACGTTTCCCAGAAGGCTTTGAAAATGAAGCAGACAGTTTAACTTATAGTAAGGGTGACTACAAAAATAGCAAGTTAAGTTCAGGTGAACAACGTGTTGATACAATTACAAAATTCTTAGAACATGCTAATAAAGAGTTGAAACCAATGGGTGTTAACGTATCGGCAGACGTATTTGGCTATTCTGCATTAGTTAAAAACGCACCAGGCATTGGTCAAAGTTTCCCTAAAATGTCTGAAAATGTAGATGCGATTTCATCAATGATTTATCCTTCACATTGGAGTAACGGTGACTTTGGATTAGATGCTCCGGATACAGAACCATACAAAACAGTAAATCGATACATTCAAAAAGAAAACAGTTTACTAGATTCACTTGGTAAGAAAAAACCAATTTCTCGTCCATGGATTCAAGATTTCACAGCATCATATTTAGGTCATGGTAATTATATTGATTATGATGCGAAAGCAGTATCTGAACAAGTTCAGGCTTTAAAAGATAATGGTGTGAATGAGTTCTTACTATGGAATGCGGGTAACGAATATACTGAAGGTGCAAACTATAATCCTAAAAAAGGTAGCGCGAAAGAACGTGACCCAGAAGGTGTAGAGCATGATACAAAACAGCAAGACAATAAAGACGACAATAAAAAAGATAGTAATGAAGAGAATGGGAACAGCAATCAATAATAAAAAAGCGAGATGACTTTGAAGTCATCTCGCTTTTTTCTATGAGATTTTTTTATGAGATTGTTTAGCTACTAACGCACCGCCTAGTAATAAGAAAATGCTACCTAATAATTGAGTGGATTGTTCACTGTCTGAATGACCAGTTTCAGGTAATGAAGATTGAGAGTTAGTGCTATCATGGTTTTCTTGTTTTTTTACTGATTGAGACGAAGGCACTTCGTTGGATTTGACGTTACCTACATAATATGAATTTAATTCACGTGCACAATCTACAGAATTGATTTTAGATATTTCTTCCTTTTGATCATCTAATTCAGCAGCATTTGCAATACCGTGTTCAACATATGTTTCTCCACTTTGAAGTTGATTAAACTTACTATATTTATCATTTTTATATTCGACTTGGCCATTTTTATGAACTTTATAAACACCTAAACCAGCATTTGCTTTATTATGGCTTTTAATTTCAAAATAGTCCCCTTTGTCGATTGCTTTTCCAAAGTTTTGTAAATCTGGATTACCTCCACTATTTGATAACGCCTCTGAAGCAACCTCTTGTGCGTTATTCTTAGTAACGATATCAGCAGCAAAAGCTTGATGTCCGCTAAACGCAGTTAATAATACTGTACTTGAAATAAGTGTTGACGCAAATAGAGAAACCTTCATCACAATGAAAACCCCATTTCATTATTTATCGTTTACAGCTTTAGTGTAACACTCAGAATTAATTAAAATAGGGCTTTAAAGTAAACCATATTGAAACTTTAAATTAGCTTAAAGAATGACATATTTGTAAAGTTAGATTTACAATATTAAAATTTTTATGAATATAAACAATCGTTATAGAAAATTCAAAGATGCTAACTTACCATTTCTTTTTAGAAAAGTAAGGGATAGACCATGCCATACAAACAGTGAAAATCAAATGTGCAATTATCCATAAACCATATTCTGTCCAACTAAATTGGAAAAATGGACGTTGTGCCAACATAATAAGTGATGGATATAATATTAGAAAAATGATGATCAGTAATAAATAACTTATTTTGTAAAAAGGTTTGAAAAATTTATAAATAAATAGAAATGTGATATAAATTAAAAATCCAATGACAATATGAATCAATAGTTCTAAAATCAATGGTGTTTGATTTGGGTCAGCAATGAAATCGATATTGATCAATAACAAGGTTAGGTGCGTCGTGTGTGTTACGACATCCATAATAAACATTATAGGTAATAATAAAATGCTAATTAGCAATGCGCTAAGAAAGTGGTAGCCGTATCGTATCATAAATATCCATCCTTTAAGTATGTTTAACAAGCTATTCCCTATGGCAAGATGAATCACACATTTTAAAAATTTAGAATATTTTAAAAATTATATTGACCAAGACAAAATCCAATGCTAATATGGTATCAATTCAATAAAACTTGTTAACTCTTATCAAGAGTGGTGGAGGGATGTGCCCTAAGAAGCCCAGCAACCGTCGTTTAACGAAATGGTGCTAATTCACATAAAGTAGACAATACTTTAAGAGATAAGAGAAAGTCTATCGATACTTTCTCTTAAATAATAGAAAGTATTTTTTATGTCTTCTAACTATTTAAGAGTTGAAGTGTAATTGAATCATTATTAAAAAAGAGGTGTCGATATACATGAAAAAATGGTTAAGTGTGATAAGTATTTTAGTTTTAGTTATTGTATTGGCAGGATGTGGCAAAGATAAAGAGGGTAGTAAAAAAATCACGGTTGCTGCTTCACCTGCACCCCATGGAGATGTGTTGAAGAAAGCTAAAGAACAATTAAAGAAAAAAGGCTATGATTTAGAAGTTAAAGAGGTCAATGATTATAAAGTGCCAAATAAATTATTAGATAAAGGTGATGTAGATGCCAACTTCTTCCAACATGTACCTTATTTAAAAGCTGAAAAGAAAAGTCATGGATATAAAATAGAAGAATTAGGTAAAGTATTTACAACTCCAATGGGCGTATACAGTAAAAAATATAAAAATCTAAAAGATATTCCTGAAGGTTCAACGATTTATGTTTCAAATAATCCAGCGGAAGAGGGACGATTTTTATCATTCTTTGTAGATGAAGGTCTCATTAAGTTGAAAAAAGGTGTCAAAATTGAAGATGCTAAGTTTGAAGATATCGCTGAAAATAAAAAGAATTTAAAATTCAATCATCAACAAGGGGCTGAGTTTTTACCAAAGACATATAAAAATGGTGAAGGAGCAGCAGTGATTATGAATTCTAACTATGCCATCGATAATGGTTTGAAACCTTCTAAAGATGCAATTGTTATGGAAGGTAAATCATCTCCGTTTGCCAATATTATTGCTGTACAAGAAGGACATAAAAAAGATAAAAAGTTCCAAGAATTATTAAAAGTTATGCAATCGAAAGAAATTAAAGATTATATTAAGAAAGAGTATGGAGACGACGTAATTCCATACGAAAGTAAATAATTATCCATATTAAACTACCCGCAAAGTAATTGCTTTGTGGGTTCTTTTTAAAAAGAAAATAATAAATACCAAAAATTACAAACTTTAATTATTTTTGATTATTCAGAAAATATTTACAAATCTGACAATTATTAGTAATATATTGAATATTATCACTGAAATAGTGTTTATATAGAGGGCCGAAGAACTTTTCAAATAGAGGGAAGCAAAAGGGATGGTCTATCTTGGGAGGATGAGCCGATATGAGTAAAGCAGAGGAATTAATTAATGAAGATGGTAAATACTTCGCCGCATCAGGGAGAATAAAATACTATCCATTAGCCATTGACCATGGTTATGGTGCGACACTAGTAGATGTGGATGGTAAAGAATATATTGATTTATTATCAAGTGCAAGTTCACAAAATGTAGGACACGCACCTAAACCAGTTACCGAAGCGATTAAGAAACAAGCTGAGAAATTTATTCATTATACACCAGCATATATGTATCATGAACCAGCAGTGAAATTATCTAAAAAGCTATGTAAAATTGCTCCAGGTGACTATGAAAAGCGTGTAACGTTTGGATTGAGTGGGTCTGATGCGAATGATGGTATTATTAAATTTGCGAGAGCTTATACGGGACGCCCTTACATTATTAGTTTTACAAATGCATATCATGGGTCAACATTTGGGTCATTATCCATGTCTGCCATTAGTTTAAATATGCGCAAACATTATGGGCCATTATTGAATGGATTTTATCATATTCCATTCCCTGATAAATATAGAGGGATGTATGAGCAGCCAAATGCAAATACAGTTGAAGAGTATCTTGCACCATTAAAAGAAATGTTTGCGAAATATGTGCCAGCGGAAGAAGTGGCTTGTATTGTTGTAGAAACAATCCAAGGTGACGGAGGTCTATTAGAACCTGTAGATGGTTACTTTGAGGCATTAGAAACGTTATGCCGTGAACATGGTATTCTAATTGCTGTAGATGATATTCAACAGGGGTTAGGGCGAACTGGGACATGGAGTTCAATTGATCACTTTAATTTCACACCGGATTTAATTACATTTGGTAAATCACTAGCAGGTGGGTTACCGATGTCAGCTATTATTGGGCGTAAAGAAATCATAGAGACACTTGAGGCACCGGCACATCTATTTACAACTGGTGCGAATCCTGTAAGTTGTGAAGCGGCTTTAGCTACATTGGGTATGATTGAAGATGAAGATTTATTAACTGCTAGTTCTGAAAAAGGGGCTTACGTGCGTAAGCGAATGGATCAATGGGTGAATGCTTATGATTTCGTTGGAGATGTGCGTGGTAAAGGTTTATCAATTGGTATTGATATCGTATCAAATAAACAAGCTAAGACGAGAGCTTCTGAAGAAGCACTTAAAATATGTAATTATTGTTTTGATCATGGTCTTGTATTGATTGCAGTAGCTGGTAATGTATTACGTTTCCAACCTCCATTAGTTATTACGTATGAACAATTAGATTATGCGTTAAATACAATAGAGAATGCATTGCAAGCGTTACAAGATGGACAACTGGATAACTATAATATTGATGGTCAAGGTTGGTAATACGTAAAGAAGAGGCTGGGAATGATGTCCCAGCCTCTTCTAGTTTACTTGATTAAATTAATCTTTCGGTACAATGTAGTCTTCTTCTTCATTTTTCTTAGAGTGTCGAACACCATAACATAAATAGATGATGATACCAACTACGAACCAAATTAAAGTATATAGTTTAGCATCGAAACTTAATCCCCAGAATACAAGTAATACTAAAATAAATGTGATTATTGGTAATACAGGGAAGAATGGTACTTTAAACGATGGTACCGGTAAATCTTTACCTTCACGTTTTCTTAAACGATACATTGCAAGAGACACAAACATAAATGCGACTAATGTTCCTGCAGAGATAAGTTGTGCTAAGAATGCGAATGGAAACATTGAACCAATTAATACACCGATAATTGTTAGAATTAAAAGTGCTCTGTTTGGTAAATGTTTATGGTTTAATTTTGATAACCAAGATGGTAATAAACCATCACGACCAAATGAATAAAGTAAACGTGATCCTGCTAACATCATACCAATTAAAGCAGTGAACATACCGATTACTGAAATAGCTTGGATGACAGCGGCGATAATACCGTGGCCACTTTGACGAAGTGCCCAACCTACAGGTTCAGCATTACCTGCATATTTAGAGTAATGGAACATACCAACCAATACTAGTGCTACACCTACGAATAATACTAATGCCACAGCTAATGAACCCAGAATACCACGAGGCATTGTTCTTTGTGGGTTAATGGCTTCTGCAGAGTTGGAAGCGATTGAGTCGAAACCAATGTAAGCTAAGAATATCATAGAAACCCCAGCATAAATACCTTGCCACCCACCGAAATCACCATTTTCAGTCACTTTATGTTCTGGAATAAACGGAACATAGTTTGATGCTTGGATAGCAGTTAAACCTACGATAATGAATAATACGATTGCAAATACTTTTAAGATAACTAAGACGTTTTCTACACGTGCTGTTTCAGACATACCACGTGATAAAATGATTGCTGTAATAATGATTACAACAGCAGCGATGATATCAATGACACCACCATCAGCTCCGAATGGATTCGATAATGCTTTAGGTAATACAATACCTAATGGCGAAATGAGTCCTCTTAGATTGGCTGAGAATCCGGATGCTACAAAGGCTACGGCAATAAAGTATTCAGCTAAAAGTGCCCAACCTGCGACCCAACCTGAAAATTCTCCAAATAAAACGTTAATCCAAGAATAAGCTGAACCGGCGAAAGGCATTGTTGATGCCATTTCGGCATACGAGAAGGCAACTAAACCTGCAACAATCGCTGCAAGTAAGAATGATAATGCAACGGCAGGGCCTGCGTGTTCAGCCGCTACAACGCCAGGCAATGTGAAAATTGCAGTTGATACAATCGTACCAACACCTAATGCAAGAAAATCTCGAACGCGTAATGTACGTTTTAAATGACCATCTTTATTTTGATAGATTGTGGGATCTTCTTTTCGAGTTAAATTTTTGAAAAAACTGGCCATAATTATGAACCTCCACTTACTAATATATTGAGTTATAAGATTAGCTTGTTATCTCTAGAATATTTATTATATTAGCACAAAACTTTATATTTTTGTCTAAAATTTCTGAAAATTTTAAGTTTTCTTACTTTTTATAAAATGACAGAGTGTAACAAGGAAATTTTAAATGATAGATTTGATTATAACAGATTAATAAGAAATAAAAACAACAAAAAAGAGTAAAATTATCCACAAAATATAAAAAGTAGTCTTTCGACTGAGAATAACATACTAAAAATACACAATAAGTCAAGTAATTAGACCTTTATATAGTGGCATTTTACTAAAAAATTAAAGTTTGTTGACCTATTCCATTATGGAATAGGTTCTATCGAAAATATGTATTTTATTAATAGTTCAGCGCATACTATAATTAGTTATGTAATAAAGTTATATCATATTTAAATGCTTCTATTTCATGTAGTAAATCCATCCCCTTATATTGTATTAGCATAGTAGTGCTAAACTTTATGATTTATTATACCCATTGACATAGATAGAAGACTCCCATCTCACATTTAGATATGTATCCCTAACTGAGATTACTAGCAACAATGAAATAATGAAGTAACTTTAAATATAAAGAAGCCACAACTCATGTAACTAAGTCTTTCCCTCTTTTTCCCTTAAAAAATAGACATGTAAGTGGCTTCTTTTTAATATTAAAATTTAAAACGAAACTTGAAAGGATATGAATTCAGATGACTAAAGAAAACTATTCTGCTGCAAACATGGTCATTGATACTTTAAAAAATAATAATGTAGATTACGTATTTGGTATTCCAGGAGCTAAAATAGACTATCTCTTTAATGCTCTTGAAGATGATGGTCCAGAACTTATTGTGACACGTCACGAACAAAATGCTGCCATGATGGCACAAGGTATCGGTCGTTTAACTGGTAAACCGGGTGTAGCATTAGTAACAAGTGGCCCTGGAGTAAGTAACTTAACAACTGGATTATTAACAGCGACTTCAGAAGGTGATCCAGTGTTAGCTATCGGTGGTCAAGTTAAACGTAACGATTTATTACGTATGACGCATCAAGCAGTAGATAACGCTTCTCTTTTAAGATCATCTACGAAATATAGTGCAGAAGTACAAGATCCTGAGTCTTTATCTGAGGTAATGACAAACGCTATTCGTACAGCGACTTCAGGTAAAAATGGTGCAAGCTTTATTAGTATCCCACAAGATGTTATCGAGTCTCCAGTAACATCTAATGCAATTGATTTATGTGAACAACCCCAACTAGGTGTTCCAAATTTAGAAGACATTCAAGACGTTATCAAAGCTATAAAACATGCGAAATTCCCAGTTTTGCTAGTAGGTATGAGAAGTTCAAGTGAGAAAGAAACTGAAGCAATTCGTAAATTAGTTGCTAAATCAAATTTACCAGTTGTTGAAACATTCCAAGGTGCCGGTGTACTTAACCGCGAATTAGAAAATCACTTCTTTGGAAGAGTCGGTTTATTCCGTAACCAAGTAGGTGACGAATTATTAAGAAAAGCTGACTTAGTTGTTGCAATTGGTTATGATCCAATTGAATACGAAGCAAGTAACTGGAATAAAGAATTAGATACAGAAATCATTGCTATTGATGAAGTACAGGCTGAAATCACTAACTTTTTACGCCCTAAAAAAGAATTAATTGGTAATATTGCAGGGACAATTCAACTCCTATCTGAAAATGTGCATGAACCTATTATTAATCAAAATCGTTTAGATGACTTAGAACGTTTGAGAGCAGAAGTCATTGAAGCAACAGGTATTAAGTACACACATGAAGATGGCGTAATGCATCCATTAGAAATTATTGAAACAATGCAAAAAACACTAACTGACGATACAACTGTTACTGTTGACGTAGGTAGTCATTATATTTGGATGGCACGTAAATTTAGAAGTTACAATCCAAGACATTTACTATTTAGTAATGGTATGCAAACACTTGGTGTTGCTTTACCTTGGGCAATTGCAGCTGCATTAGTGCGCCCAAATACTCAAGTTGTGTCAGTAGCTGGAGATGGCGGTTTCTTATTCTCAGGTCAAGATTTAGAAACAGCCGTACGTAAAAATTTAAACATCATCCAATTAATTTGGAATGATGGTAAATATAATATGGTAGAGTTCCAAGAAGAAATGAAATATAAACGTTCAGCTGGTGTTGAATTTGGACCAGTTGATTATGTGAAATATGCTGAATCATTCGGTGCAAAAGGGTTACGTGTTACTAATCAAGAAGAATTAGAAGCAGCTTTAAAAGAAGGCTATGCAACTGAAGGCCCTGTATTAATTGATATACCAGTGAATTATAAAGACAATATCAAATTATCAACGAATGTATTACCAGATTCTTTAAATTAATTATTAGTCAAACAAACATAGGAGTGAATATTCAATGAGTCACGTATTATATCAACATGGTACTTTAGGTACATTAATGGCAGGTCTATTAGAAGGAACTGCGTCTATCGATGAACTATTAGAACATGGTGATTCAGGACTAGCTACATTAACAGGTTCTAATGGTGAGGTTATCTTTTTAGATGGTGAAGCATTCCATGCTAACGAGCATAAGGAGTTTAAGAAACTAAATGGTGATGAAATGACGCCATATGCAACAATTACTCGTTTTGAAGCAGATCAAACATATCAAACTTCAAATAAAGATTCTGAAAAAGTGTTAAACGAAGTTAAAGAACATATGTTAAGTGATAACTTATTCTCTGCAGTGAAAATAAGTGGTACGTTTAAAAAAATGCACGTACGCATGATGCCTAAACAAGAACCACCTTACACTAGATTAATTGATTCAGCACGTAGACAACCAGAGGAAACGCGTGAAGATATTAAAGGAACAATTATTGGATTCTTTACTCCAGAATTATTCCACGGTATTGGATCAGCTGGCTTCCATATTCACTTTGCTAATGATGATCGCAACTTTGGTGGTCATGTATTAGACTTTGAAGTAGACGATGTAACTGTTGAAATACAGAATTTCGAAACATTCGAACAACATTTCCCAGTTAATAATAAAACATTTACAGAAACAGAAATTGATTATGCAGATGTAGATGCAGAGATTAGAGAAGCTGAATAATTAATAATCATACCTATAAAAGAAAGATGAATTCTCAATGAATTCATCTTTCTTTTTTAATTTATAAAATATAATATATGACACAATATAAAATAATGGTATAATAACTTAGAATTTTATATTTATGGAGGGAGCCCTAATGCAATGTCCAAATTGTGATCAGACATATCAACAAGGAGATCAATATTGCGGTAGTTGTGGTAATAAATTAAATGGTTCATTATCTCAATCAACGCAATCAACAACAGAATCATTCAATTCGGAGATTCAAACTACAAGTCATTCTACAGCTGTTAAGCAAGAACAAATTAATGGAGAACAGAATCATAGTGAGTACGATCGTGGTGAGTTTGCACATAAATATATGTCTTATGAACACCGCTACGCTGAAGGTCCATTCACGATTAAGGTAAAATCGACCTTCAATGAAAGTAAGCAATTTTTTAAACAAGCTTTTACTTCTCATGATGCAGTGATGAAAGGGAATAAGTCATTTAGTATTACTTTGCTATCATCATTAGTCATTATTGGTTTACTTATATTGGGAATGTTTTTACACTTACTTTCAGCAAGTTTATTTGATGGTTATTTTGTTGATACTGCAACAATTATCTTGAAATTTGTATTAACTACTATGCTAGCACTTGCGTTTTTATTTATCGTAACATTCGCCGTTATTCACTTAATGATAGTAGAAAGCATTTCCTTTAAAAAGGTTTTATCTGATTATATATTAGTTAATACATTATCAGTAAGTATGTTATTTTTGGGATTTATTGTGTTTTTCTTTGAGTTGTATATTTTCAGTGGTATATTGATTGCCTTTTCAGTGATTTTACTTTTAACATCATCAGTGTATTTAATTTCAAAGTATAGTGTAAATCATACGTTACGTTTTGCGAGTTTCTATTGTGTAATGATTTTCTTTGTAATTATTGGATTTGCCTTACATTTATTTGGTTCAACTATCATTCATCGATATGATGATTTAGGTATTTTACACCAATTATTTTGGCGTTGGCTCTAATGATATCTTGAGATAAATATTAATGGTAGATGATATATAAATTTAAAAGCCAGTAAGTGAATTTTATAATTCATTTACTGGCTTTTAGGTATTGAGAAAAGGAATATGCTTAATGTTTGTTTTACTTTAAATAATTATTCAATTACTGGAATAATTAGGTGTGAATCATAATCGCCACCAGTATAAACAAGGTGATTGTCTTTGTTTACAGTATCTTCGTGTTCATAACGTGTTTTCGTATTAGGTAAAGGAGTGCTATTACCTTTGATAATTTCGTTACATTTAACAACAACTGCTAATGACTCACCTTTTTTAAATAATGTACCAGATGGTAACCATTCTATTTCGATTGGCACGATTTCATTTGGGCTAACTTTTTGTTCATGTTTATGTGTATGCCGTGGTTGTGCAATTGTTGATTTCGTTTCATCTAGTTCGCGATGAGAAGCGCGTAACCAACCTGTTGCAACTTGACCTTTTTCATTATGATTGAAATCAGGGAAATGCACCTCATTACCACGACGGTCTAACTTTTTAATGACTGCAAAGATATCTAAATCGTCAGCATTTTCTGCAGCTATCCACAGTTTTAATTTCATATTACCAGTCAATTCTGTATCTTGTTCGAAAGTATGAACATAACATAATTCATCGTCATCACTTTCAGAATCGATTGCTAGTATTTTCTTATCGAGGGGCATTCGAAAAAATAAATTAGATGAAAATCGAGTTTATTCTAAAGAAGCATATCAAAGATTATTAAAGAAGCATAAGTTAGGCAGTATTTTCGGTGGTATTATGTTCGGTGTAATCATGAGCCTACTTAATTTAACGCGACTATATTTTTCGGATCAAAAGATTGAATTAGGATTTTTCATAACATTTAATTTTATTTCTGCTTTAATTTTCGGCGTAGTAAGTTATTTCGTTGGTAAAGGTAAAATTGTTAAAGAATATGGTGAGGGGGATTAAGAAATGGATAAATTTATTTAATTGGTTCACTCAAAATCCCACAGGTCGTGATGAGCCTGAGCAATGTGTGCTTGAACATAAGTTAGCGGTTATGTTTTTATTGACATATATTTCAATAGTTATCTTAGGTACAATAAGTTTGGTTATTGATATGAAGAGAGAAACAGCGAATTTTGGAACAATATGCTTATTAGCGTTGAGTGTTATTTTAACGTTTGTATCTCTTTGGATTAATAGAAGAAACCGTTTAGATGAGTTAAAAGCTCATTCAGCTGAAGAATACAAACAATGGGAGAAACAGCTTGCAATAAAATGCTCGTTTTTCGTCGTTTATTTTGCAACGGTGATGTTTATTATTACGGGGATTATCTTCCCTTATATTTTTAATGATGGGTTTAACTTCAAAGAATAATTAATCAAATGTGCAATTTCTGGTGTGCTATTCGGCGGTATCATGTTTATTTACTATATGATTATGCTAAAAAAAGAATATTAACTATTATTCAACTCCTTAATTATTATATAATAAATGTATATAATGCTTAAGGAGTCATTTTTTATGTTAAAAGCTGATCCAATTATTGCTAAAATGAAGAATCAAAAAATTAACTACGATAAGGTATTGAAAAAATTAATTAATCAATGGGAAAGGGAAGGTTTAAGACCTAAAATCTTACTACATAGTTGTTGTGCGCCATGTAGCACTTATACGTTAGAATATTTAACGGAGTATGCTGACGTGGCAATTTATTTTGCGAATCCCAATATACATCCTAAAAATGAATATTTAAGACGTGCAAAAGTTCAGGAACAATTTGTTTATAATTTTAATGAGAGAACCGGAAAGAACGTTAAATATATTGAAGCGGAATATAAACCACATGAATTTATGAAAATGGCAAAATCACGTGGCCTCACTGAAGAACCAGAAGGAGGGTTACGTTGTACGGTATGTTTCGAAATGCGTTTGGAGCTAGTTGCTGAAGCTGCTGTGAAATACGGGTATGATTACTTTGGAAGTGCACTCACACTATCACCTAAAAAGAATGCGCAACTTATAAATGAACTGGGTATGGAAGTACAACATTTATATGACGTGAGCTACTTGCCGAGTGACTTCAAGAAAAATAAGGGCTATGAACGTTCAATAGAGATGTGTAATGACTATCATATATTTCGACAATGCTATTGTGGATGTGTCTTCGCTGCGATGGCTCAAGGTATTGATTTTAAACAAATCAATCAAGAAGCTAAAGATTTTTTACAACAATTTTAGAAAAAATGACTCCTAATTTGAAGTTTAATCATTTCAAATTAGGAGTCGTATTTTATATTGTTCGATTAATGAAACGTATAATGGCTAGAATGGCAATCACAAATGCAGATAGGATACCTGCAATTTTTAAACCTTTTTTCTGCTTCTCAGGTTCTGGATCTTCATTTTCCATCATTTCAAGTAATTCACGTTCGATTTCAAGATCAAGTGCAGTTTTCTTTTCACCATTGTAACCAATGCTATTATCGTCATCTTTTTGTACTTTATCATTTTGATTTGATGGCTGTTCTTTACTTTTAGACGGTTGGTCTGCATTTTGTTTTGTATGTTTATCTTCTGCAGTCATATGTATACCCCTCCGGTAAACTTGTTATCTTTGGCTTAAGTATAGTACTTTTTATAATTAAGTAAAGCTATATTATTTCGCGTCTAATCCAATAATATCACTCACGTTACTATAATTATGTTGCTTTAAGTAAGCAGCGATGTCTTTATTTATCTTCTTAGTCAAACCAGGACCTTCAATAACTAATGAAGAATAGATTTGAACAAGAGATGCACCATTTCGCATCATTTGAATGGCATTTTTAGCACTAAATATACCGCCTGTGCCGATAATTAAGAATTCGCCATTTGTTTGTTGATATGCCCATTTCACTAACTCTAAATTTCTTTTGAAAAGGGGTTGTCCACTTAATCCGCCATCTTCTACTTTATTAGAAGAAGTGAGACCATCACGCTTACGAGTTGTATTCGCTAGAATCATACCATCAAATGTTTCAGTGATTGCTGGTAGAATATTTTTAAAACCATCTAGTTCTAAATCAGAAGTTAATTTTAAGAAAATAGGGACATTTACTTCTGTATTGGCTTTAAAGTCTTTCAAAGCTTTGCATAACATTGAAAATTCATCTTTATCATGGAAACTTTGTAAATTCTCAGTATTTGGTGAACTTATGTTAACTGTAAAAAATGAGACATCAGCTTTAAACGTATCAATTACTTTAATGTAATCTTGATAACGCTCATTATAAGGTGTCGTTTTATTTACACCAACATTTAAGCCAACAGGGATATTGTATGAATGGCGACGTAAATTCCATAACGCTCTGTTCATACCAATATTATTAAAGCCCATACGATTGATTAATGCATTATCTTCAACTAGACGATACATGCGAGGTTTTGGATTACCATCTTGAGGTTTAGGTGTAATGCCACCTAATTCAAGTGCACCGAATCCAATATTTTCAAGTGCTTTAGGTACTTCGCAAGATTTGTCAAAGCCAGCAGCTAAACCAACTGGGTTGTTAAATGTGATACCTTTAATTGTTTGTGTTAAATAAGGATCTTCATAGTTAAAGATTTTGTGCATAATAGGTAGTAAAAAGGGGCGTTTTTGGGCAAGTTTTAAAGCATCAATGGTCATGCCATGCGCTTTTTCAGGGTCGAATTTAAATAATAGTGGTTTAATTAATTTATACATTTTAATGCTCCTGTTTCATTGTATTTGAGGCTTACTATCCTCATTTAATATCATTGAAAAAACATTCCTCTCTAAGACTAGCATGTTCAACAATAATTGCATAGTTAATTTAGAAACTGTTTAAAAATTTGCCTCAACTTAAATGTGGATATATATGCTAACGATTAAATAGTCCTATTTCAGGAAATATAATAATAAAGTGAGAAGATGTATTCGAAGGAGGAAACATCATGAAAAAAGATTGGCAAGAACAATTACCATTAAATCATATACGAGACATTAAGCCGGTGAGTGGTGGAGATGTGAACGAAGCATTCAAAGTAACTACAGAAGATGACGTGTATTTCTTATTAGTTCAACGCAATCGTGATAAATCATTCTATGCTGCTGAAATTGCTGGACTTAACGCTTTTGAGGAAGCAGGTGTTACAGCACCACATGTGATTGATAGCGGTGAAATTAATGGTGATGCTTTCTTAATATTGAGTTACTTAGATGAGGGAACGACCGGTAGTCAACGAGAACTAGGTCAATTAGTAGCCAAAATGCATAGCCAGCAACAATCTGACGGCAAATTTGGATTTGATTTACCTCATGAAGGTGGAGATATTTCATTTGATAATACTTGGTCTGATTCGTGGATTGAAATCTTTGTCGAACGTCGTATGGATCATTTGAGAGATGAACTCATGGGGAAAGGATTATGGAATGACGAAGATAATAAAGTCTATGAACAAGTACGCACAGTGATGGTAAATGAACTAGAAAATCACAATAGTAAACCGTCATTATTGCATGGAGACTTATGGGGTGGCAATTATATGTTCTTAACAGATGGTAGCCCCGCTTTATTCGATCCTGCACCGTTTTAT
Organism: Staphylococcus sp. AtHG25; assembly: GCF_003217445.1. NCBI lineage: Bacteria > Bacillati > Bacillota > Bacilli > Caryophanales > Staphylococcaceae > Staphylococcus > Staphylococcus sp. AtHG25. The sequence goes on along the minus strand of NZ_QJSN01000001.1, from coordinate 16,791 downwards.
GGCGATAGGGAGTTTGATTTAGGAATCACTACTGTATTTGGTGGATTTACCCGAGAATTTTATGACGAATATGAGAAGCACTATCCTTCAGGAAAAGGTGCTCGTAAGCGTTTAGAATTTTATAGACTATATTTATTTATGGTCCATTTACTAAAATTTGGTGGAATGTACGCTAGTAGCGTAAATCGATCAATGGATGAAATATTGGCATAAAAAATAAGCATGGGCGGTACAGGTACAGTGATACCCGTGCCGCTCAAGCTTATTAATCTTCTTTAATTGTTTTTAATAATTGTTTGCCATTATCATAGAACATTTTCTCAAGTTCATGATGTGATAATAAATCAGTTCTTTCAAGTTCATCAGCTAACATCGTAACAACTTGATCGGTTGTATAAGGTGCATCTGAACCATATATAATTTTATCCATGTCTACACATTGAGTAATATTTGGAAGCTGATAAGGTAGGGCTTTTCCAGCTAAATCAAAGTATAACTCTTTCATAAGCAACAAAGTAGAAGTCGCCCGATTGTATAGTAAGATGGTTTTAGAATCAATGTCTTTGACGGTCTTTTTAGCTAATATATTCGTTAGCGCAAAAAAGAATGTATAAGATAGGGCGACAATTACACCTAATATACTGTTAAAATCACCTGAAAAATGAGTAATCAAGAATGTACCTATAACAGCAAAAATTATAGGAAGGGTATCGTTTTTGCACAACGTTTCATTTAGCAAGAGCACTGAAAGAAACAACGCAAATATAATATAAAATCTTCCTAATAATCCAACACTAACTGGATCTAACAAACTTAAACTTACATATTGGAGTAAAATACCTATTGTATTAGTAATAACTAAGAACCATATAAATTTGTTATGATAGATTTTTATTTTACTTTTATCGAGTAATACAGTTATTAATAATATTAAAGTTGAAAACAAAGCATTAAAAAAACTTGCTTGAATAGCTGATAAATCAGTGAGTGAAAGTTTGTTGAATATTGGGGGTTAAAGACATGATTGCTACGGAAATAATATTAAATAAATACCCTTTTTTAACCTTATTCATGGTATGCCCTTTCTTAGTTGTTTTATATATTATTATATATTTATTTTATATAATATCATTATTATTATCGTGATAAGTTAGGATGTTTGATTCTATACCTGAATGCATCGTATAAATAAACATTTGTGGCTTGAATTATTCTACGATAGACTATGAAATATATTTGTTGAGCGGCATAGAGAATCAGTCGCATAAACGAACATAAGTGAGCAATCACTTCATTAAGTAGTTTTAATTATTAAAATCAAAGAACTACTTTATAGTTTCCCTAGGAAAGGGTTTCAACAAAATGAGCTGTGATCAACTAAGAATTTTACTCAAAAATATGGACATAAAAAAGCTGCCCTCAAAGTTGGAACTTTAAGGGCAGCCTAAGTCTTGATAATATGCTTTTAATTTTCTTGAATGTTGCTGTATTCTTCTCTTAAGTCATACACTTTATCAGGTGTAACGTCTTGGCCAAGTGGGTCTAAAACTTTCATCGTTGAGAAAGTATGAAGTACTTGACCTCTAATCATACCTAAATATTCTTGTCTTAATTGATGTTGTTCTTGTTTTTCTTCAACACTCAAACTTTCAACTTTTTCTTTATTTGCTAATTGATTAATTCTATCTAATAATTCTCTCATTATTTATTCCTCCTAATTTGTATGAGCTGGGAAGTGGGGAACAATGTGCACACCAACTTCTTCTATTAATGTTTCGATATCACGATCATCGTTTGTAAATCTTAAGATAATATGATTTGTATTAATTGATTCATAAGCTTTTAATATTTGTAATAAATTTTTACGTCCAGTACGGAAACCACCTTTAATCGGTTTTACGGTTTCATTTGTATTTTGAGATAAATCAATCATTAGAATATTCATAAACGGTTTAAATCGGTCGGTACCACTGTGCCAAGCTTCTACTAATTTCTTTTGATCTTGAAAAGGTTGTGCGTAAAATAGCCAACCATCCATATTTTCTTGAAGCCAAGCCATTGATTGTTTTGAATATCCGGTACCAAACATTGGAATTGAATGGTGTTTTGGCAATACTTGTAACCCTGAATCTTCATATAATTCGAAAATTGAATTTGAGATTTTGGGAGAATGTGATTGCCACAGTTCTCTTAGTGAGTGAATGGTTGTTTGATAACGTTCTGTTAATTCATTTTCGTCTACTTTAAATGCAGGGAATTCAAAAGAGCGATCACCGATAGCCATACCGAGTAATAAACGTTGATTGGAAATGAGATCAAGTGAGGCAGCTGATTTAGCTAGATGAATGGGATGTCGTAAGGTTGCTACGGTACTACCAGTACCCAGTGCAATCTTTGAGGTAAAGGCACTCAGATAAGTTAAAAAGACGAATGGATCATAATTCGTAGTAACGTTGCCTAAATGAGGACTATACAATGGATTATCTCTCACAGACAAACTTGTAAATCCCAAAGACTCTGCCTTTTGAGCGAGTCTCAATTGCTCATCAAAATCAATATTGTTTTGTTGTTTATTATCAAATGGTATGGATAAACCTAGCGTCAATTTATTATTTTTAAACGTACGTTTAAATCCCTCGTGTTCATCAATATCTGACATGTCCTTACCTCCTAACTTCATTTAATATTTATACAACACTTATTATCTAACTAACACATGTTGTATAAATGTAATATACGCCCCATTTAAATAATATGCAACATACATGCTTATGAAATTTGTTGCTTAGACAACAATGCTCAGTATTTGTTGATTAGATTAGCTTTTTCCATAAAAAAACCTCTAAGGCAACGCCTTAAAGGTTTAATTACAAGTGTGTGATGTGATGAATTAAGAAAGGTAAATTTTTATCTATAAAAGCTTCTGCTGTAAGCGAACCGGTATCGAGCCAATGTCTAGCGAGACCACATAATCCTGAAGCTAGAAAACTAGCACTATTAACGAGAACGTCAATATCCTGTTCAGGGTAGCTATTACGAAGCATAATGGTAAAAATATCTTCTAATTCATTATTAATACGTTGATGAGCTTGGTTACAAAACGTTTCACTATTCATCTTGCAAGAGTCTTGCACTTCAACCATATAATTAGCAATAGAAATAAATAGGTTTGATATGACAGTTTCATTAATAATATCTGATACGGATAATGTATTATTTAAATCTTTCAAAATTGTTTCGGATAAAGTGTAATTGAGAATATCATATTTATCTGTAAAATGTGCGTAGAAAGTAGCACGGTTGACCGTGGCACGTTCAGTAATATCTTTAACAGTGATTTGTGACATCTTTTTCTCTCGGGAAACCTCTTGAAACGCTTCTACCAGCAGCTTCTTTGTTCTGATAATACGAGGATCCACTTTAGTCGTAGTCAATATAGGCACCTCCCTTGTTGACCTATAGCTTACATTAAATTATCTGTCGAAGTGAGATGGTTGTCAAAGTTCACGCTTACAATGATATGTAACTATCAACCTAAACTGTGGAGTAGTCAAACTTCAATTTCCTAATAAAATTTTTAATTTAATTATGGTTAAAATTAATTATGAGATGAGTTTCTACTATTATAATAGTCAATTTTGTTTATTATCTAGTCAATTAGTCTGATTATAAGCAAAGTATACACTTTCTTGTCGTGATGTTTGATAATATACAGAATAATAATGAATTAAAAAGGAGAGCGATGTTTGAAACAATTTATCAAAATAGTTATGACTATACTGATATGTGTAGGTATCGGTGTTTCCGTAACATATTTAATTCGTGAAATTGATATGCAACCATCTCAAATGTCTTTTAATGATGATAATCAATATGGTGATTGGAATAGTGATGGACGTTTGACGCATGGTTATGGCACATATAATCATGGTTTAGAGTTTGAAGGTAATGACAAACATTATGGTAATGATTATGACTTACCTGAAGATACGAAAGTGTTAGCAGCGACAGATGGTGTTGTCACAAGAATATTTGAAGATGATTTAGGAGGGAAAGTGATACAAATCTCTGAAGATAATGGCCGATATCAACAATGGTATATGCATTTAAATGATTTCAAGGTAACTCAAGGTCAACAAGTTAAAGCCGGAGATGTGATTGCTTTATCCGGTAATACAGGTGAACAGACAACTGGCTCGCATTTACATTTTCAAAGAATGAAGGATGGCATAGGCAATGATTATGCCGAAGATCCACAATCATTTATTGATCAACTACCAGAAAATGAAAAGAGTTTATTTAATATCTGATATGAAAAACAAAATAGATAGTATTAAAAATCTGAAGCCTGAGTCATGTTTCAGATTTTTTAACATCAAAAATTCATACCTATTAACCAAGAAGTAAATTTTGGAATCCAATCATTATCGTTAAATGTTACTTTTTTGAGAAAAAATAAAAATAATATTCTGAAAATTTAGAATTTATGATATAGTAAAATCTATCATTACTTATTCAAATGATTGACGTGAGTAGTTGTTTACATGTGGCATCAATCATCAGTAAGTAGGCTGATCAACATATTAAGTGTGCAGATTAAACAATAGGAGGTTTTTTATATGACATCAACACTTAGAGAAATAGGCGTTAAAGATTTTACATTTAGAGTGCTATCGGGCGTAGCCATTGGTATCGTTGTTGGATTAGTACCTAATGCTATTTTGGGAGAAATCTTTAAAGCGTTCATGCATCACCACCCATTTTTTGGAACATTGTTACATGTCGTACAAGCAATGCAATTTACAGTACCTGCTTTAATAGGAGCGCTTATTGCTTTGAAATTTGATATGACACCATTAGCAATTGCAGTTGTTGCTTGTGCATCTTATGTAGGAAGCGGGGCTGCACAATTTAAGAATGGTGCCTGGGTAATTGCCGGCATCGGAGACTTGATTAATACGATGATTACTGCAACGATTGCTGTATTATTTATTTTATTAATTGAAAAACGTGTCGGTAGCATGGCACTGATTGTGTATCCAACTATCGTAGGTGGTTTATCCGCTACAATTGGTGTACTTATATTGCCATACGTACATATGATTACAACTGGCATTGGTAATATGGTTAATAGCTTCACAGAACTACAACCTGTATTGATGTGTATGCTTATTTCTATGGTCTTTAGTTTTATTATTATTTCACCATTATCAACTGTTGCGATAGCTATTGCTATAGGGATTACAGGTCTGGCAGCAGGTTCAGCATCTATTGGTATTTCAGCTACTGAAGCAGTATTACTTATTGGGACAAGCAAAGTGAACCGAGTTGCAGTACCAATTTCTATATTCTTCGGCGGTGTGAAAATGATGATGCCAAACATGGTGAAATATCCAATTATAATGTTACCAATTCTTATAACTGCTGGAATTTCAGGAATTGCAGGTAGCTTGATTGGTATTGCGGGAACTAAAGAGTCTGCAGGATTTGGTTTCATTGGGATGATTGGACCAATTAGCGCTTTTAAATTCTTACATGTAGATTCTGCAATATTAAGTATCTTACTCATTATTTTGGGATTCTTTGTTGTACCATTAGTGACTGCATTCATTTTAGATATTATTTTCCGAAAAGTATTACATCTTTATACAAACGACATATATAAATTTATGGGTTAACCATTTGTTAAATAGGAATTGATAAAGTGTTGATTATCGCATTTTATCAATTCTTTTTTTGAAAATGAGAATACATATAGAAATTAAGATAAAATATGAAATAAATAGTGTTACAATAAAAATGAAATAATACGTTACTTAAAGGGTGAATGGTTAATGGCTAATAAAATCGAAAAATTAGCACTAAAGACAGCTGAACTTACAAGACAGACACACAAATTAGGTATTCCAATTATGATTCTATTTGAAGGTGTCCCTGCTTCTGGAAAAACACGACTTTCAAATGAATTATTACTCAATTTTGATGCCAAATATACATATTTTATTGCGACACAATCACCGCAAAAGGATGATTTGCGTTATCAGTTTTTACAAAAATATTGGAATACATTACCTAAAAAAGGTGATATCAATGTCTATTTTAGAAGCTGGTACTCTCATTATTTAGATTATCGAGAAAACGAAATTAAACACGATAGATATAAAAATTATGATGTTTTAAAAGAACAAATTACATCTTTTGAAGATATGTTAATCGAGGATGATTATGAAATCATCAAATTCTTTATTGAAATCAATGAAGATAAAAGACAAGAACATATTAAACAAACAAAAGAAAATCCACTGATGCGTTGGAAAGTTCAAGAGTATGGAAGTGTACTATCAACAGAAACGTATTTAGAAGACATGCATCAATTTATTAAACAGGATAAACAATGGAAGATTATTGACTATACAGAACGCCAAATGGCGATTGAAAAGATGTATGAACACATTATTGAACGTTTAGAACAAGCCATAGCGAAACATCATGCGAAGGATAAAGTTTATGATGGTGAATTCTCAGAGCACTTTGCTACTGAACTGTTTGATAAAGATGTAGAAAAAGTTTCTAAAGAAGAATACAAAACATTAATTACTGAACTGCAGAAACGTATGCGCGAAATACAATTTGCTTTATATGATAGAAAAATTCCGTTAATTCTTGTATTTGAAGGAATGGATGCAGCAGGAAAAGGTGGTAATATTAAGCGTATTAGAGAAAAGCTTGATCCTACTGGTTATGAAGTTAATGGCATCAGCGCACCTACAGATGTTGAATTGAAACATCATTATTTATGGCGCTTTGCAAAGGATATGCCAAGAAGCGGTCATATCGAATTGTTTGATAGAAGTTGGTATGGACGTGTATTAGTAGAGCGAATTGAAGGATTTGCAACAATGAATGAATGGCAACGAGCCTATGATGAGATCAACGCATTTGAAAAGATGTGGACCGATGAAGGTGCGATCATCCTAAAATTCTTCCTGACATTAGATAAAGACGAACAGCTTAAACGTTTTAAAGATCGTCAAAATAATGTAGATAAACAATGGAAAATCACTGATGAAGATTGGCGTAATCGTGACAAGTGGGATTTGTACGTTGAAGCCAGCCACGACATGGTTAAAAAAACAAATACAACACATGCACCATGGCTAGTCGTACCAGCAGATCATAAGAAAACATCAAGAATAGAAATAATGAAGTATATTATTCGTAAATGCGAAAAAGTATTATGGGGCGTCAAGGATTATTAATTTATAAGACTATACTGTAATGAGTTGATTAATAAACCAAGAAACGGTTAATGATAGAGTCGTTTCTTGGTTTTTCTATGTTATATAAATAAATTGAATATATTCTAAGTTGTTAGAAATATTACGGTATTGTAACAAAACGGCAATTTGTAATATTACAGAATATGTAAAATTGTTGTAAATTTCTTAAAAGAGTATTGTAAAACCTCATTTCATAATGAAATTTTAAACGATTTGTTCAAAAAATAATATTACAGAATGAAATATAAATATTTCAATGTTACAGAATAAGTCGTTCATTGTAATTTTTTGTAAGATAAGCGTAATACTATTGGCGTTTTTTTATGATATAGTACTTATTGTCAAAAGTTAAACACAGAGCAAAACACAATAACTTAAGAATTTAACAAAACGAAAATATAAACTAAATTTTTTTGGAGGAATTTTTTATTATGAAAAAAACAGTAATCGCGTCGTCATTAGCAGTAGCTTTAGGAGTAACAGGTTATGCATTAACTACAGATAACAGTGCACATGCATCTGAATCAACTACAAACTATGCACAATTAGCTAACTTAGCTCAAAACAACCCATCTGAATTAAATGCTCACCCAGTACAAGCTGGTGCATACAACATCACATTCGTTAAAGATGGTTTCAAATACAACTTCACTTCAGACGGTCAATCTTGGTCTTGGAATTACACTTACGTTGGTGGAGCTGACACAGTAGCAACTACACAAGCTGCTCCAGCTGCTCAATCAACTGACTACTCAGCTTCTTACAGCAATGAAGCTTCAACTCAATCAGTAAGCTCAAACCAACAAGCAAGCAACACTAACGTTGAAGCAGTATCTGCACCAAAAACTACTTCATACTCAGCTTCAACTTCATCATCAGCTTCAACTTCATCATCAGCTTCAACTGGTGGATCAGTTAAAGCTCAATTCTTAGCTAATGGTGGTACTGAAGCTGCTTGGAACGCAATCGTAATGCCTGAATCAGGTGGTAATCCTAACGCAGTTAACCCAGCTGGTTACAGAGGTTTAGGTCAAACTATGGAATCATGGGGTACTGGTTCAGTAGCTTCACAAACTAAAGGTATGATTAACTATGCTAATAGCCGTTACGGTTCATTAGATGCAGCAATTGCATTCCGTGCTAACAACGGTTGGTGGTAGGATTTACTAAGGTAACTGGATAGTACATTGAGTTATCACGAAAGAGGTCGACTTTAAGGTCGGCCTCTTTTTTTGTGTTTTAATAGACACTGTAGCTTAACGTTTACCGACCGCGATTATAGGGAAGATACTAAGACAATATACAAATTGAAAGTGTTGAATATCAATGACATTAAGAAAAGTATTAAAACTAGGTTTAATACATAGTGTGTTCTGGACAACTGTACAATTATCGCTATCTAATATCATGTTACGATACCCGTCCTCTTTATTTGTGAGATATGAATCAGTTTTTAAAATAAGGTCGTGGGAAAAGAGAGGCGCTTTATGGAATAAACTATTTCGTATTAATAAATGGAAACATTACATTCCAGAAGCAGCTCAATTCAATTACCGTATCTATATAAAAGGCGACTGGCTTCATTTAAATTGGAAGATATACATTTTATGATTTTAGAAATGCGCCGTGCAGAACTTGTTCATTGGTTATCAATGATACCGATTGTTGTTTTTATCAAAGCGCCTAAATATATACTATTCATTGATGTGTGTTATATGATTTCGGCAAATTTACCGATCATACTCACGCAACGATACAATCGTCCTAGGTTAGAACATTACTATCAACTATGAATGAAAAGAGATGAACGTACATGTCTCAAAAGAAAATCACCATTATAGGTGGAGGACTAGGTGGGATATCAGCTGCTATTCATCTTGCTCAAAGTGGCTTTGATGTCTCGCTTTATGAGAAGAATAGCCACATTGGTGGGAAAGTAAATCGTATAGAGACAGAGGGATTCGGTTTTGATTTAGGTCCATCTATATTAACGATGCCATACATATTTGAAAACTTGTTTAACTATAGTGATAAGCAAATGAAAGACTATGTTACTATTGAACGATTACCTTTGCAATGGCGTAGTTTCTTCACTAATGGTAAAGTTATAGATTTATATGAAGACTTGTCTCAAATGTTAAATGCCAATACCTATCTTACCAATGACGATATTCAGCAACTTCATCAATTTTTAAATCATGAAGAAAAAATACATCGTTTTACGGAAAATGGCTACTTTGCACTAGGGCTTGATACAGTTTCTGAAATTATTAAATGCCAGGGACCATTGCGTTCACTTAAAGGTGTGGATTACTTCTCAACAATGTAACAAGCTATTAATCGTTATGTTGAGAAGCAAGAATTAAGAGATATGCTTGGCTACTTTATAAAGTATGTTGGCTCTTCTTCTTATGATGCACCAGCAGTACTTTCGCTTTTAATTCACATGCAATATGAACAAGGATTATGGTACGTTAAAGGTGGTATTCATAAACTTGCACGTGCATTGGAACAATTAGCGATTGAAGAGGGCGTAACCATTCATACCGTATGGATATACATAGTATTGATACGTATTTTAATCATGTTACAGGCGTTAGATTAGATGATGGTTTACATGTGAGTGCAGATTACATTGTTTCTAATAGAGAAGTGAGACCTACGTATCGTGACTTACTGCACTTTTTAAATAAAAAAATAGCGCAATTAGAGAAAGTTTATGAACCTGCAGCATCTGGCTTTGTGATGCATTTAGGAGTAGACAAATTATACCCTCAATTGGCACATCATAATTTCCTATTCTCAAATGATTCTAAGCGTAATTATCGAGAAGTGTTTCATGACAAAGTATTGCCACAAGACCCAACGATTTATCTTGTTAATTCAAATAAATCGGATGCATCTCAAGCGCTAGAAGGACATGAAAATTTAAAAGTATTACCACATATTCCGTACATTCAAGACGAACCGTTTACAGAGGAACAATATCGTGACTTCCGAGAGCGTGTTTTGGATAAATTAGAGCAAATGGGGCTTACAGATTTGCGTCAACATATTATATATGAAGATATTTGGACGCCACATGATATTGAACAGACGTATGTTTCTAATAAAGGTGCCATTTATGGTGTAGTCGCAGATAAGAAGAAAAATAAAGGATTCAAGTTTCCTAAGCATAGTCAATACTTTGATAACTTATTCTTAGTAGGAGGATCAGTTAATCCTGGTGGTGGTATGCCGATGGTGACATTAAGCGGACAACAAGTAGCTGATAAAATTAATGTACTTGAAAGTAAAGTTACTAATGCTTCAAGAGATTAGAGGTAATGCAACTATGACTAAATTGGAGTCACTTCTTCATGCAAGTACAGGTCTATCATTAGTCAGTGGTTATTTAATGTATAATCGTCGTCATTTACTTTCTTTTAATAGGAAACATAAGGGCGAAACAGCACAATCAATAAGTGTGATTATACCAGCGCGCAACGAGGAAATGAGATTATCCAAATTATTAAAAAGTTTGTCTCGGCAATCAATACGAGTTGAATATATAGTCATGGACGATGATTCAAATGATGGAACAGCTGAGATAGCACGAGAGATGGGCGCGAAAGTGTATAATGTGACGTATGACAACAATAGTAATACCTGGGGTGGTAAGTAATATGCATGTTATCTAGGTGCTTCTTATACAGCGTCAGATATTCTTATATTTATGGATGCGGACGTAGAATTGAATAATGAACACGCCCTAGAGGCAATTATTCAGTCATATGCGCGACAACAATATCGTGGATTAATGAGTATTCAAACGTATCATGTTGTTTATAAACCTTATGAACACTTATCGGCTATGTTTAATCTTATGACAGTTGTAGGTACAAATAATTTTTCAAGTTTATCTAAATCTAAAGGGGAGTCATTAGCATTTGGACCTGTTACAGTCATGAACAAATCCGATTATATCCTGACACAAGGACATAAAAATGCTACATCTCATGTTATTGAAGGATTTTCTTTAGGAAAAGCGTTTCATCGTTGCCATTTGCCAGTGACACAATTTGAAGGTCAGGGATTTGTTAGCTTTAGAATGTATGAAGCGGGATTTAAAACAATGATAGAGGGATGGATGAAACACTTAGCGGTAGGTGCTTCGTCAACACAACCTCATATCATGATATTAATTATCTTATGGATGGTGGGAAGTATCACCTCATATAGCGGATTAACATTTAGTTTATTTATGAAAACTTTGTCATTTAAGCGAATGGCGTTATCATATAGTTTATATATATTACAATTTATTCGTTTACATCGTCGAGTAGGACGTTTTTCAATTTTATTTTTATCTATCAACCCAATATTGTTTTTATTTTTTGTTTTAATTTATATAAATTCATATCGTCATATTCATTACACGAAACAGGTAAAATGGAAAGGACGACAATTTAGTATTAAATAATATTTAGCAGGGGGTTCTCCATGAGCACATTAGAAGAAAATTATCAATATTGTCATCAAATTATGAAAGATTACTCTAAGAGTTTCTCATATGCGTTTGATATGTTACCAGAACAACAACGACGAGCAATCTGGGCGATTTATGCAGTTTGTAGAATCGTTGATGATAGTATCGATGTACACCAAGACGTGGAATATCTACATAAGATTAACCGTGATGTTAAAGCTATTGAACATCAAACTACAACGATATTTGAAAGTGATGACCGCATTATGATGGCATTTGCTGATGCAGCTACACATTTCCAAATGAATTTCCAAGCCCTCTATGACTTAATTGATACGGTTGAAGCAGACCAGCATTTCGAAATGTTTGAAACAGATCGTGGTCTACTAGATTATTGTTATGGTGTTGCGGGAACTGTAGGCGTATTACTGATCCCAATACTGGCAACGCCACCGTCAGATGAAGCGTATGAGTATGGAAAGCAATTAGGTGAGGCACTTCAATTAACGAACATACTACGTGATGTTGGTGAAGATTATCGTAACGGACGTATTTACTTTAGTAAAGCGCGTTTAAGTGAATTTAATGTTTCAATTGCTGATGAAATAGGACGTGATCAACCCTCTGACAATTACATTAAAATTTGGGAATTCTACGCTACACTAGCCGATAATAACTATGACATGGTTTTAAATCATCTTAATGTATACAACGAAGAAGCTCGTATGATTATTGAGTTAGCAGCCCAAGTATATCGAGGTATATTAACCGAAGTACGTAAAGCAGATTACTCATTGAAAGGCCGTGCGTACGTTTCTAAATGGAAAAAACATAAAATCTACCGCAATTTAAAGAAAAAATATAAAGATTAGGTGAGATATATGAATATAGCAGTAGTAGGCGCTGGTGTTACCGGCTTAGCAGCTGCAGCACGATTAGCCGCTAAGGTCATCAAGTTACAATATTTGAGAAGAATGAACAAGTTGGAGGCCGTATGAGCCAATTTAAGAAAGATGGCTTTACTTTTGATATGGGACCAACCAAAGTGATGGTACCGGATGTTTATAAAGCCGTATTTGAAGAAAGTGGCAAACGTTTTGAAGATTACGTTGATATGAAGCAACTTACACATATTTTTGATATTTATTTTCTGATAAAGATAAAGTGAGTGTATCAACTGATTTATCACAACTTAGACAAACGTTAGAAGCGATAGAACCAGGTTCTACTCAAGATTTTATGCAATTTTTACCGGATGTGTATAAACGATATGAAGTGGCACGCAAATACTTCCTTGAACGAACATTACGTAAACCAAGTGAATTTTATAACCCATTGACGCTATATCGTGGATTAAAATTAAAAACATTTAATAATGCGAATCAATTAATAGATAAATTATGTATCCAATGAAAAAATAAGTAAGTTATTCGCATTTCAAACGTTATACATAGGTATTGATCCTAAACAAGAGCCTTCAATTTATTCTATTATTCCAATGAATGAAATGGTACATGGCGTTCATTATATAAAAGGCGGTATGTAAGGCTTAGCAAAAGGTTTACTACAACTTGGTCAAGACTAAGGTGTTAAAGTAGAACTTAATGCAGATGTACAAGAAATCATTATTGATCCTAAATTTAAACGTGCAGATGGTCTACGTGTTAATGGTGATATTCGACGTTTTGACAAAGTGCTATGTACTGCTGACTTTCCATGTGTGGCACAAAACTTAATGCCTGCGCACTCACCTTTAAAGAACTATTCTCCTGAAAAGGTAGATAACATAGACTATTCATGTTCAGCATTTTTAATTTATGCAGGTATTAATCGTCAATTACGTGATAAATTACATGTACATAATGTCGTATTTGCTAAAGAGTTTAGAGACAATATTGATGACATTTTTAGTGGTAAGATGCCTAATGACCCATCATTATATCTTTACTTCCCATCTGTAGAAGACGAGGCATTAGTGCCTAAAGACCAGAGAGGAATGTATGTCTTAATGCCAGTCTCTGAGTTGAAGACAGGTGAAATTGACTGGAACAATCCTAGTATGGTTGAACAAGCGAAGGATGTCATTTATAACAAATTAGAAACGATTGAGGCACTTAAAGATATACGTCAGGATATTGTATCTGAAACAATATTTACACCGCTTGATTTTGAGAGTCGTTATAATGACAAATTCGGCTCAGCATTCGTACTTATGCCAACACTTACACAAAGTAATTATTATAGACCTCCAAATGTATCGAGAGATTATAAAGACTTATACTTTGCAGGAGCAAGTACGCACCCTGGTGCAGGTGTGCCAACTGTGTTGACCAGTGCTAAAATTACTGCCGAAGCAATGTTAGAAGATATAGAACACGGAAAATAAAGTAAAACTTGCTATAAATCTGAAAATTATAAATATTGACAATACTTATTGAACTGATACAATAAATATTAATTCAATAGACTTATCCAGAGAAGTGAAGGGATTTGGCCCAATGAAACTTCAGCAACAGACTTAAAAGACAAAAGTACTGTGCTAATTCCAAAGAGGTAGGCCTCAAAGATAAGTGTCATAGTCATAACTAAGCTATATGTCACTATCAATTGAGAGTGATATATAGCTTTTTTAATTTTAAAAGGGGGTAAATAATGACAATTTCTAATAAACTAGTCAATATTCCAGATAGTTACTTTGGTAAGACAATGGGACGTAAGGTTGAGCATGGACCACTACCGTTAATTAATATGGCAGTTGGTATCCCGGATGGCGAAACGCCTAAAGGCATCGTTGATCACTTTGCTGATGCTGTTCGAATTCCTGAAAATCAAAAATATGGTGCATTTCATGGTAAGGAATCCTTTAAAGAAGCAATTGTTAATTTCTATCAACGACAATATGGCGTTGAGCTACATAAAGATGATGAAGTGTGCATACTTTATGGTACTAAAAATGGTTTAGTGGCTTTGCCTACATGTATTGTTAATCCTGGAGAAAGTGTGCTACTTCCAGACCCAGGTTATACGGATTACCTCGCTGGTGTCATGCTTGCTGATGCCAATCCAGTACCACTTAATTTGGAGCCACCACATTATTTGCCAGATTGGAGCAAAGTAGATGCACAAACATTAGCACGTACGTCACTCGTTTATTTGACTTACCCAAATAATCCTACTGGATCAACGGCTACTAAAGCAGTGTTTGATGAAGCGATTCAAAGATTTAAAGGTACACATACAAAGATCGTTCATGACTTCGCTTATAGTGCTTTTGGATTTGATGCAAAGAACCCAAGTATACTTGCTTCTAAAGATGCAAAGGAGGTAGCAATTGAAATCTTTTCATTATCTAAAGGCTATAATATGTCAGGGTTTAGAGTAGGATTCGCAGTAGGTAACAAAGACATGATACAAGCGCTGAAGAAATATCAAACACATACTAATGCTGGTATGTTTGGTGCCCTTCAAGATGCAGCAACATACGCACTTAATCACTATGATGACTTTCTAGATCAACAAAATGAAACATTCAAACGTCGTCGTGACATGTTTGAAAAGCAATTAAAAGAAGCCAATTTACCATTTGTACATTCTAAAGGTGGCATTTACTCATGGCTTCAAACACCACCAGGGTATGATAGTGAATCATTTGAACAGTATTTGTTGAAAGAACAATCGATTTTAGTGGCGCCTGGCATTCCATTTGGTGAAAATGGTCGTCATTACGTTCGTATTTCCCTAGCATTAGATGACCAAATATTAACTGAAGCGGCTAAACGATTAGCTTCTTTATCTTATTTATATAACGAGTAACAAGAAGTCACAAATAGAAAGGATGAAATTTTATGACTAAAATTAAAATAATGAGTGTACGAGATGAAGATATTCCTTACATTGAAGAGTGGGCGGAACAAAATAATGTCGAAGTAGAGTTAAATAAAGAAATATTAACAGAAGATAATGTCGATGGTGTTCAAGGATTTGATGGCTTTTCTTTATCTCAACAACACCCAATATCGGAAGATGTATTTGCCAAATTGCAACAATTTGGTATTACACATATTGCACAACGTAGTGCTGGATTTGATACTTACGACTTAAATTTAGCTACACAATATGGCATTATTATATCTAATGTACCGTCATATTCACCGAGTTCAATTGCAGAGTTTGCAGTAACACAAGCGATTAATATTGTAAGAAATCAGAACGATATTCAACGTAAACTTCGTGAATATGATTTTAGATGGGAACCTTCAATATTGTCACGTTCAATTAGTGATTTGACCGTAGCTGTTATAGGAACAGGACGTATTGGCTCGATAGCGGCAAGCATTTTTGCAAAAGGATATGGAAGCCATGTTGTTGCATATGATCCATTTCCTAATGAAAAGGTTGGGCAATATGTTGAGTATAAGGATACGTTGGAAGAAACTTTACGTGATGCAGATATTGTTACAGTTCATATTCCAGCAACGAAATATAATCCACATCTCTTCAATAGAGATTTATTTTCAAAATTTAAAAAAGGTGCCGTATTTGTAAATGCTGCTAGGGGATCAATCGTTGATACCAGAGCATTGCTTGATGCAATTGATAGTGGTCAAATTAAAGGTGCTGCATTAGATACATATGAGCATGAACGAGGTTTATTCCCTGGAGATTACCGTGATAAAGTGATTAATGATGACTTATTAGATGAATTAATTGCTAGAGAAGATATTTGGTTAACACCACATATTGCGTTTTATACTGATGCGGCAGTTAAGAATTTAATTGTTGATGCACTTGATGCAGTCATTGATGTTATTAATACAGGTACTACTAAATTAAGAGTGAATTAAAAAATGGAGTTGGGCGTGGGACAGAATTATTTGGCTCTACGTCAAATCGGACTGATGAGTCCAAATATTGAGATTAAGCAACCTTAGGTTGTTTAATCTCTTTCTTTGTTGTTGAGGCAAATAGTCGCGAAGTTATAATAATTCGATTACGCAAATTATCATAATTTCTATAACCAAAAGATACCCTTTTAATGAGTTT